>NZ_DAMDLU010000014.1:0-31173 GCF_032084865.1 Microbacterium sp.
AGGCCGCGCACCTCGCGGGCCTTCGCCGCGACGCCGAGGCGATGCGCGGCGCCGACGAGCGCCATCGCGGCCTCGCCCGACGGGCACGAGATCTCCAGCATGGCCGATCGTCCGGGTTCGCTGAGGGATCCGGATGCCAGGAACGCCCCGCGCCAGATGCCGGCGAGCTCCTCGGGGGAGCCGGTGGTGAGGCGGTTGGGCAGGCCGCGCACCGGCCGGCGTCGCGCGTCGAGCAGACCGGTCTGGCGTGCCAGGGTCTCCCCCGCCGCTATGACGCGAACCGCCCAGCGGGCGCCGCTGGTGGATCCACTCGTGCTCGCGACGCTGGCCTTGACCTGCGCGATCTCGGGACGCACGCCGTAGATCTCGGCGAGGTCGCGGCTGACACGACGGGCCAGCAGCTCGGCATCCACCTCGGCCTCGACCGCGACCCGACCGGCGATGGAGTGCAGACCGCCCGCGAAACGCAGAATGGTCGTCACCTCAGCGACGCGCACCGTCGGGGGTGCGTTGCGCACGCTGACGAGCTCGGCCTTGACGTCGGTGGTTAGTGCCACGGGACTCCTCATGATCCAGGCGCCGGATCGCGACGCAAGGGACTAGCCTACAAGGCCCGGAGGCCGCGCACCGACCCGAGCGACTGTCTCCGGGCGGGAGGATGCCACCGGGGCGGCGGTCACTCCCGACCGAGGTCGCGGTGGCGCACGTTGACGGCGACGCCGGGCACGTCGGCCAGGCGACGAGCCAGCTCCTCGCTCATCGCCACCGAGCGGTGCTTGCCGCCGGTGCAGCCGATGGCCACCGTCGAGTGGCTCTTGTTCTCGCGCTGATACCCCTCGAGCACCGGGCGCAGCGCCGCGGCGTAGGCGTCGAGGAACTGCTCGGAGCCCGGCAGGCCGAGCACGTAGTCGCGCACCGGCTCGTCGCGTCCGGTGAAGTCGCGCAGCTCCTCGTTCCAGAACGGATTCGGGAGGAACCGCATGTCTGCGACGAGGTCGACGTCCGTCGGCAGGCCGTACTTGAACCCGAAGCTCAGGATGGTCAGGCGATGGCGCGCCGCGCCCTCCTCCGAGAACATCTCCGAGACCTGCATGGCGAGCTGGTGGATGTTCAGCGTCGACGTGTCGATGAGCAGGTCGGCCGATTCGCGGATCGTGGCGAGCCGCGAGCGCTCGGTGCGGATGCCGTCGAGCAGCGTGCCGTCGCCCTGCAGCGGATGCGGACGGCGCACCGACTCGAAGCGACGCACGAGAACGTCGTCGGAGGCGTCGAGATAGAGCACCTTCACCCCGCCCCGGGAGCGCAGCGCCCGGTACACGTCCGGCAGCTCGTCGAACAGACCGCGACCGCGGACATCGACGACCGCGGCGATCTTCGGAAGGTTGCCGGCTCCCATGTCGGTGAGCTCGAGAAGCGGCCGGAGGATCTGCGGGGGCAGGTTGTCGACGACGTACCACCCGAGATCCTCGAGGGCGTTCGCCGCGGTGGTGCGACCTGCTCCCGACATCCCGGTGACGATGAGGAACTCGCCCTCTTGTGCGGCCGCCATCCGTTGCTCCCTTCGCTGAGACAAGCCTACCGAGTCGCGGGACTCCGACCACCCGCGAGGTGTGCGTGGATGGTGGATGCGAGGACCGGTCCGATCCCTGCCACCTCGCTGATCTGCTCAGGGCTCGACGCTCGCAGCGCCGTGACCGATCCGAAATGGATGAGCAGCGCTTTGATCCTGGCGTCGCCGAGGCCGGGGATCTCACGCAGCACGGTCTGGATGTCACGACGGCGGCGCTTGCGCTGGTGGGTGATCGCGAAGCGATGCGCCTCGTCGCGCAGCCGCTGCACGAGGTACAGCGCCTCACTGGTGCGCGGGAGGATGACCGGGAAGTCGTCGTCGGGCACCCAGATCTCCTCGAGTCGCTTGGCGATGCCGCACAGGGCGATCTCGGTGCGTCCGCTGTCGCGCAGCGCCCTCGCGGCCGCCTGCACCTGGGGCTGACCGCCGTCCACGACCAGCAGCTGCGGCCGATAGGCGAAGCGCGGCCGCCGACTGCCCTCGCCCTCGTCTTCGCCGGCCTGCTCCGGCGTCGAATCCACCCGGGCGAGGCGGCGCATCAGCACCTGGTACATCGAGTCGGTGTCGTCGGTCGTCTCGGCGATGTTGAACGAGCGGTACTGGTCTTTGCGGGGCAGCCCGTCTTCGAAGACCACCATCGATGCGACGACGTTCGTCCCGCCGAGGTGCGAGATGTCGAAGCACTCGATGCGCAGCGGGGCCTCGTCCATGCCGAGGGCCTCCTGCAGATCGGTGAGTGCCTGCGTGCGGGCGACGTAGTCGCTGGTGCGCCGCGTCTTGTGGCGCAGCAGTGTCTGCTGCGCGTTGAGGGTGGCGGTGCGCATGAGATCGGCGCGCTGCCCGCGCTGGGCGACGGCGATCTCGACTCGGCGTCCGCGGCGGGCTCGAAGCCACTCCTCGAGCTCGGCGGCGTCGTCGGGCAGGGTGGGCACGAGCACGCGACGCGGGATGTCTGACGAGTCGCCGTACACGCGCTGCAGGATCTGGTCGACGAGCTCTGCGCGGCTGATGTCGAGCTCTTTGTCGACGGCGAGTGAGCGCACACCGCGCACGCGACCGCCGCGGATCACGAAATGGTGCACCGCCGCCGACAGCTCGTCCTCGGCGATGCCGAAAAGGTCGGCATCCTCATCGGACGGCAGCACGAGAGCGCTCTTGCCGAGCACAGCGTCGATCGCGGTGAGCTTGTCGCGGAAGCGCGCCGCAGCCTCGTAGTCCATCGCGGCGGAGGCCGCCTGCATGCGCTTCGTGAGATCGCGCGTGAACCGCTCGTCACCGCCCGCCATGAAGGCCACGAAGTCGTCGACCATCGCGCGGTGCTCGTCGATCGTGACCTTCATCGAGCAGGGGCCGCCGCACTTGCCGATCTGGCCGGGGAAGCACGGTCGCCCCGTCTGCATGGCGCGTCGATAGCTGGCGTCGCTGCATGTGCGGATCGGAAAGGCTTTGACCATCAGGTCGATGGTCTCGTGCACGGCCCAGACCTTCGGATACGGACCGAAGTACCGCGCACCGGGGATACGCCGGTTGCGCGTCACCATCACGCGCGGTGCTTCGTCTGCGAGGGTGATCGCCATGAACGGATACGACTTGTCGTCGCGGTAGCGCACATTGAACGGCGGATCGAACTCCTTGATCCACATGTACTCGAGCTGCAGCGAGTCGACGTCGGTCGCGACGACGGTCCATTCGACGGATGCCGCGGTCGTGACCATCCGTCGCGTGCGCTCGTGCAGGGTGCGCAGCGGAGCGAAGTAGTTCGACAGGCGCTGGCGGAGGTTCTTCGCCTTGCCGACGTACAGCACCCGGCCGTCGGCGTCGCGGAAGCGGTAGACACCGGGATCGGTGGGGATCTCCCCCGCGCGCGGCTTGTACGGGAGGACGTCCGCCATCAGCCGGCCTTGCGCGAGTCGCGCTCCTGCCCGAGAACCTCGGCGAGGAACGCGCCCGTGTGGCTCTCCGCCACCTCGGCGATCTGCTCGGGGGTGCCGGTGGCGAGGATCTGCCCACCGCCCGACCCGCCCTCGGGGCCGAGGTCGATCACCCAGTCGGATGACTTGATGACATCGAGGTTGTGCTCGATGACGATGACGGTGTTGCCCTTGTCGACGAGGCCGTTCAGCACTTCGAGGAGCTTTCGCACGTCTTCGAAGTGCAGACCGGTGGTCGGCTCGTCGAGCACGTAGATGCTGCGTCCGTTGCTTCGCCGCTGCAGCTCTGTGGCCAGCTTGACGCGCTGCGCCTCGCCGCCCGAGAGCGTCGTCGCGGCCTGGCCGAGGCGCACGTAGCCGAGGCCGACGTCGACGAGAGTCTTCATGTACCGGTGGATGGCCTGGATCGGCTCGAAGAACTCCGCCGCCTCGGCGATCGGCATCTCGAGCACCTCGGCGATGTTCTTGCCCTTGTAGTGCACGGCGAGCGTGTCGCGGTTGTACCGCTTGCCGTGGCAGACCTCGCAGTCGACGTAGACGTCGGGCAGGAAGTTCATCTCGATCTTGATCGTGCCGTCGCCCGAGCAGGCGTCGCAGCGCCCGCCCTTGACGTTGAAGCTGAAGCGGCCCGGCAGATAGCCGCGCACCTTGGCCTCGGGTGTCTCGCTGAACAGCGTGCGGATGCGGTCGAACACGCCGGTGTAGGTGGCGGGATTCGATCGCGGGGTGCGCCCGATCGGCGCCTGGTCGACGTGCACGACCTTGTCGAGGTTGTCGAGACCGGTCACCCTGGTGTGCTTGCCCGGCACCGTGCGGGCGCCGTTGAGCCGGCCGGCGAGCACCTGGTAGAGGATGTCGTTGACCAGGGACGACTTGCCCGAGCCGCTCACGCCGGTGACCGCGGTGAGCACGCCCAGGGGGAAGTCGGCGGTGACGTTCTTGAGGTTGTTCGCCTTGGCGCCGACGACGCTCAGCATCCGCTTCCTGTCGATCTTGCGGCGCTTGTCGGGCAGGGCGATCTCGCGCCGACCAGCGAGGTAGTCGCCGGTCATCGACCCGGACTCGGCGAGCAGCGCCGAGTAGGGGCCGGAGTGCACGACCTCGCCGCCGTTCACACCGGCGCCCGGGCCGATGTCGACGACCCAGTCGGCAGCCTCGATCGTCTCCTCGTCGTGCTCCACCACGATCAGGGTGTTGCCGAGGTCGCGCAGCCGCACCAGCGTCTCGATGAGGCGGCGGTTGTCGCGCTGGTGCAGACCGATCGAGGGCTCGTCCAGCACGTAGAGCACACCCGTCAGGCCGGATCCGATCTGGGTCGCGAGCCGGATGCGCTGCGCTTCACCGCCGGAGAGGGAACCCGCCGATCGTCCGAGGTTCAGATACGACAGGCCCACCTGCAGCAGGAACTCCAGGCGCAGGCGGATCTCACGCAGCACCTGCGCTGCGATCTTCGCCTCGCGCGCGGTGAGCTCGAGCTCGTGCATGAAGGTGCTGGCGTCGGCCAGGCTGAGATTCGAGACCTCCGCGATCGAATGACCGTGCACCTTGACCGCGAGGACCTCGGGCTTGAGTCGCGCGCCGTCGCACACGGGGCACGGCACCTCCCGCAGGTACTCGCCCCATCGGCCGCGCTGAGTGTCGGACTCGGCCTGCTGGTACTGCCGCTCGATGTACGGCACGACGCCCTCGAACCCGGACGTGTAGCGCATCTCGCGCCCGTAGCGGTTCTTCCACTTGACGCTGACCTTGTAGTTGTCGCCGCGCAGCACTGCCTCGCGAACGTCGGAATGCAGCTGATTCCAGGGCGTGTCGAGCGAGAAGTCGAGATCGCGGGCGAGCCCGTCGAGCAGGCGCTCGTAATACTGGAACAGGCCCTTGCCCTGCGTGGTCCACGGCAGGATCACGCCTTCTCTGATCGAGAGGTCCTCGTCGCCCAGCAGGAGGTCGACGTCGACCGACATCCGCGTGCCGAGGCCCGCGCAGGCGGGACAGGCTCCGAACGGCGCGTTGAACGAGAACGTGCGCGGCTCGATCTCGGTGAGCGCGATCGGGTGCCCGTTCGGGCAGGCGAGCTTCTCGGAGAAGGACTGCCAGGCGGCGTCGCCCTCCTCATCGACGAAGTTGACCTGCATGATGCCGCCGGCAAGGCCCAGCGCCGTCTCGACCGAGTCCGTCACGCGGGCGAGGATGTCATCGGATGCCACGAGCCGGTCGACCACGACGGCGATGTCGTGCTTGTAGCTCTTCTTCAGCTTCGGCGGCTCGGCGAGCTGGACCAGCTCGCCGTCGACGATCGCGCGCGAGTAGCCCTTCGCACCGAGCTCCTTGAAGAGGTCGACGAACTCGCCCTTCTTCTGCGTCACGATCGGCGCGACGATCTGATAGCGCGTGCGCTCGGGCAGCTCGACGAGCTGATCGGCGATCTGCTGCACCGTCTGACGCTGGATCCGCTCACCGCAGTCGGGGCAGTGCGGGATGCCGATGCGCGCCCACAGCAGACGCATGTAGTCGTGGATCTCGGTGATCGTGCCCACCGTCGATCGCGGGTTGCGGTTGGTCGACTTCTGATCGATCGAGACCGCGGGACTCAGACCCTCGATGAAGTCGACGTCGGGGCGGTCGACCTGGCCGAGGAACTGACGGGCGTAGGCGCTGAGCGATTCGACGTAGCGGCGCTGCCCTTCGGCGAAGATCGTGTCGAACGCGAGGCTGGACTTGCCCGACCCGGAGAGCCCGGTGAAGACGACCAGCGAGTCTCGGGGGATGTCGATGTCGATGTTCTTCAGATTGTGAACGCGGGCACCGCGAACACTCAGTTTTGCGGAGGAGGCGACAGGAACGATGGGCACCGTTCAAGTGTAGGAGCGACCACCGACACTGGGCTCCGCGTCAGCCGAGGGCGAACGAGCATCACGACCGGCGAACGGCTTCAGCGCGTCTCGGAGCGAAGCCACTTCCTCGATGCCCGTGCCGACGGCTGCCATGACGGCATGCGGCACCTCGACGGCTCGGGCTCGCAGCGCGCGGCCGGCATCGGTGAGGGTGATGTCGAGACGTCGCTCGTCCGCGGTGCTGCGCGCACGCTCCACCAGCCCGTCCTTCTCGAGCCGCTTGACCAGCGGTGAGGCGCTGGCCGGCTCGAGCGCGAGCTCTGCGGAAAGGTCGGTGAGCGAGCGCGGCGAGCGCTCCCACAGGGCGAGCATCACGAGGTACTGCGGGTGCGTGAGACCGAGCGGCTCGAGGATGGGGCGGTAGACGGCGACCACGTTGCGCGCCGCGGTGACCATGGCGAAGCAGAGCTGGTTCTCGAGTCGCAGCAGCTCGTCGTCGGAAGTCATGCCACTGATTCTACGTGCAGAGATGTTCAGTACACTAAAGATATGGCCGAGAACCCCGCTCACGTCCCTCTGCGCACCCGCATCCGCGAGGCCGGCGGCCTCTATGCGTGGTTCAACATCAACCTGATCAAGTACGCCGGGCCGGCATCGGTGGGTCCGTACGAGCCGACCCTTCCGCCCAGCGCCGAAGAGCGCGCGCAGCGTGCCTGCCCGCTGTGCGGCAGCGCGATGAACCAGCACACGATCGATCGCAGCGGACCGAAGCCGTTGGTGCACTGCCCCTGATCGGCGAAGGCCCCTCGGATCGGCGACTCAGGCGTGCCCGGCCCGCTCCATCGCCCGCAGCTCCTTCTTCAGATCCTGCACCTCGTCGCGCAGGCGCGCGGCCAGCTCGAACTTGAGCTCACCAGCGGCGGCGAGCATCTGATCCGACAGATCGGCGATCGTCTCCTCGAGCTGCATCGCGCCCTCCGCCGCGATGCCGGTGCGGCGCAGGTTGGGCGTCGGCGACTTCCCCCTGCCGCTCTTGTTGCGCGCCGATCGCATGTCGGCGGTGTCGGCGGCCTCGCGAGCGAGCACCTCGGTGATGTCGGCGATCCGCTTGCGCAGCGGCTGCGGGTCGACCCCGTGCTCCTTGTTGTACGCGATCTGCTTCTCTCGTCGACGCTCGGTCTCCTCGATGGCCTTGGCCATCGAGTCGGTCATGTTGTCTGCGTACATGTGCACCTCGCCCGAGACGTTTCGCGCCGCACGGCCGATCGTCTGGATGAGCGAGGTCCCCGAGCGCAGGAAGCCCTCCTTGTCGGCGTCGAGGATGGCGACCAGCGACACCTCCGGAAGGTCGAGTCCCTCTCGCAGCAGGTTGATGCCGACCAGCACGTCGTAGACTCCGGCGCGCAGCTCGCTGAGCAGCTCGACGCGCCGCAACGTGTCGACGTCGGAGTGCAGGTATCGCACCCGAACGCCGTGCTCGCCGAGGAAGTCGGTGAGCTCTTCCGCCATCTTCTTCGTCAGCGTCGTGACCAGCACACGCTCGTCGCGCTCGACCCGCAGGCGGATCTCCTCGAGCAGGTCGTCGATCTGGCCCTTCGACGGCTTCACGATGATCTGGGGGTCGACGAGGCCGGTGGGGCGGATGATCTGCTCGACCACGCCGTCGGCGATGCCCATCTCGTACTTACCGGGCGTCGCCGACAGGTACACGGTCTGACCGATCCGGTTCTTGAACTCGTCCCACCGCAGCGGACGGTTGTCCATCGCGCTGGGCAGCCGGAAGCCGTGCTCGACGAGCGTGCGCTTGCGCGACGCGTCGCCCTCGTACATCGCGCCGATCTGCGGCACCGTCACGTGCGACTCGTCGATGACGAGCAGGAAGTCGTCGGGGAAGAAGTCGAGCAGGGTGTGCGGCGGCTCGCCGGGTGACCGGCCGTCCATGTGCCGCGAGTAGTTCTCGATGCCCGAGCAGAAGCCGAGCTGCTGCAGCATCTCGATGTCGAAGGTCGTGCGCATGCGCAGACGCTGCGCCTCGAGCAGCTTGCCCTGACGCTCGAACTCGGCCAGCCGCTCCTCGAGCTCGTGCTCGATCGTGCCGATCGCGCGCTGGACGACGTCCGTCCCGGCGACGTAGTGCGAGGCGGGGAAGATCGGCACCGAGTCGAGCCTGGCGATGACCTCGCCGGTGAGCGGATGCAGCGAGTACAGCGCCTCGATCTCGTCGCCGAACAGCTCGATCCGGATCGCGTGCTCCTCGTACACGGGGATGATCTCGATCGTGTCGCCGCGCACCCGGAAGTTGCCTCTCGAGAAGTCGACGTCATTGCGGTTGTACTGCATTGCGATGAACTGGCGGATCAGCGCGTCGCGGTCGTACCGCTCCCCCACCTGCAGCGCGACCATGGCGCGCAGGTACTCCTCCGGCGCTCCGAGGCCGTAGATGCACGACACGGTCGAGACCACGACGACGTCACGTCGGCTGAGCAGCGAGTTCGTCGTCGAGTGACGCAGCCGCTCGACTTCGGCGTTGACCGAGGAGTCCTTCTCGATGAAGGTGTCGGTCTGCGGGACGTAGGCCTCGGGCTGGTAGTAGTCGTAGTACGAGACGAAGTACTCGATCGCATTGTTCGGCATGAGCTCGCGGAACTCGTTCGCCAGCTGCGCCGCCAGCGTCTTGTTGTGCGCCATCACCAGGGTCGGCCGCTGCACCTGCTCGATGAGCCACGCGGTGGTCGCCGACTTACCGGTTCCGGTGGCGCCGAGCAGCACGACGTCGGTCTCGCCGGCGTTGATCCTCGCCGCGAGTTCGGCGATGGCCTGCGGCTGATCGCCCGCCGGCATGTACTCGCTGACGACCTCGAACGGACGAACGCTGCGCGTAGGTTGCATCCGTCCAGCCTACGAGCCCCCTCCGACACGGGCTCTGCAGCGAGCCACCTGAATTAGTTGTGCTTGACAGATAAATGCTTGTACTCTGACTGCTGCGTGAGAGCACGCCATCCCGATACCACTCGACGAGGAGCAATCGATGAACGTACGCAAGAGCGCCGCCCTGATCGCGGGGCTGACCGTCGCCGGCCTGGCACTCGGCGGATGCACCGCCACAGGGGACGTGACCGCAGAGGGTCCGGTGGAGTTCACGTTCCTGCATCGCATGCCCGACAAGGAGGGTGCGAAGACGGTCGACGACCTCATCGCCGAGTTCAACGACTCGCATCCGGGGACGACCGTGGTCGGTGAGACCATGCAGGGCTCCTCCGGCGAGTCGTACCCCAAGATCCGGTCGATCGTCGAGGCCGGGAAAGATGTGCCGTGCGTCGCTCAGCTCGGCAGCGAGCGGGTCCCCGACATGCTCGACTCCCTCATGGACGTCACGGAGTACGCCGAGAAGTATCGCGACCACTACCAGCCGGCCTTCTTCGACAAGGCGAAGGTCGGCGATGCGATCTTCGGCCTTCCGATCGGAGCCTCCCCCATCGTCATGTACTACCGCGCCGATCTGTTCGAGAAGTACGGACTCGAGCTGCCGAAGACATGGTCCGAGTACGAGCAGATGGGCCGCGTCGTGACGGAGAGGTCCGGCGGCACCGCGTACATGGGCTCCTTCCTCACCGACGAGATCCTCTGGACGAGCGCTCTCGCGACCTCCGAGGGCGCGGACTACTTCGCCTACGACAGCGATGAGCAGGCGTGGGAGGTCAGCGTCGACTCCCCTGCGACAGACGCCGTCGCCGCTCGGTGGCAGGCGATGATCGACGCGAAGACCGTACTGCCGACGCCACGCTGGGGCGACGAGTACGTGAAGTACCTCACCGACGGCACCCTTGTGACCCACATCGGGGCACCCTGGGAGTCCACCATGTTCGCCGATTCGGTGCCCGACGCGGCAGGATCCTGGAAGGTGGCGCAGATCCCGCACCTTGAGGCATCGACGAAGACCGTCGGGCAGAACGGCGGGTCCGTAGCCGCTGTCCTGAAGGGGTGTGCGTTCCCTGAGCAGGCGGTCGAGTTCATCGACTGGTGGGCGACGAACACCGAAGGGGTCTCGGGCCTGGGCATGCTGCCCGCAGCGAAGGTCGACTCCGTGCCGACTCCCCCGGCGCTGAAGGAGTACTTCTCGGGTCAGGACATCTTCGACGAGTACATCGCCGCGAACGAGAACGTCGCCGCCGTCACCTGGGCTCCGCAGTCCGCGACATTGTTCCAGGCTCTGTCGGATGCCCAGAGCAAGGTCGCCGAAGGCGGTCCGGTGGCGGACATCTTCCGTGACGGGCAGGATGCGGCCGTCGCCGCGCTGACCAAGGCGGGCGCACAGGTCAAGTGACCTCTCCGTCCGCCGCCGGGCGCGGTCGCCCTCAGAGCGGCCGCACCGGGACCTTCGACAGCCTCCGGAAAGGACCCAGCTGATGACCACCGCCGACACCACGGCGCTCGCCCCGGTGCGCGAAGCACGGCGCAGTCATCCCGCCCCGCCTGCGGCACGCCCCAGGCGGGGAGCGAGCCGCCGCGAGTCCCGCATCGGCTGGGCCTTCGCCCTGCCGTTCACGGCGCTGTTCGCGCTGTCGATGATCGCGCCCATAATCGCCTCGCTGTGGAACTCGCTGTTCCGCAGGCAGCTGTCGATGGGCGGGCTCGGCGGCACCGAGACCGTCTTCAGCGGCCTGGCCAACTACGTCGACGTCCTCACCAGCGATCAGTTCTGGGGCGGCATCGTCAACGTGCTGGAGTACGGCGCCATCAAGATCCCCCTCGTGCAGGGACTCGCTCTCGTGCTGGCTCTGCTGCTGGATTCGCTGGCCGCCCGCGGCGTGCGATTCTTCCGTCTCACCGCCTTCCTCCCCTACGCCATTCCGGGCGTGGTGGCGGCGCTGGTGTGGGGATACCTCTACTCTCCGACGCTGTCGCCTTTCGCCGACCTGCTGCAGTCGGTCGGACTCCCGGCCGACCTCTTCCTCGAGGGCGGCCTGCTCAATCTGTCCATGGCGAACATGACCGCGTGGACCTTCATCGGCTACAACATGATCATCTTCATGGCGACGCTGAAGTCGATACCGGCGGAACTCTACGACGCGGCTCGGATCGACGGGGCGAGCGAATGGCAGATCGTGCTGCGGATCAAGCTGCCCATGCTGAAGAGCGCCGCCCTGATGACCGTGCTCATGTCGATCGTCGGCACCATCCAGTGGTTCAACGAGCCGACGGTGCTGCGCACCATGACCCCTGCCATCGACACGGCGTACACGCCGATGATGATGGCGTACAGCCAGGCCTTCGATCAGAACGACATGGGCGGCGCCGCAGCCACGTCGGTGATCATGGCGATAATCGCCGGCCTCCTCGCGGGCGTGTACGCCCTCGTGCAGACACGGATAGGACGCGCACGATGAGCTCGACCACCCTCCTCACACTGCCCGCACGCCGGCGGGCGCGCGCCGCGGACGACGAGCCGAACGTGCCGGCTTCGATGCAGCCGTCGGCCGGCACGAGGACCATCACCATGGTCGTGCTGATCGCCGCCGCGCTGTACTTCCTGCTTCCCCTGTGGTGGCTGTTCGTGCAGACGACGAAGACCCGCCCGGACATGGTGAACACGCCATCGCTGTGGTTCGGATCCGAGCTGAACCTCTGGGAGAACATCCGCAGCGTGCTGACGTACGACGGCGGGCACTTCACGCAATGGCTCGGCTACTCCCTGCTGTACGCGGGGGCGGCTGCCGTGGTCGGCACCGTCGTCTCCATGGCGTGCGGCTACGCCTTCGCGAAGTTCCGCTTCCGCGGGCGCCGGTACCTGCTCGTCGTCATCATGGCCGGGATGCTGCTGCCAGCCGCCCTGCTGACCATCCCGCTGTTCTTCGTGTTCAGCGCCCTGGGGATCGTGAACACGGTGTGGGCGATCATCATTCCCTCGTGCGTCAGCCCGTTCGGGGTCTTCCTGTCGATCATCTACTGTCAGACGGTCCCGGACGAGCTGATCGAAGCGGCGCGACTGGACGGAGCCTCGGAGGTGCGGATCTTCTTCACGATCGTGCTGCGGCTGCTCTCGCCCGCGGTCGTGACCGTAGCCCTCTTCATCTACATCGGCACGTGGAACGAGTTCCTGCTGCCGATGGTGATGCTGCGCGGGAAGGACATGCTGCCCGTGACCCTCGGGCTGTACACCTGGCAGAACTACGACACCGAGATGCTCACGCTGCAGGTGCTCACCGGTTCGATGCTCAGCGTCATCCCGGTGATCGTGCTGTTCCTCGCCCTGCAGCGCTACTGGCGCGCCGGACTCACCCAGGGCGCGGTCAAGGCATAGTGAGAGACGCTGCACCCTCACTTCGGAAGGCGAAGATGCATCAGTCATCGACGGAATCGATCGGCTCATCCGCGCGCGCTCGGCTGCTCGGCGCCCTCGGCGGTCCCCCTGCCCAGCGCACGGTGCTGCGGATGGTCATCGCCGGTGTGCGCTCGCGCGCTGAGATCGCTCGTGAGAGCGGCCTGGACACCGGCACGGTCACACGCGCCGTGACCGCGCTCATGGAGGCGGAGGTGCTCCTCGAGTCGACCGACGCCGCCGCCTCTCGACCCGGTCGTGGACGCCCCAGTCGTCCGCTGCACGTCGCGGAGGAGGAGTTCTGGGCTGTCGGCCTGCACATCGGGGTGCGCGACATCACGGCGTCCGCTGTGGGTTTGGGCGGCTCGAGTCTGGTGCGAGTCGCACGACGCCACGACGGATCGGTCGAGTCGGCGCTGGATGCCTGTCTGCAGGGCACCGCCGCCGTGCGCGAGTCGATGCGGACGCAGCCGATGGGGATCGGGGTCGCGGTGGGCGGGCGCGTCGACTCCCGCCGCGGCCGGATCGTGGAGATGCCCCGCCTCGGCTGGACCGACGTCCCCCTCGCAGAGGAGATCGCCGGGGCGACGGGCCTGCCGTGCACGGTGCGCTCGATGGCGCAGGCGCAGGCGCAGGCGAACGTCGTGTACGGGCAGGTGGGCGCGAAGGCGACGTTCGGCCACCTCTACGTCGGCTACATCGTGGAGTACTGCGTGGTGATCGGCGGCGAGGTGTGGGCGCCGGAGCAGCGCTACGGCGGAGCGATCGACTCGCTCCTGCTGCGCACCGACGACGGGCGGTGCGGAACCGTGCAGGAGCTCGTGAGCGATGACGGGATCCTCGCCCAGGCGCACGCCGCGGGGCTGATCGCCGGTGACGTCGACCTCGACGCCGTGCTCGATCCCTCGACCGACGATCCACGAGAGAGAGCAGCCCTCCAGGGTCTGCTCCACCACCGCGCAGAGCTGGTTGGCGACCTCGTCACTCAGCTGCAAGAGGTCATCGCGCTGCCCACGGTCGTGATGTCGGCCTCCATGGCCCGCCAGGTCGATGCGCTCGACATCGTGCGGAAACGCATCGGCGCCGGCGGTGCCGCCCGCACGCCGCCGGACATCCTCTCCGGCGGTCCGGTCGAGATCGTGAACCCGCGCTCCGGCGCCTGCATCCTCTTCGAGACGCTGTTCGCGGAGGCGGGAGCATGAGCGCCCCCAACGTCGTGCTGGTGTGCACCGATCAGTGGCGTGCCGACAGTCTCTCGCTGCTCGGCAAGCCGGTCCTGAAGACCCCCTTCCTCGACCAGCTGGCGGCCTCCGGCACCATCGCGACCCGGGCGTACTCCCCCGCGCCGACATGCGTGCCGGCTCGGATGTCGCTGCTCAGCGGACTCGCTCCGTCGTCGCACGGCCGGGTGGGCTACCAGGAGGGCCTCGACTTCGACGCCCCAGTGACGATGGCCGGTTCTTTCCGTGATGCCGGCTACCAGACGCAGGCGATCGGCAAGATGCATGTGCACCCGCCCCGCAACCGGGCCGGGTTCGACAACGTCATCCTCCACGACGGCTACCTGCACGCCACCCGGCAGGGGCGTCCGGATCCGCGGTTCTACGACGACTACGCCGCCTGGCTGACCCGCGTGTCGGACCGCGGCGCCTACACCGACGAGTACGAGAACGGCGCGCACTGCAATGCGGCGATCGCGATGCCCTGGGACCGCCCCGAGTACCAGCATCCGACGAACTGGGCCACAAGCGAGGCGATCGATTGGCTCTACCGACGCGACCCGGAGCGGCCGTTCTTCCTGTTCCTGTCGTACCACCGCCCGCACGCACCGTACAACCCGCCCGCGTGGGCGTTCGACATGTACCGGGACAGCGAGTTCCCACCAGCGCCCATCGGCGACTGGGAAGACCACCACCTCGAATCGTTCCGCGCCGATCACTCCCCCGAAGCGCACGTCGCGAGGTACGACGACGAGACGCGTCGTCGCGCCCTGGCCGGGTACTACGGCAACATGACCCACATCGATGTGCAGCTCAGACGCTTCACGGAGGCGCTGGCCGACTTCGGGCTCGGCGACGACACGGTGATCTGCTTCACCTCCGATCACGGCGACATGATGGGCGACCACGGCATGTGGCGCAAGGGCTATCCCTACGAGGGCTCGGCGGCTGTGCCGATGATCTTCGCGGGGCCCGGTATCGCTGCGGGGCGGCGCTGCGAGGCGCTCATGGATCTCACCGACGTACCCGCGACCCTGCTCGATCTGGCGGGGCTCCCCGTTCCGGACGAGATGGACTCCCGCAGCCTGGCGGCTGCTCTGCGGGCGACATCACCGGCTGCGGATGACGGGCGCCGCTTCCTGCACGGCGAGCACGCCATCCTCGGTCAGTCCCTGCAGTGGATCATCCGAGGAGACGTGAAGTACGTCTGGTGGTCGGCCACGGGGGCGGAGCAGCTGTTCGACCTCTCCGCCGATCCCGACGAGCTGCACGATCTCGTGCTCGACGGCTCGGCGCTCGACGAGACCACGGCGGCCGGAGAGGCGCTCGCAGAGTGTCGGCGGCTGCTGGTGGCCGAGCTGGCCGGGCGACCGGAGGGGTACGTGGCGGACGGTGCCCTCGTGGTCGGACAGCCCGCTCGCTTGATGCTGCGGTGATCGCCGGCGGCGCTGTCGCCGAGCGGCGTCAGCACGGCGACGGGCCATCGCTGACGGGGGGGTGTTCATCCTGCCCTGAGCGTGCGCCACAGCGTGTCGACCTGCGCGAGCGTGTGCTCGAGCGTGCCCGACGTGTCGATGACCACGTCGGCGATCGCGCGGCGCTCGTCGTCCGAGACCTGCGCGCCGATGCGGCGCCGCGCATCCTCCTCCGTCATGCCGCGCAGCTGCGTCATCCGCTGCACGCGCGCATCGGCCGGGGCATCCGCGACCACGATCAGATCCCATGGGTCGTCGACGCGCGCCTCGACGAGCAGCGGCACGTCGTACACGACCACCGCCGCGGGATCCGCGGCGAACGCGGAGTCGAAGTGACGCTGCGACTCCGCGCGCACGGCAGGATGCACGATGGCGTTCAGCCGCTGCAGCGCCTCGTCTTCACCGAAGACCCGTGCACCGAGTGCCGCGCGATCCAGCGACCCGTCAGCCGCGATCACCTCCGCGCCGAAGGCTGCGGCGATCGCATCGAGCACCGGGCTGCCCGGCCGCTGCACGTCGCGCACGATGGCGTCCGCGTCGATCACGGTCGCGCCGTGCTCCGCGAGGCGCCCGGCGATGGTCGACTTGCCCGAGGCGATGCCTCCGGTGAGCGCGATGAGTGGCATCCGCCCATCCTGTCACGAGGCCACCAGGCCCCGGATACGCGGAACGGGCCGCCACCCGAAGGTGACGGCCCGTTCCTGACGTGCGCGGTGATCAGCTGTTGCCGCCCGAGAGCTTCTCGCGCAGCGCGGCGAGAGCCTCGTCGTCGGCAAGCGTGCCGGCACCGGTCGAGTCGGTCGAGAACGACTGAGCGCCGAAGTCGTCGCCCGCAGCAGCCTCGGCCTCGGCGGCCTTGACGACCTGAGCCTTGTGGGCCTCCCAGCGTGCCTGCGCAGCGGCGTACTCCTGCTCCCACGCCTCGCGCTGAGCGTCGAAGCCTTCCTTCCAGGCGCCGGTCTCGGCGTCGAAGCCCTCCGGGTACTTGTACTCGCCGTTCTCGTCGTACTCGGCGAGCATGCCGTACAGAGCCGGGTCGAACTCGGTGCCGTTGGGGTCGACCGACTCGTTGGCCTGCTTCAGCGACAGCGAGATGCGGCGACGCTCGAGGTCGATGTCGATGACCTTGACGAAGACCTCTTCGCCGACCGACACGACCTGCTCCGCCAGCTCGACGTGCTTGCTGGAGAGCTCGGAGATGTGGACGAGGCCCTCGATGCCGTCTGCGACGCGGACGAACGCACCGAACGGAACGAGCTTGGTGACCTTACCCGGCGTGACCTGACCGATCGCGTGGGTGCGGGCGAAGACCTGCCACGGGTCCTCCTGCGTCGCCTTCAGCGACAGGGAGACGCGCTCGCGGTCGAGGTCGACCTCGAGGATCTCGACGGTGACCTCCTGGCCCACCTCGACGACCTCGGAGGCGTGCTCGATGTGCTTCCAGGACAGCTCGGAGACGTGCACGAGGCCGTCCACGCCGCCCAGGTCGACGAACGCACCGAAGTTGACGATCGACGACACGACACCCTTGCGGACCTGACCCTTGTGCAGGTTGTTCAGGAACGTGGTGCGCGATTCCGACTGGGTCTGCTCGAGCAGGGCGCGGCGGCTGAGCACCACGTTGTTGCGGTTCTTGTCGAGTTCGAGGATCTTCGCCTCGAGCTCCTGACCGAGGTACGGGGTGAGGTCGCGGACACGGCGCAGCTCGATGAGCGAGGCGGGCAGGAAGCCACGTAGCCCGATGTCGACGATGAGGCCGCCCTTGACGACCTCGATGACGGTGCCGGTGACGACCCCGTCGTCCTCCTTGATCTTCTCGACGTCGCCCCAGGCGCGCTCGTACTGGGCGCGCTTCTTCGAGAGGATCAGACGGCCTTCCTTGTCCTCCTTCTGGAGAACGAGGGCCTCGACCTGGTCGCCGACGGCGACGACCTCGTTGGGGTCGACGTCGTGCTTGATGGAGAGCTCGCGCGAGGGGATGACACCCTCGGTCTTGTAGCCCACGTCGAGCAGAACCTCATCGCGGTCGATCTTGACGATCGTGCCCTCGATGATGTCGCCGTCGTTGAAGAACTTCAGGGTCTTCTCGACCGCGGCCAGGAAGTCCTCAGCAGAGCCGATGTCGTTGATCGCGACCTGCTTGGTGGCCGGGGCGGTCGTTGCGCTAGTCATGTAGTGGGTTGTCCTTGTAAATGGATGATCGGGCTTCGACGGCCGGCGCGCACGCCGGGTGGATCCTCGAAGCGGTTGGCTGTTGATTGCGATGGCACGAGGGCAGGCACAGGCCTGCCACGAGTGACGCTCCAGATTATCAGATCCGCCGACCGGCCGCTCCCCCTCTCCTCCTAAGCTGGAGCGGTGACCGACCGACTGATGCTGCTCGACACCGCCAGCCTGTACTTCCGGGCCTTCTTCGGCGTGCCCGACAAGGTGAAGGCGCCCGATGGGACGTCGGTGAACGCGACTCGCGGACTGCTCGACATCGTCGCCAAGCTCGTGACGCTCTACCAGCCGGCGCAGCTCATCGCCTGCTGGGACGACGACTGGCGTCCGCAGTGGCGAGTCGACCTGATCCCGAGCTACAAGGCGCATCGTGTGGTGGAGGAGGTCACCGCCGCTCCAGACGTCGAAGAGGTTCCGGATGCCCTGCAGCAGCAGATCCCGCTGATCCGCGAGGCGCTCGGCGCTCTCGGCATCCCGATCATCGGCGCGGCCGAGCACGAGGCCGACGACGTCATCGGCACGCTGGCCACCGGTGCGGCTCTTCCCGTCGACATCGTCACGGGCGACCGCGATCTGTTCCAGCTCGTCGACGACAGCCGGGACGTGCGTGTCATCTACACGGCGCGCGGCATGAGCAACCTCGAGGTCGTCACCGACGAGACGGTCGTCGCCAGATACGGCGTGCTCCCCGAGCAGTACGCGGACTTCGCCACCATGCGCGGCGATGCCTCCGACGGCCTGCCCGGCGTGAAGGGCGTCGGCGAGAAGACCGCGGCGGCCCTGTTGCGCGCGCACGCCGACCTCGCGGGCATCCGCACCGCTGCCGCCGACGGTCGTCTCACGGCGACCATGTCGGCACGGTTCGCCGAGGGCTCGGACTACCTCGACGTGGCTCCCACCGTGGTGAAGGTCGCGACCGATCTCGACATCTCCGCGCCCTGCGTCCCCCTGGGCGGCCTGGACGCCGCCGCTCGGGATGCCGCCGACGCCCTCGCCGAGAGATGGAACCTGGGCTCGTCGATGACCCGGGCGCTCAGCGCGCTGGCATCCGCCGGCGACGCCGGCTGACTCAGCCGCGCGCCCAGGCGCGCAGACGCTCGAGACCCCAGGTCGTGACGATGCGCTCCGCCGGCACTCCTGCCGCCTCGGCGCGCTCGGCTCCGTGGTCGAGCAGCGAGAGCTGCCCCGGCGCGTGCGCGTCGGAGTCGATCGAGAACAGGCACCCCTCGTCGAGAGCGATCGCGATCAGGTCGTCAGGCGGATCCTGACGCTCGGGGCGCGAATTGATCTCCACCGCGACACCGTTCTCGGCGCACGCCGCGAACACCGCCCTGGCATCGAACTGCGACTGCGGTCGCGTGCCCCTCGACCCTTCGACGAGGCGTCCCGTGCAATGCCCCAGCACGTTCACGCGCGGATCCGCCACTGCGGCGAGCATCCGCACGGTCATCGGCGCGGACTCCATCCGCAGCTTCGAATGGACCGACGCGACGACGATGTCGAGCTCGTCCAGCAGCTCGGGCGTCTGATCGAGCGCACCGTCCTCGAGGATGTCCACCTCGATGCCGGCGAGCACGGTGAGCCCGTCGCCGGACTGCGCACGCACCAGCGGGATCTGCTCGCGCAGCCTCTCCGCCGACAGACCGCGAGCCACCGTCAGCCGCGGCGAGTGGTCGGTGATGGCGAGATATTCGTGACCGAGTGCGCGCGCCGCCGCCACCATGGTCTCGATCGGCGTCGTCCCGTCGGACCAGTCGGTGTGGCTGTGCAGGTCGCCCTGCAGCCGCGCGCGCAGCGCAGAGCGGCGCTCGGGTTCGACCTCGCCGCGCAGCTCGACGAGGTAGTCCGGCACCCGGCCTTCCTGCGCCTGCCGGATGACGGCGAACGTGGAGTCGCCGATGCCCTTCTGGGCTCTGAGCCTGGTGGGGTCGTTCAGCACGTCCTGCGGCAGCGTGGCCACGACGGCCGCCGCCTGCCGGAAGGCTTTGGCGCGATAGCGGGACGCGCGCTCGCGTTCGAGCAGCGAGGCGATCTCGAGGAGGGCGTCGGCGGCTTCCACGATCGATCCGCTCCGCTCAGGCGGGCAGCGGCTCCCTGGTGACCTGCACCCACTGATCGAGCTTGGCGGAGGCGCGTCCGTCGTCGATCACCGCGGCGGCGCGCGTGTACGCGTCGCGCAGCCGTTCGACCATCGGAACCTGCGTCAGCGTCGAATCGTGCGAGAGCTCGTAGGCGACGATGCCGGCGGCCGCGTTCAGCAGCACGATGTCGCGCACCGCCCCCGGCTCGCCGCCGAGCGTGCGACGCAGGACGGATGCGTTGTGCTCGGGTGAGCCGCCAACCAGGTCGTCGAGGTCGGCGAGCGGGATGCCCAGGTCGCGGGGATCGAGGTCGTGCTCGTGGATGTCGCCACGGGTGACCTCCCAGATGCGACTGTGCCCCGTTGTGGTGAGCTCGTCGAGCCCGTCGTCGCCGCGGAAGACGAGCGCGGTCGCGCCGCGGGTGCGGAACACGCCGGTGATCAGCGGCACGCGGTCGAGCTGGGCGACGCCGACCGCGTTGGCCTCGGCGCGCGCCGGATTGCAGAGCGGACCGAGCATGTTGAAGACGGTCGGCACCGCGAGCTCGGCCCGCGCGACGCCGGCGTGCTTGAAGCCCGGGTGGAAGGCGGCGGCCCACGCGAACGTGATGCCGGTGCGCTCGAGGGCCGCCGCCACGCGCTCCGGGTCGAGCGAGATGTCGAGCCCGAGGGCGGCCAGCACGTCGGACGACCCCGACGACGAGCTCGCGGCGCGGTTGCCGTGCTTGACCACCGGGATGCCGGCTGCCCCGATGATGACCGCCGCGGTGGTGGAGATGTTCACGGTGCCGATGCGGTCGCCGCCGGTGCCCACGATGTCGAGCACGTCCGAGGAGACGGGCAGCGGCACGGCGGCCTCCAGGATCGCGTCGCGGAAGCCGACGATCTCGTCGATCGTCTCGCCCTTGGCCCGCAGCGCCACGAGGAAGCCGGCGAGCTGGGCATCCGTCACCTTCCCGCGCATGACCTGGCGCATCGCCCAGGTCGACTCCCACACACTCAGATCGCGGCGATCCAGGAGGGTCGAGAGAAGATCGGGCCAGGTGAGGGTGTCAGCCATGACTGCGATCCTAATCGTGCGGCGGATGCCGTCGTTTCGAGATGACTGCTTGTTCTCGAGCCGCGCACACCGCACTGGGCACGGGAATGCGGCACATTCGCAGGTGCTTCTTAGGTTCTCCTAAGTCGCCGGACAGCACGACGGGCCACGTCGGTGCGAGAATCCACGCACGGAATCGGCCATAATGGTCTGGTGACCACCTCAGCGACGTATGCCCCGGCGGCAAGAACCATCAAGCGCCCCAATCCGGTCGCTGTCGGCACCATCGTGTGGCTCGGCAGCGAAGTCATGTTCTTCGCGGGACTCTTCGCGATCTACTTCACACTGCGCAGCACCTCGCCCGAGCTCTGGGCGGACCGCACCGAGCTGCTCAACGTGGTGTACGCCTTCGTCAACACGGTCATCCTGGTGGCGTCGTCGTTCACCTGCCAGATGGGCGTGTTCGCCGCGGAAGACCTGCAGCCCTACCGCATCGACAAGGGCAAGGTGAACGCCTTCGGCCGTCGCCGCCTGTTCGGCTGGGGCATGGTCGAGTGGTTCTGGCTCACCTTCATCCTCGGCGCGATCTTCGTCAGCGGCCAGGTGTGGGAGTACGCCCAGCTCGTCGCCGAGGGCATGCCGATCACCGCCGACTCCTACGCATCGGCCTTCTACCTGACCACCGGCTTCCACGCCCTGCACGTCACGGGCGGTCTGATCGCCTTCGTGCTGGTCATCGGCCGCGCCTACGCGGTCAAGAACTTCGGCCACAAGGAGGCGACCTCCTCGATCGTCGTGTCCTACTACTGGCACTTCGTCGACGTCGTCTGGGTCGCCCTGTTCGCCGTCATCTACTTCCTGAAATAAGAGCGGAGCGATTTTTCGAAATGGCACGAGAGAAGAAGCACCGCTCGCGCGGTCGCCGCAGTCCCCTCGCCGCTGCCGCCCTGATCGGTGCCGGCCTGCTGCTCACCGGCGGCGTCTACGCCGGCGCGTCTGCCGCGATGGCGTTTACCACGGGCACGCAGAGCAGCGCGGCGGCAGAGCTGACCGTCGAGGACGGCCAGAAGCTGTTCACCGCGAACTGCGCGACCTGCCACGGTCTCGACATGCAGGGCACCAGCGAAGGACCGAGCCTCATCGGCGTCGGTGAGCTGTCCGTCGAGTTCCAGGTGGCGACCGGCCGCATGCCGCTGCAGATGCAGGGACCGCAGGCGCCGCAGAAGCCCGCCCAGTTCACCGACGCGCAGATCCGCGCGATGGCGGCGTACGTGCAGAGCGTCGCTCCCGGACCGAGCTACCCCGAGGAGTGGGTGACCGCCGGCAAGCAGAACCCCGACAGCGCGGGCGACGAGGTCGACATCGCACACGGTGCGGAGCTGTTCCGCATCAACTGCGCGATGTGCCACAACGTCGCCGCGGCCGGTGGTGCGCTGACAGAGGGCAAGTACGCCCCGGCGCTGAGCTCGACCAGCCCGCTGCACATCTACGCGGCCATGGTCACCGGCCCGCAGAACATGCCGGTCTTCGGCGACATGAACCTGAGCACCGAGGACAAGCGCGACATCATCGCCGCCCTCGTCTACCAGCAGGAGGCCGTGCAGATCGGCGGCTTCACGCTCGGATCGCTCGGTCCGGTGTCGGAGGGCCTGTTCATCTGGATCTTCGGAATCGGCGCACTGGTCGCCCTCACCGTGTGGATCACGGCGAAGTCCAACTGACGCACTGTCATCGAAGAGTTACGTACGAGGAGCACCATGGCACACGACGACGACACGCAGGCTCTTGACAGGGCCTACCAGCCCTCGCAGGGGCTGGGCGTCGCAGTCAGCGATCCTGCGGAGAACCCGGGACTGCCGCCACACCGTGAGCGGATGACCGACAAGGACCCGCGCGCCGAGAAGGCTGCGGTACGCACGGTCTACACCCTGTTCTACCTGTCGCTCGCGGGCAGCATCTGGGCGGTCGCCGCATACATGCTGTTCCCGATCGAGAGCGGCCTGGCGATCGACATCCGCCACAACAACATGTACATCGGCATCGGCATCGCACTCGCGCTGCTGGCGCTCGGCATCGGCGCGATCCACTGGTCGAAGGCTCTGATGTCCGACAAGGAGTACATCGAGCACCGCCACCCGACCCGAGGCAAGGATGCGACCCGCGCCGGTGCCGTCCAGGCGTTCTCGGAGGCGAACGAGGACTCGGGCTTCGGCCGTCGCGCCGTGATCCGCAATTCGCTGATCGCCGCCGTGGTCGCCTCGATCCTGCCCGGCCTCACCCTGTTCCGCGGCCTCGCCCCGCACAACAATGCGAACGGCAACCCCATCGCGGGTGACCCTGTCGCACTGCTGAAGCACACCATGTGGAAAGAGGGCATGCGCCTGGCGCGTGACCCCGAGGGCACCCCGATCCGTGCGGCCGACGTCACTCTCGGCTCCGCCTTCCACGTGATCCCCGAGCCGCTCGCCGAACTCGGCCACAGCGAGGGATACATGGAGGAGAAGGCCAAGGCCATCGTGCTCCTCATGCGTTTGCGCCCCGAGCAGCTGACCGAGGCCGAGGACCGCAAGGACTGGTCGTACGACGGCATCGTCGCCTACTCCAAGGTCTGCACGCACGTCGGCTGCCCCGTCGCGCTGTACGAGCAGCAGACCCACCACCTGCTGTGCCCGTGCCACCAGTCGCAGTTCGACGTCACGGACCACGCGAAGGTCATCTTCGGCCCGGCCGCCCGGCCGCTGCCCCAGCTGCCCATCACCGTGGATGACGAGGGCTACCTCATCGCACGCAGCGACTTCACCGAACCCGTCGGCCCGAGCTTCTGGGAGCGCCATTGAGCACCGCAACGCTGTCCAAGGACGAGAAGGACACCAAGGCGCCTCTCGGCGGCCGTTTCGTCGGCGCCGCGTCGAACTACATCGATGAGCGCACCAGCCTCTCGGGCTTCGTCAAGGAGCTCGGTCGCAAGATCTTCCCCGACCACTGGTCGTTCATGCTGGGCGAGATCGCGCTCTGGGCGTTCGTGGCCGTCTTCCTGTCTGGAACGTTCCTGACGTTCTTCTTCCAGGCCTCGATGGCACCCACGCATTACACCGGTGCATACGCACCGCTGCGCGGCGTCGAGATGACCGCCGCGTTCGAGTCGGCGCTGCGCATCTCATGGGACATCCGTGGTGGCCTCCTGGTTCGCCAGATCCACCACTGGGCAGCCCTCGTGTTCATCGCGGGCATCGGCATCCACATGCTGCGCGTGTTCTTCACCGGCGCGTTCCGCAAGCCTCGTGAGCTCAACTGGGTGATCGGCTTCGTGCTGTTCGTCCTCGCTCTCGCCGAGGGCTTCACCGGCTACTCACTCCCCGACGACCTGCTCTCGGGCAACGGTCTGCGCATCATCGACGGCATGATCAAGGGTCTGCCGCTGATCGGCACCTGGACCTCGTTCCTCATCTTCGGGGGCGAGTTCCCGGGCGACGACATCGTCGGCCGCCTGTACACGATGCACATCCTGCTGCTGCCGCTTCTGGTGATCGCGTTCATCGGTCTGCACCTGATGCTGATGGTGATCAACAAGCACACCCAGTTCGCGGGCCCCGGCCGCACGAACGACAACGTCGTCGGCTACCCGATGATGCCGGTGTACATGTCGAAGATGGGCGGCTTCTTCTTCATCGTCTTCGGTGTGATCGTGCTGATCGCCTCGTTCTTCCAGATCCTGCCGTTCTGGGATTACGGTCCCTACGACCCTTCCCCGATCTCGGCCGGCACGCAGCCGGACTGGTACATCGGCTTCGCCGACGGCGCACTGCGTCTCGCTCCCCCGCACCTGGATGTCATGATCGGCAACTTCACGCTGTCGCTCGGCATCGTGATCCCGGTGCTGGTCCTCGGGCTGTTCATCGTCGCCGTGGCGATCTACCCGTTCCTCGAGGCGTGGATCACAGGTGACAAGCGCGAGCACCACCTCGCCGACCGCCCGCGCAACGCCCCGACCCGCACCGCGATCGGTGTCGCCGGAGTGATCTTCTACGCGGTGCTGTGGGCTGCGGCCTCGTCCGACCTCATGGCCACGCACTTCATGCTCACCATGGAAGGTGTCATCCACGCCCTGCAGGCGCTGCTGTTCGTCGGACCGATCCTGGGATACTTCGTGACGAAGCGCATCTGCATCGCGCTGCAGAAGAAGGATCGCGAGATCGTGTTGCACGGCTACGAGTCGGGCCGCATCGTCCGCCTCCCCGGCGGCGAGTTCATCGAGGTGCACCAGCCGGTCGACGTGTACGACCGCTGGAAGCTCATCGACTACGCCACCTACGAGCCTCTCGTCGTGCGACCGAACGCCAAGGGTCGCATCCCGTGGCACGAGAACCTGCGCAGCTCGATCTCGCGCTGGTTCTACGAGGACCGCCTGCAGCCGCTCACGCAGGCCGAGATCGCGGCAGCCGACGCGCACCAGCAGCACACGCTGACGCACGACGCCGAGATCGAGGCTGCGGAGATCGCCGGCGCTCACGCGCGTGCCGGTGTGACCTCCGACGCTCAGGTCGCGGAGACCGACCTGCACGTCGATGAGACGCCGAACACCCCGAGCTCGGTGATCGCTCAGGAGCCTGCGAAGAAGCCGCGCAGGAAGAAGTCGGAGGACGGCAAGTAAGCCGCTCTCCCCCACGACTGAGGGCCCGTCCGATTTCGGACGGGCCCTCAGTCGTTCCCGTGGGAGGCTGGTGAGGGCATCCGACTGGCGGACGGATGGCATATCGTCGTCATCCTCGGCAGCGTGGCGCACGCCGCGGAGTAGCCTGTGACCATGATGGATGGACAGGACTTCTTCGCCGCCAAGCTGCAGTACGAGACCGACGCGAGCGACGTCTATGCCGCTCAGAAGGCCGGTACGGCGCTCGTGGTGGTGGATGTGCGTTCGGATGAGGCGTGGGCGCAGGGACGCGTTCCGGGAGCGATCCACATGCACTACAGCGAGATCGCGGATCGCGCCCTCGAGGAGATCTCGTCGGACGCGTCAGTGGTCGTGTACTGCTGGAGCCCCGGCTGCAACGCCGGCGCGAAGGGGGCACTCGAGTTCGCGAAGCTGGGCTACCAGGTGCGCGAGATGATCGGCGGTTTCGAGTACTGGGTACGCGAGGGGTACCCCGTCGAGGATCACGACGGCATCCACCGTCGGCCGATCGACCCGCTCACCGGCGTGCCAAGCGTGCGCACCCGCCCCTGACGACGCACACGACGACCGCCCGGGCACGCAGAAGGGCCCCTGGACGAATCCAGGGGCCCTTCTGCGTGGATCGACGCGTGTCAGCGTGCGAAGTGTCCGCGGTAGTACTCGTACACCCAGCCGACGATCGCGACGACGAAGATCGCCAGGCCGATCGGCAGGAGGAAGTGGCCGACCGCGAGGCCGAGCAGGAATACGGCGGCGGAGCCGGAGAGAACCAGCGGCCACCACGACCAGGGCGAGAACTCGCCGAGCTCGGGGTCACCATCGTCGATGTCCGCAGTCAGGACGTCCTCGGGCAGCTCCCCGCCCTGCGCCTTATAGGTGCGCTGCAAGTAGATGGCGATCATGGCGCCCATGAACGCCACGAACAGCAGGGCCACGGTGCCGACCCACTCCACGTACCCGTGGAAGGGATCGACGAGGTTCCAGACCGTGTAGATGGCGGACGCGATCGTGAAGAAGGTCGCGATGATCCACCAGAGGATGACATTGCTGCGCATGACTTACTTGACCTCTCCCGCTGCGACGCCCACCGGGTGCTCCGCGGCCTCAGGGTGGTTCAGGTCGAATGCCGGGCGCTCGCTGCGGATGCGCGGGATCGACGTGAAGTTGTGACGCGGGGGCGGGCACGAGGTGGCCCACTCGAGCGATGCACCGTATCCCCACGGGTCGTCGACGGTGACCTTCGGGGCCTTGCGTGCGGTGATCCACACGTTGAGGAAGAAGGGCAGCATCGAGGCGCCGAGGATGATGGCACCGATCGTGGAGACCTGGTTGCCCCACTCCCAGTTGTCGTGGGTGGCGTAGTCCGCGTAGCGGCGGGGCATGCCGTCGACGCCCAGCCAGTGCTGCACGAGGAACGTCATGTGGAAGCCGATGAACAGCATCCAGAAGTGGATGTAGCCCAGACGCTCGTTGAGCATGCGACCGGTCCACTTCGGCCACCAGAAGTAGAAGCCCGCGAACATCGCGAACACGACGGTGCCGAACACCACGTAGTGGAAGTGGGCGACGACGAAGTACGAGTCGCTCAGGTGGAAGTCCAGCGGCGGGGCCGCGAGGATCACGCCGGTCAGTCCGCCGAACACGAACGAGACGAGGAAGCCGAGGGCGAAGACCATCGGAGTCTCGAAGGTGATCGAGCCGCGCCACATGGTGCCGATCCAGTTGAAGATCTTCACGCCTGTCGGAACCGCGATGAGCATCGTCATCAGGGCGAAGAACGGCAGCAGCACACCGCCGGTCACGTACATGTGGTGTGCCCACACCGCGACCGAGAGCGAGGCGATCGCGATGGTCGCGTAGACCAGCGTCTTGTATCCGAAGATCGGCTTGCGGCTGAAGACGGGGAAGATCTCGGAGACGATGCCGAAGAACGGCAGCGCGATGATGTAGACCTCAGGGTGGCCGAAGAACCAGAACAGGTGCTGCCACAGCAGCACGCCGCCGTTCGCGACGTCGTAGATGTGCGAGCCGAGCACGCGGTCGGCCGCAGCGGCGAGGATCGCCGCTGCGAGCACGGGGAAGGCCATCAGGATCAGCAGGCTGGTGATCAGCGTGTTCCACGAGAAGATCGGCATGCGCCACATGGTCATGCCGGGCGCGCGCATCGTGATGATCGTGGTGATGAAGTTCACCGCACCGAGGATGGTGCCGAAGCCGGACATCCCGAGGCCGAGCATCCAGAGGTTGCCGCCCACCCCCGGCGAGAACGACGAGTTGGCGAGCGGCTGGTAGGCGAACCATCCGAACGACGCCGCGCCCTGCGGGGTGAGGAAGCCGGCGATCGCCATGACCGAGCCGAACGTGAACAGCCAGAAGGCGAAGGCGTTCAGTCGCGGGAACGCCACATCGGGCGCACCGAGCTGAAGAGGCAGGATCGCGTTGGCGAAGCCGGCGAACAGCGGCGTCGCGAACATCAGCAGCATGATCGTGCCGTGCATCGTGAACAGCTGGTTGTACTGCTCCTTGGTGGGCACGATCTGCATGCCGGGGGCGAAGAGCTCGGCACGGATGATCAGCGCCATCACACCGCCGAGGAGGAAGAACAGCACCGAGGCGATCAGGTACATGTACCCGATCGTCTTGTGGTCGGTGGAGGTCATCCACTTGACGACGATGTTGCCCTTCTGCTCCACGCGGGAGGAGGTGAGCAGGGCTGCCTGACGCGGCGGGAGCGTGGTCGGACGGGAGCCCGGCGCTGTCGTGGGTTCAGCTGTGGTGGTCATGGCTTACTCCTCTTCCCCGGGCTTCGTGCTCGCGCCGTTCCCGGGGAGATTGCTGAGTCGGTCGTAGGCGTCGGTGATGTCGCCCGTGTTGCCCTGGTCGCGCAGGGTCTCGAGGTATGCGTCGTACTCGTCCTGCTCGACGACCTTCACGTTGAAGAGCATCATCGAGTGGTACTCACCGCAGAGCTCGGCGCACTTGCCGTCGTACTCGCCGACGCGCGTGGGGATGAAGGACCAGGAGTTGTCCTTGCCGATGTACATGTCCTTCTTGTACAGGAAGTCGATGATCCAGAAGGAGTGGATCACATCACGCGACTGCAGGTCGATCGTGACCTTCTTGTCGACGGGCAGCACGAGCGTCGGGAGCTTCTCGCGCTCGATGTCGCCGTTCTCATCGGGATCGGCCTGCACGCCCATGGTCCACACGGCGTCGTCGTCACCGCCGTACTGGAAGTCCCACGCCCACTGCTTGGCGATCGCGGTGACCTCGACGTCGGGTTCGTCCCACTGCGTCTCGATGTCGGTCTGGTCGCGCGCGGTGAAGAAGAACATGCCGAGCACGAGGATCAGCGGGATCACCGTGTAGAGGATCTCGATCGGCATGTTGTACCGCAGCTGAACCGGAAGACCGGTCTGGCCGGTGCGCCGGCGGTACATGACGAGGGCCCATCCCATGAGCGCCCACGTGATCACGCCGACGGCAAGCAGAACGACCCACGAGGTGACCCACAGACCGGAGACCGTCTCGGTCTGGTTGGTCGCGGGGGTGCCGTCTTCGACGAAGCCCGGAAGGAATCCATTGAGTTCGGTGGGAGTACATCCCGCCAGGGCCACAGCTGCCGCTGCTCCCAGCGGGAGCGCGGCCCAACGAAGGCGGCGTTTCGAGGGCACGATGCACCTTTCAGATCTCGGACAGGAGCAGATTCAAGTCTAGGGCAACCTCACACGCGATTCATGCCAACCACGCAGGTACGCGTCTCAGTGGAAGCTGTCGCCGCAGGCGCAGCTGCCGGCGGCGTTGGGGTTGTCGATCGTGAAGCCCTGCTCCGAGATGGTGTCCTTGAAATCGATCGACGCACCCTCGAGGTACGGGACGCTCATGTTGTCGATGATGACCTCGACCCCGTCGAAGTCGACGGTCTCGTCGCCCTCGAGGTAGCGCTCGTCGAAGTACAGCTGGTAGATCAGGCCCGAGCACCCGCCGGGCTGCACGGCCACCCGCAGGCGCAGGTCGTCACGGCCCTCCTGCGCGAGCAGGCTCTTCACCTTGAGGGCTGCGGCATCGGTCAGCGAGACGCCGTGCGCGGGGGCGGCGGTGGGCTCTGAGGTCAGGGTGGTGTCGCTCATCTCAACTCCTTGCAACGGGCAGCGCGGTCTCGCTGCTCGTGCACGATTCTACCGCCGCCGGTGTCAGCGTGGCCGATCCGGCGGCGTGACCGCCACGACGGCTCAGGAGTCGGAAGCGCGCTCGTTCATCCTGGCGAGCATCAGGGCCTCGGTGCGCACGGCGTTGCGGAATGTCTCGAGGTGCAGCGACTCGTTCGGGCTGTGCGCGCGGGAGTGCGGGTCCTCGACACCGGTCACGAGGATCTGCGCGCCCGGGAACTCGCGGACGAGGTCGGCGACGAAGGGGATGGATCCGCCCACGCCCAGATCCACGGCGTCGACTCCGTAGCCGTCTCCCATCGCCGCACGGGTGAGCTCGACAGCCCATCCCGAGGTGTCGACGAGGAAGCCGTCGCCGAGGTCCACGTCGGAGAAGGTCAGCTCGGCGCCGAACGGGGTGTGCCGGCGCAGGTGCTGCTCGAGCGCGGCGTAGGCGTCGGTCGCGCTCTGGCCGGGCGCGACCCTGGCGCTGATCACGAGGCTGACCTCGGGAAGCAGGGTGTTGGATGCCTCGGCCACGCTCGTCACGTCCATGCCGGTGATCGTGATGGACGGCTTGTTCCAGATCCGGCCGTAGATGTCGTCGCGACCGATCGCGCTGACCCCGTCCAGGAGGCCGGCCTCGTCGCGCAGAGTCTCCTCGGTGTACTCGGGCGTCTGCGCGTCCCTGCTGGTCATGCCCTCGACGGCGACCGCGCCGTCGGCATCCCACAGCGTCGCGAGGAGCGTGACGGCGGCCATCATGGCATCCGGGACCGCTCCCCCGAACATGCCCGAGTGCGACGCGTGCTCGAGAGTGCGCACGGTGAGCGTGAAGCGGGCGTTGCCGCGCAGCGAGACGGTGAGCCCGGGCGTGCGGGAGTCGAGGTTGCCGGAGTCGGCCACGACGATCGCGTCGGCGCGCAGCGCGTCGGCGTTGTCGCGCAGGAAGCGGGAGAACGAGCGGGAGCCGTACTCCTCCTCCCCCTCGATGAACAGCGAGACGCCGAGGTCGAAGTCGTCGCCGAGCACCTCGGCGACCGCACGAAGCGCGGCGATGTGCGCCATGATGCCCGCCTTGTCGTCCGCAGCACCGCGGCCGTACAGGCGTCCGTCGCGCACCGTCGGCTCGAAGGGCGGGGTCTGCCACAGCTCGTCGGCCCCCGGCGGCTGCACGTCGTGGTGGGCGTACAGCAGGATGGTGGGGCGCCCGTTGCGGGCGGCGCGCGTAGCGAGCACCGCGGGCTGGCCGAGTTCGTCGGTGTCGTCGACGTGCGCACGCAGCACGCGCACGTCGTCGAAGACCCCCGTGCCGCGCGCCAGCTCGGCTACCCAACCGCGCTCGCAGAGCTGTCGCCGGGCGGTCCCTTCCACACGCTCGTGGCCGCCCACACGATCGAGTACGCGCGCCAGCTCGGCTACCGCCTCGGCGGAGCGCTCCAGCTGCGTCTGGTCGAACGCCGGCCACGCGATCCCCGGGATGCGCACCAGCGCCCCCAGATCGGCCAGAGCGGACGGGATGCCGAGGGCCACCGCCTCGAGGAGAGCGGTCTCCGCGGCGGACGAGGCGGGCGATGCAGGGGATGTCATGCGAGTAATCTTAAGGCGAACCCGATTGCGAACTGAGGTCGAACGTGCCCAACCCCCCCCCCGCCGCCGACGACG
>NZ_DAMDLU010000015.1:0-30491 GCF_032084865.1 Microbacterium sp.
CGAGCAGGGTCGATTTTCCCGCGCCGCTCGGGCCGGTGACAGCCGTGATGCCGGATATCTCGGCCGTCACCGCGCGCAGCGCGGGCGCCTGGCGGCCGGGGTAGGTGACGGTCAGGGCGTCGACGCGCACCGGGCCGGTCGGATCGACGCGCACGTCACGGCGTGCCCGCGCGCTGAGCATCACCTTGGCGCGCTCGAGCGCGGAGAGTCCGTCTTGTGAGGCGTGGAAGGCCGTGCCGACGTCGCGCAGCGCGGTGAAGCACTCCGGCGCGAGGATGAGTGCGATCAGGGCAGGCTCCAGCGCCATGGTGCCGTTCAGCAGTCGCAGGCCGAGGAACACGGCCACCACGGCCACCGAGATCGTGGCGATGAGTTCGAGCGCGAGGGCCGACAGGAACGCCCAGCGCAGCGTCTCCTCGGTGCGCTGCCGGTAGCGGCGCTGGATGCCGTCGAGTGCGCGCGTCTGCTCGTCGACCCTGCCCAGGCCCACGAGGACGGGCAGTCCGCGGGCGAGTTCGGTGAGGTGATCGGCGAGGCGGGTGAGCGCGGTGAGCGCCGCGTCGGTGCGCTGCTGGGTGTGCTTGCCGATCAGGATCATGAACAGCGGCACGAGCGGCACGGTGATGACGATGATGAGGGCGCTGAGCCAGTCGGCACTGAGGATCCGCACGCCCACCAGCAGGGGCACGATCGCCGCGCCGATCAGGGCGGGCAGCGACTGGGTGAAGTAATCGTCGAGGTCGTCGAGTCCGTCGGCGGCGAGCACGGCGGTGCCGCCTCCGGCGCGATCGCCCTCGGCGATGCGGTTCCACAGGCGCCGGCGCAGATCATGTTTGACGTCGGTGGCGACGCGGCGCGAGACGACCGAGGCGGCCCATTCCGCTCCAGCCCGCAGCAGCGCTCCGGCGACGCCGAGGATGAGGATGCTGCGGGTGGCGTCGAGGCTGAGACCGGATGCCGCGAGGCCGGCGATCCCGCGGGCGACGGCCTCGGCGATGAGCACGAGCCCGAGTGCGCGGGCTGCGGCGAGCAGGCCGAGAGCGTACAGCGCGCGCTTCGGCACCGCGGAGAGATCGGGCCGGCGGCGCGGAGTCTGAGGGCGCGACGCCTCGATCGCCCACGGGTCGTTCGGGGCACGGTCGACCTGAGTCCGCTCGGCCTGGATCGTTTCGGAGCTCACGACCCAATTCTACCGGGCGTAGAAGTCTGGTGCGGACCGCCGTTCTCCTCGTGCGGCTCCACGACAGAACAACCCCGCTCAGACGCTGACCGGCTCGGCCTTCACCGGTTCGGGGAACATCGCGGTGAAGAGGTTGCCGACCCATTCGATGAGGTCGGAGTCCGTCGGCATCGGCACGACCAGCGCCTCGCCCCCGCCGACCAGCTTCGCCTTCGGGTACAGCCGCTGCAGGCGGACCTTCATCGAATCCTCGAAGCGAGCCGGGGCGATGCGCAGGTTGGACCCCATCGCGACGACGTCCGACAGCCCGGCTCGCGCGGCGCGCCGGCGCAGCCGCGCGACCGTCACCAGCGTGGTGACCTCGTCGGGGAACGCCCCGTACCGGTCGACGAGCTCCTCGACGACGAGATCGATCGCATCGTCCGCGGCCGACACCGTGGCCGCCGACGACAGCTTCTGATAGGCCTCCAGGCGCAGCCGCTCGCTGTCGATGTAGTGCTCGGGGATGCGGGCATCCACGGGCAGCTCGAGACGCAGCTCGACCTCGGAGTTCGTGTCCTCACCGCGGAACGTCGCCACGGCCTCGCCGATCATGCGCAGGTAGAGGTCGAACCCGACGCCGGCGATGTGGCCGGCCTGCTCGGCGCCGAGCAGGTTTCCCGCGCCGCGCAGCTCGAGATCCTTCAGCGCGACCTGCATGCCCGATCCGAGGTCGTTGTTGACCGCGATGGTCTGCAGCCGGTCGGCGGCGGTCTCGCTCAGCGGCTTCATCTCGTCGTAGAGGAAGTACGCGTACGCCCGCTCGCGAGCGCGGCCGACCCGCCCGCGCAGCTGGTGCAGCTGCGACAGTCCGTACTTGTCAGCGCGGTCGATGATGATCGTGTTGGCATTCGCGATGTCGAGGCCGGTCTCGATGATGGTGGTCGAGACGAGCACGTCGTACTTGCGCTCCCAGAAGTCGTCGACCACCTGCTCGAGCTGATGCTCGCCCATCCTCCCGTGCGCCACGGCGATCCGCGCCTCTGGCACCAGCTCGGCGAGCTCGGAGGCCACCCGCTGGATCGACTGCACGCGGTTGTGCACGAAGAACACCTGACCCTCGCGCAGGATCTCGCGGCGGATCGCCGCGGCGATCTGCTTGTCGCTGCGCGGGCCGACGAACGAGAGGATCGGATGCCTGTCCTCCGGCGGCGTCTGCAGCGTCGACATCTCGCGGATGCCCGTGACCGCCATCTCGAGCGTGCGCGGGATGGGCGTGGCGCTCATCGCGAGGATGTCGACGTTCGTCTTCATCTTCTTCAGCGCGTCCTTGTGCTCGACGCCGAAGCGCTGCTCCTCGTCGATGATCATCAGCCCGAGGTCCTTGAAGATGACTTGGTCGGTGAGGATGCGGTGTGTGCCGATGACCATGTCGACCGACCCGTCGAGGAGCCCCTGCAGGGTGAGCCGCGCCTCTTTGTCGGTCTGGAACCGCGAGAGCGCACGCACCTGCACGGGGAACCCGGCGAAGCGCTCGGTGAACGTCTCGAAGTGCTGCTTGACGAGCAGGGTCGTCGGAACGAGCATCGCGACCTGCTTGCCCTCCTGGATCGCCTTGAATGCGGCGCGCACGGCCACCTCGGTCTTGCCGAAGCCGACGTCGCCCGAGAGCAGGCGGTCCATCGGGATGGGCCGCTCCATGTCGGCCTTGATCTCTTCGATGGTCTGCAGCTGGTCGTGGGTCTCGGCGAACGGGAACGCCTCCTCCAGCTCGCGCTGCCAGGGTGTGTCGGGCCCGAACGCGTGACCCTTCGAGCTCATCCGCGCCGAGTACAGCTTCACGAGCTCGACGGCGATGTCGCGCACGGCCCGCCGCGCCTTGCCCTTGGCGGCCGCCCAGTCGCTGCCGCCCATCTTCGACAGGGTGGGCGCCTCACCGCCGACGTACTTCGAGAGCATGTCGAGCTGATCGGTGGGCACGAACAGCTTGTCGCCCGGGTAGCCGCGCTTCGCCGGCGCGTACTCCAGCACGAGGTACTCGCGGGTGGTCTTGACGGGGTTGCGGCCGCCCGACGACACCTCGCGCTTGGTCATCTCGACGAAGCGCCCGATGCCGTGCGTGGAGTGCACGACGAAATCGCCCGGCTTCAGCTGCAGCGGGTCGACGACGTTGCGTCGACGGGAGGCGAGCTTCTTGACCATGCGCTGGTCGCCGCCGATCGTGCGACCGTAGAACTCGTTGTCGGTGAGCACGGCGATCCGGGCATCCGGCACCTGGAAACCCGATTCGACCGATCCCGCGACCAGGGTCGCCACACCACCCTCGGGGTCGTCGACCAGACGGTCGACGATACGCGCGGCGAGGCCGCGGTCGCTGAGCACGTCGCGCGCCCGCTCGACCAGACCCTGCCCCGACGAGATGATGACGACCCGCCAGCCCTCGCCGAGCCGCGCCTCGACGAACGAGATCGCACCGTCGACGTTGCCGTGGAACGACGGGATGACCGATGAGTCCAGATGCTCGGCGGCGTCGTCGTCGGTGGCGAACGGCGTCACCCGCCACCACACGCCGTCGCGCTCGTGGACGATCTCCCGCATGCGCGCGAGGCTGATGAAGTCGCCGGCGCCGAGATCTATGGGGGCCGATGCACCCGACGTGGCGGCGCTCCACGCCGCCTCGAGGAACTCCCGATTCGTCTCGCCGAGGTTGTGCGCGCGAGAGCTGGCGCGCTCGGGGTCGACGACCGCGATGGCCGACCTCTCGGGCAGGTACTCGGCGAGCGTCACGAGAGGGCCCGCGACGACAGGCAGCAGTGATTCCATGCCCTCGACCGGGATGCCCTGCGACATCTTCTCGAGCATCGCCGACATCGCCGGGAACCGGGCGATCAGCTCGCCCGCGCGCTCGCGCACGTCGGCGGTGAGCAGCAGCTCACGGCTCGCGGCGAGGGAGACCGCGTCGACATCGCCGGGCAGCGAGCGTTGGTCGGCGACCGAGAAGGCGCGGATCTGGTCGACCTCGTCGCCGAAGAATTCGACGCGCAGCGGGTGATCGGCGGTCGGCGGGAAGACATCGAGGATGCCGCCGCGCACCGCGAACTCGCCGCGGCGGGAGACCATGTCGACTCTCGAGTACGCGCGCTCGACGAGCTGCTCGATGGCATCCTCCAGCTCGATGCCGCGCCCGCCGACGCGCAGCTCGAGCGGAGCCGCGTCACCGAGGTTCGCGGCGAGCGGCTGAAGGGCGGCGCGCACCGAGGCGACGACGACGAGCGGCTTCTCGCCCGTCCAGGTGACGATGCGGCGCAGAGTGTCGAGCCGCTTGCCGACCGTGTCGGGGCTGGGACTCAGCCGCTCGTGGGGCAGCGTCTCCCACGCCGGGAAGGTGAGGATCTCGGTGTCGCCCAGATAGGCGGCGAGCGCCGCGGCGACCGATTCGGCGCGGCGGCCGGTGGATGTGACGACGAGGGCGGATGCCGGCTTGCCCATCGATGCGCGCTTGCGCAGCAGCCCCGCGATGATCGGGGCGTCGAGCCCGTCAACCGCCGAGATCTCGGCATCGGTCTGCGCCCAGGTGAGGGCGTCACGGTACAGGTTCGCCTCTTCCAAGGCGCGCAGAATCCCCGGAACAGTCACCGGACGATTCTAGTCGCGACGGTCGGCGTCGGGCTCGCCGACACCGGGTGCACCGGGATCGCTCGGCAGAGGCAGGTCGCCGCGCCCCCGGCGACTGCGCCGGGACCCGCGGAAGCCCTCCACGGCCAGCACCGCGAGTGCGACGGCGAGGATGGCGTAGACGAGGGCGTCCGCACCCTGCATCCGCTCGCCCAGCAGCAGCGCGACGCCGACGAGCAGCACGGGCTCGACGTAGCTGAGCAGCCCGAACACCGGCAGCGGCAGCAGGGTCGCCGCCGCGAGGTACAGCGACATCGCCGCCGCACTGGCCAGTCCGATGCCGACCAGGCCCGACAGCTCGGCGCCCGAGATCACACCGGGTGCCGCGGTGGCGAGGAAGACCACCGCGAGCGGCACCATCAGCAGTGATTCGGCGCCGAACACGATCGGACCGTCGAGCCCGAAGCGCTGGCGCACCACGAAGTACACGGTGTACGGCAGGCAGATCGCGAGGGTGACCCACGACAGCTGCGGGGTGGCGGCGATCTTCACCGCGACGGCGACGGCGGCGAGGGAGACGACCAGCCACTGCATCCGGCTCACCGGGGCGCCCAGCAGGAAGCGCCCGCCGAGCACTAGGCAGATCGGCAGCAGCAGGTAGCCGAGCGAGGTGTCGAGGGCGTGCCCGTGCATCGGCGCCCACATGAAGAGCCAGAGCTGGAAGCCGATGATCGCGGCGAGGCCCACGAGCAGCAGCGGCATCCACCACCGCGCGCGCAGTCGTCGTCCGAGCAGGCGCAGCTGCTCACGTGCGAGCGGATGCAGCAGCGCGAGCGCGTAGCAGGCGAAGGTCACGAGCACCCGCCAGGCGAAGACCACCTCGGCGGACGAGCTCAGCACGCCCGCGAGGAAGAAGATCCCCCCGAACAGCAGCGAGGCGAGCACCGACGCGAGTACGCCGCGCGGCGATGTCTGCTGCACCGCCACGTCCGCCTCCTTCTGCGCACCGCCGACCGCGGGCGCCCCTCGTTCCAGGATATCGACGCCGGCCGGCTGCGGATAACGTTGCCGGATGGAACCCGTCTCCCTGGTCACCGAGCGGCTCGTGCTCAGCATCCCGACCGACGCTGACATCGACGCGATCACCGACGCCTGTCAGGATCCCGAGGTGCCGCGCTGGACGACCGTGCCGAGTCCGTACACCCGGCAGCACGCAGCCGACTTCGTCGAGCTCGTCGCGGCATGGTGGGCGGACAGCGCGGAGACCGTGTGGGCGATCCGCAAGGACGGCGTGCTGGCCGGCATGATCGGGCTGCACCGGATCACCGACCACACGCACGGCGGCGAGGCCGAGATCGGGTTCTGGAGCGTCGCCGGCTTTCGAGGACAGGGTGTGATGGTCGAAGCGGCACGAGCCGTGATCGCCTTCGCCTTCGACGAGCTGGGACTCGTGCGGCTCAGCTGGCGGGCGGTGGTGGGCAACATCCCGTCGGCCCGCACGGCGCGCTCGCTCGGCTTCCGCTACGAGGGCATGCTGCGCCACGGACTGACGAGCCCGCGCGGCCGGGATGACGGGTGGGTCGCCGGGCTTCTGGCATCCGACGACCGCGCACCGGTCGCATGGCCGGTGCTCTGATGCCGCGCCGCGGGTATCCGGTCGGGTGCCGTCGGAGATCTCGGACCGGATGCCGGGCGCACGGCGCGTCAGCGGCCGACGCGCCGGCCGGAGCCCGGATCGTCTGAGATTTCCGACCTCCGCAGTCCGCGTGCGTGACAGGATGACGGCATGCCCGAGATGCCGGAGGTTCAGGGACTGGTCGATTTCCTCGCGGCCCGCGCGGTGGGGCGCACGGTCACGCGCGTCAGCGTGGCCGCGATCGCGGCGCTGAAGACGTTCGATCCGCCGGTGACAGCGCTGCAGGATGCCCGGATCACGGGCGCCGCGCGGCGCGGCAAGTTCATCGATCTGGCCCTCGGCGACGATCTGCACCTCATCTTCCACCTCGCGAAGGCGGGGTGGCTTCGTTGGTACGAGGAGCTGCCGACCACCCTCATCAAGCCGGGCCGCAGCCCGATCGCGGTGCGGGTGGCGCTCGACGACGGCAGCGGGTTCGATCTCACCGAGGCGGGCACCAAGAAGTCGCTCGCGGTGTACGTCGCTCGTCACCCGAGTGAGGAGCCAGGCATCGCCCGACTCGGCCCTGACCCGCTCGATCCCGCGTTCACCCGCGACGCTTTCGCCGCCCTGCTCACCGGTCGGCGCACCCAGATCAAGGGGCTGCTGCGCGACCAGGGGCTGATCGCCGGCATCGGCAACGCGTACAGCGACGAGATCCTGCATGCGGCGAAGATGTCGCCCTACGCGCCCGCCGCGAATCTCGACGACGCGGAGGTCGACCGGCTGTACGACGCGATGCAGCAGACGCTGCGCGAGGCCATCGCCGAGGCGGCCGGCAAGCCGCCCGCGGATCTGAAGGATGCCAAGCGGCGGGGCATGCAGGTGCACGCCCGTCGTGGCGAAACATGCCCGGTGTGCGGCGACACCGTGCGCAGCGTGTTCTTCGCCGACCGGTCGCTGGAGTATTGCCCCACCTGCCAGACCGGTGGCAAGGTGCTCGCCGACCGTCGGCTGTCGCGGCTGCTGAAGTAGAGCGCTGACATTCTCACCGCGCATCTTCGCCGCAACCGTTGACAGGGTTTGTAAGCGGTCCATATCATTCCGGGCAACCGCGTGTTTGCGGAAACATTCACCGAAGGGTGCTCGACGATGAGAAATCCGACCCATGTCCGACGAGTGACGGCGGGCGGTGCGGCCTTCGTCACCGGCGCGGCGCTGTTCCTTGCCGCCCCCGTGCTGGCGGCCCCCGCCGCCGCGGCCTCCGCCCCGCAGCCGGGCATGAACGTCGCGCTCGCATCCCACGGCGGCGAGGTGACCGCGACCGGCCAGGAGGTGCCCGGCCAGTGGGGCCCCGCCCTGGTCATCGACGGCATCAAGAACCCAGGCGACCCCTCACGGGAGCAGTCGCGCTGGTCGTCGAACACGAGCGACGACGCGGCCGTCACGGTGAAGCTCGCCGAGCCCACGGTCATCGACCACATCGCCATCGAGTGGGAGGCTGCCTGCGCTGCGACGTACACGCTGCAGGTCTCGACCGACGGTGCGACCTTCGTCGACGCCACCGACACGATCGCCCCCACCTGCGGCACACGGGACGTGCAGCGTCTCACCAAGGCGGATGCCGCGACCCCGTACCGCTATGTACGGATGCAGGGCATCGAGCGCACTCCGATCGGCGGGATAAAGTACGGCATGTCGCTGTGGGAGTTCGAGGTGTGGAACGGCGCCGAGCCTGTGGTCGAGTCATCGCGTGCCGACTCCCTCGTGCCGCTTCCGCAGAACGTCGCCACGACGGAGGGTGCCGCGCCGTACGCGCTCGGCGCAGGTGCGCGCATCGTCGCACCGGCGGCCTTCGCCAACAGCGCGACGTTCCTCGCCACGGTGCTGCGGGATTCGACGGGATACGACCTGCCCATCGTCGAGAGCGGAGCCCGCGACGGCGACATCGTCTTCGCCGAGGACGACGTGCCGGGCTTCGCCGGCGAGGACGAGGCGTACGGGATCTCGACGGATGCCTCCCGCGCCACGATCACCGCCGCCACCGACCACGGCGCGTTCAACGCCGTGCAGACGCTGCGACAGCTTTTCCCCGCCTTCATCGAGTCGAACACCGTGGTGCAGGCGGCCTGGACAGCCCCGGCGGTGCAGATCACCGATGCGCCTCGCTTCGCGCACCGCGGATCGATGCTCGACGTGGCCCGCTCGTTCCTCACCGTCGACGAGGTGAAGGCGTACCTCGACTCGATGGCCGCGTTCAAGCTCGACACCCTGCACTTCCACCTCACCGACGATCAGGGCTGGCGGCTCGAGATCACCAACGAGGGCCGGGTCGAGGGCGACACCATCGACTACTCCCAGCTGACCTCACGCTCGGGCGCCACGGCGATGACCCGGCAGGGCTACCGGAACGAGCTCGGCCGCACCGGCTACTACACGCAGGAGCAGTACAAGGAGATCGTGTCGTACGCGGCGACGCGGCACATCACGATCGTGCCCGAGATCGACGCCCCCTCGCACACCAATGCCGCGTTGCACGCCATCGAACAGCTGAACACCCCGGCCACCCGCCCGGGCGTCGATGAGAGCGGCCGGGTGCCGGCGAACGGCACCGGCGAAGTGGGCTACTCGACCCTCGACGCCAACTCCGAGCAGACCTGGGTCTTCTTCGAGCACGTGCTGACCCAGCTCGCCGCGCTCACGCCCGGCGAGTACATCCACATCGGCGGCGACGAGTCGCACGTCACCCCGCACGACGATTACGTGACGTTCATCACCAGGTCGGTGCAGCTCGTGCACGACCTCGACAAGAAGATGATGGGCTGGAACGAGGCGTCCATCGGCGGAGTGCAGCCCGACGACGCGATCCAGTACTGGGTCGGAGGCACGGCCGACACTCTCGCCGCGGTCAAGGACAAAGGCGCCAAGCTCGTGCTCTCGCGAAGCAGCAGCGCCTACCTCGACATGAAGTACAACAGCAAGACGCCGATCGGCCTGACCTGGGCCGGGACCGGCGACTTCCCCGCGTACTACAACTGGGATCCGGCCGGTGTCGTGACCGACAACGGCCAGAAGCTTCCCGACGAGTACATCCTGGGCGTCGAGGGGCCGATGTGGGCCGAGACGATCCGCGGCGGCGAGCAGGCCGAGTTCCTCGGATTCCCACGGGTGATCTCGCACGCCGAGATCGGCTGGACTCCGCAGGCGCAGCGCGACGTCACCGACTTCACCGCCCGGATGGCGTCGATCGGCGAGCGGCTGCTGGCCATGGAGACGAACTTCTACGATGGCGCCGCGACCGCCTGGCGGTGGTCGAGCGCGGGCCGTCCGGTCGCGGTGTCGCCGGGGAGGGACCTGACCCTGTCGGTCGCGACGGTCGCGGCTCCCGGCACCAAGGCATCGGCCGACGGCAGCGGCTTCGCGGTCGACCGAATCGATGACGCGGACGGCGTCAGCGCCTCGACGCTCGAAGGCACGACGAACGCCACCATCGACTGGGGCGACGGGACGCCTGCCACGGCGGCGACCTTCCGCACCGACGCCGCCCGCACCGTGCTGAGCGCGGGCGGTCTGTACACGGTGCAGGGTGCGCACGCGTACGCCGAAGCCGGCGAGTACGACGGCACCGTCACGTTCTCGGACGGCACGGTCACCGCATTCACCGCGAGGGTCGCGGCGGGCACGCCCGATCCCGCCGTGCCGGCCGAGTGGGACCCGTCGGTCACTCCGAAGATCGACGTCGCCGACAAGGTCGACGCCGGCGATCGCCTGCCGGGAACGCTGTCGGGCTTCGAGCCCGGCTCGTACGTCACGATCGCCCTCGGCGATCGCGAGCTCGGCACCGTCCGCCCCGATGAGGACGGCCGCCTCGCACTGTCGCTGCCGGTGGTGGCTGAGACCTACAGCGGGACGTACCCGGTGACCGCCGTCGCAGGCGACCGCACGGCGTCGGACCGGACCGCGGTGACATCCTCGCTCGTGCCGCTCGAGAACCGACTCGATCAGTCGCTGTTCTCGATCGCGGGTGTCGACTCCGAGGAGACGGTCGGCGAGCAGGCCGGAGCTGCGAACGCGATCGACGGCAACGTGTCGACTTTCTGGCACACCCAGTGGCAGGGAGCGCAGACCCCGTATCCGCACTGGATCACGATCGATCTCGGCGCGCAGTACGACGTGTCGGGCTTCGCCTACACTCAGCGCGCGGGTCAGTCCAACGCGCGGATGAGGGACTTCGAGGTCTACGTGAGCGACTCACCCGACGAGTTCGGCGGGGCTGCCCTCACCGGCGCCTTCCTCGATCTCTCCCGCGAGCAGGTGTTCGAGTTCGAGCAGCCGGAGCGCGGCCGCTACCTGAAGCTGGTGGGGCTGTCGTCGATCAGCGGCAACGCCTTCGGTGGCGCGGCCGAGATCAACGTCGGCGGGGTGGTGCCCGGCACCGAGGTGCCCGAGCCCGCGTTGACGCTGAGCTCGCCCGAGGTCGCTCGAGGCGGCGCGGTGTCGGTGCAGGCCACCGGGCTCGCGCCCGACACCGCCGTGACGGCGACGCTGGTGCCCACCGCGGTGAAGAAGGGCAACGGCAAGCCGATCGCGCTCGGTCAGAAGCTGCGGACCGATGCCGAGGGCGGCCTCACCGCCGACATCGCCGTGCCGAACAAGGCGCACGAAGGCTCGTACGAGCTCGTGCTCGCGCAGGTCGTCGACGGGCAGCGGGTCGAGCTCCGCGCCGCGCTGACCGTGACCCCGAAGGCGAAGGGCACCCCGAGCGGCGACGCCGGCTGACCCGACAGCCTCCGATCGGCCCCGGCGCGATTCCTGCGCCGGGGCCGATCGGCATCCGGCACCGCTCTGCGCAACCGGGATCACCCTGCGCAACCGGGAACACTCAGCGCAGGCGGGGAATGAATCCCCCTGATGCACGTTGAGTAGACTCAGAGCATCAACGTGCTCCGGGGTCGGTGAGAATCCGAACCGGCGGTGACAGTCCGCGAACGCCTGGTGACAGGCGCCGATCCGGTGGAAATCCGGAACCGACGGTGATGCGAGCATCCGCTCGCTAGTCCGGAAGAGAGGCAGCACGTGGCGCACGCGTGCGCTGCAGACCCCGGGCACCCAGAGAAGGATGACCGATGGCAGTGACCGAGGCCGAACGCGATGCGATGCATCGCGCCCTCGCGCTCGCGGGCATGGGTCCGCGCGGTCTGAATCCTCAGGTGGGCGCCGTCATCCTCTCCCCTGCAGGCGATGTGATCGCCGAGGGCTGGCACCGCGGTGCGGGCACCTCGCATGCCGAGGTCGACGCGCTCTCGCAGCTCGCCCCGGGACAGGCATCCGGTGCCACCGCCGTCGTCACGCTCGAGCCGTGCAACCACACCGGACGCACGGGACCCTGCGCGCAGGCCCTGATCGACGCGGGCGTCGCGCGCGTCGTCTACGCGACGGGCGACCCGGGCGACCTCTCCAGCGGCGGCGGCGATCGACTCCGCGCGGCGGGTGTCGAGGTCGTCGGCGGCGAGCAGGAGGATGCCGCACGCCACCTCATCGACGACTGGCTGACCGTGCAGCGGCTCGGCCGGCCGCACGTCACCGTGAAGTGGGCGCAGAGCCTGGACGGCAGGTCCGCAGCCTCCGACGGCAGCAGCCACTGGATCACCGGACCCGACGCGCGCGCCGACGTGCACCGACGCCGGTCCCAGGCCGATGCGATCGTCGTCGGCACCGGAACCCTGTTCGCCGACGACCCCGCTCTCACCGCGCGCGACGGCGATGCGCTGTACCCGCACCAGCCGATCCCCGTCGTGATCGGCTCACGAGCGACTCCCCCGCAGGCCGCCGTGCGTAGGCATCCGCACACACCGCTGTTCTACGACACCCGCGACCTGTCGGCCGTGCTCGCCGATCTGCGTGACCGCGGCGTGCAGCGCGTCTTCGTCGAAGGCGGGCCCACGCTGGCGAGCGCGTTCATCGGCGCCGGCTTCGCCGACACCGTGCTCGCGTACATCGCGCCTGTGCTGCTCGGCGGCGAGCGGCTCGCACTCACCGACATCGGCGTCGCCTCGATCGGCGACGCCCTGCGCCTGCAGGTGGAGCAGTGGATGCCACTCGGCGCCGACCTGCTCGCTATCGCACAGCCCGCCACGGCCCCCGTCGCGGTACAGGACGACCTGCTCGCCACCGCACAGCCCGCCACGGCCCCCGTCGCGGTAGAGGAAGGAAGCTGATGTTCACCGGAATCATCGAGGAGATCGGCGAGATCGCCGCGATCTCGGCATCGGGCGACGGATGGCGGCTCACGGTGCTTGCGCCGAAGGCGGCAGCGGATGCCGTGCACGGCGAATCGATCGCCGTCAGCGGCGTGTGCCTCACCGTCGTGGCGTCGACCGAGACGACCTTCGACGCCGACGTCATGAAGCAGACCCTCGACGTGTCGGCGCTGGGCACCGTGCAGGTCGGCTCGCGGGTGAACATCGAGAAGGCCATGCCGGTCGGAGCCCGCCTCGGCGGCCACATCGTGCAAGGCCACGTCGACGGCGTCGGCACCGTGCTCGAGGTGCGCCCCGGCGCCCAGTGGAGCGTGCTGCGCATCAGCCTGCCCGCCGAGCTCGCACCGCTCGTCGTCGACAAGGGTTCGATCAGCGTCGCCGGCACGTCGCTGACGGTGAGCGCGGTGAGCGCCGGCCCTTCGACAGGCTCAGGGACCCAAGAAGGCTCAGGGACCGCCGACGATGAGCACTGGTTCGAGGTATCGCTCATCCCCGAGACGCTCGAGGCCACGATCCTCGGTGCTCTCGAGCCCGGCGACATCGTCAACCTCGAGACCGACATCCTCGCCCGTCATGTGGAGCGCCTGCTCGCGTTCCGCTCCGCCCCGGAAGGAGGCTCGCGATGAGCCTGTCCCCGCTCTCCGATGCGCTCGACGCGCTGCGCGCCGGCAAGCCGATCATCGTCGCCGACGACGAGAACCGCGAGAACGAGGGTGACATCATCATCTCCGCCGAGCTCGCCACCGCCGAGACGATGGCCTGGATGGTGCGCTGGACCTCGGGCCTCATCTGCGCCCCGATGCCCGCCGACCTCGCCGACCACCTGAACCTGCCGCCCATGGTCGAGACCAACGAAGACGCGCGCACCACGGCGTACACCGTGAGCGTCGACGCCGCCGAGGGCATCACCACAGGAATCAGCGCCCACGACCGCGCGTTGACCCTCAATGTGCTGGCGAACCCGGCATCCGTCGCCACAAGCCTCATCCGCCCCGGCCACATCCTGCCGCTGCGCGCCGTCGACGGCGGCGTGCGCGAACGCGGGGGGCACACCGAGGCGGCCGTCGAGCTGATGCGGCTCGCCGGTCTGCAGCCGATCGGGGCGATCGCCGAGGTCGTCGCCGACGACGGCAGCATGATGCGTCTGCCGGCGCTGCTCGAGCTCGGCGCGCGCGAGGGGGTGCCCGTGATCACGATCGAGCAGCTCATCGCGCACCTGAACGAGGTCGACCCGCGCGACGAAGCCGACTGCCTCGCTCAGCGCACCGGCCGCCGGGTGAGCCTGCGGGCGGATGCCCATGTGCCGACGGAGCACGGCACCTTCCGCTTCCTCGCGTATAAGGACCGCATCAGCGGCACCGACCACATCGCCATCGTGTCGGGCACACCGGGCGAGACCGCGCTGGTGCGCGTGCACTCGGAGTGCCTCACCGGCGAGGCGTTCGGGTCGCAGAAGTGCGAGTGCGGCCCGCAGCTGCAGGCCGCCCTCGACCGCATCGACGAGGAGGGCGGCGTCGTCGTCTACATGCGCGGTCACGAAGGCCGTGGCATCGGGCTGATCAACAAGCTGCGCGCCTACGCGCTGCAGGAGGAGGGCCTCGACACGGTCGACGCCAACCTCGCCCTGGGCCTGCCCGCCGACGCCCGCGAGTACGCGGCGGCCGCCGGCATCCTCACCGACCTCGGCATCTCGAAGGTGCGTCTGCTCACGAACAACACCGACAAGGTCGAGAAGCTGAAGGCCCTCGGCCTCGACGTCGTCGAGCAGGTGCCGCTGATCGTCGGCGTCGGCCCCAACAACCACCAGTACCTCGAGACCAAGCGCGATCGCATGGGTCACATCATCGGCGCGGACGAACTCGCCCACGCCCTCGGAAAGGACGACGCATGAGCGGCGCAGGAGCCCCCACCCCGAGCACCCCGATCGACGGCAGCGGACTGCGCGTCGTCGTGATCGCCGGCACCTGGCACGAGACGATCTCGAACGGCCTCATCGCGGGCGCGCAGCGCGTGCTCGACGAGGCAGGCGCCGCGCACACCCTCGTGCGCGTGCCCGGGTCGTTCGAGCTGGCGGTCGCCGCGCAGGCGGCGTTCGCCGGAAGGGCGGATGCGGTGGTCGCGCTCGGCGTGATCATCCGCGGCGGCACGCCGCACTTCGAGTACGTGTCCTCGGCCACCACCGACGGGCTCAGCCGGGTGGCGCTGGATGCCGGCAAGCCGATCGGCTTCGGGGTGCTCACCCTCGACGACGAGCAGCAGGGGCTCGATCGAGCGGGCCTCGAGGGCTCGAAGGAGGACAAGGGCGCCGAGGCCGCGGATGCGGCGCTGCGCACCGCCCTCGTCGTCCGGGCGCTGCGCGGCTGAGCCGCCGCGCCAGACCGGATAGCCTGGGGTCATGGAGACCCTGCGCCACATCGTCCTGTTCGTTCACCTGGTCGGCTTCGCCGTGCTCTTCGGAGCGTGGGCGGTGCAGGCCTTCGGCGGGAAGCGCGAGATCGTCAAGCTGATGCACATCGGCGTCACGATCGCCGCCGTGGCGGGCCTGGCGCTCGCAGCCCCGTGGGGTCTGCCCGACTGGATGGCCGAGGATGGCATGAATTACGCCAAGATCGGCACCAAGCTCGTCGTCCTCCTGATCATCGGCGCCCTGCTCGGCATCGGCCAGGCCCGACAGCGCAAGAGCGGCCACGTGCCGTCGGCGATGTTCTGGGGCATCGGCGTGCTGACCCTGGTGAACGCGGGCATCGCCGTCATCTGGTGAGCCTGAACCGGTGCGCGACCCGGCATATGATCGAGAGGTCGCCACAGCGCGCACCTCGAGGATGATGGTGCGCGCACCCGGTCGCACGAAGTCCGTGTCTCCGTCGGCGATCTGCAGTCACCGCGCCCGTCGATTGGATTCCCCATGCGTAACGCTCTCCGCACCGCCGTCATCCTGTCCGCCTCCGCTCTGGTTCTCGCCGGGTGCAGCAGCACCGACGGCGGCGGCAGCGGCTCCGCCGAAGGCCAGAAGGGCTCGGGCAGCGGCGACTCCTGCGTCATCGAGGGTGCGGTTCCCGTGGGCGCTGCGCTCAGCCTCACGGGTGCCGCCGCGAGCTACGGGGAGTCGCAGCAGAAGGGCCTCGAGCTCGCTGTCGCAGACCTGAACGAGAAGGACGGCGTCGAGTACGAGCTCAAGGTCGAGGACGACGGCACCGATCCGCGTCAGGCGATCAGCGTGTTCGAGGGCTTCGTGTCGGGCGGCGAGAGCGTCGTGATCGGCCCCACGCTCTCGAACACCGCGTTCCAGGCGCAGCCCATCGCCCAGGAGGCCGGCATGCCCGTTCTCGCGATCTCGAACACCGCCACCGGCATCACCGAGCAGGGCGACTTCATCTTCCGCGACTCGCTCACCGAAGCCCAGGTCATCCCGCAGACCATCAAGGCCGCCAAGGGGGAGCTCGGCCTGAAGAAGGTCGTCGTCATGTACAGCAACGACGACGCCTTCACCGAGTCGGGCTTCAAGGTCATGGAATCGGCTCTGAAGGACGAGAGCGTCGACGTGATCGAGACCCTGAAGTTCTCGGTGAAGGACACCGATTTCCGCAGCCTCCTCACGGCCGCGAAGGAGAAGAAGCCGGATGCCATCGTCGTCTCGGCGCTGATCGAAGCGGCCATCCCGCTGGTCACCCAGGCGCGTGAGCTCGGCATCGACCAGCCGATCATCGGCGGCAACGGCTTCAACAACCCGGCTCTGATGAAGGACGCCGGCGATGCCGCCGAGGGCGTCATCGTGGGCGCCGCCTGGAACTCCGCATCCGACAGCCCCGAGAACACCGCCTTCATGAAGGCCTTCGAGGAGAAGTACGGCGCGGGTCCCGACCAGTTCGCCGCTCAGGCCTACACCGGCATGCTGATCATCGACCACGCGGTGCGTGCCGGCTGCTCGGCTGAGCGCGCCGACGTGCAGAAGGGACTGAGCGAGGTCAAGGACCTCGCCACCCCGCTCGGGTCGATCAGCATCAACAAGGACCGTGACGCTGAGCACCCTGCCGTCGTCCAGATCGTGAAGGACGGCAAGTTCGCCGTCCTGAACTGACCTGCGAAGCGAAGAACCGTCATGCAGCAGCAGTTGCTGAACGGCCTGTTCCTCGGATCGATCTATGCCCTGTTCGCCATCGGCTTCACGCTGGTGTTCGGCATCCTCGACCGACTGAACCTGGCCCATCCCGCCGCGTTCGCCGCCTCGGCATTCGTGGGAATCTGGCTCACCGAGTCGTTCGACCTGCCCTTCGGCGTGGTGCTCGTGATCGTGTTCGCGTTCGGCGCCATCATGGGTCTGCTCATCGAGCGGATCGCCTTCCGCCCGCTGAAGGACCGACCCGACGCGCACTTCGCCGGGCTGATCTCGTCGATCGCGATGGGCGGGATGCTGATCGCCCTGCTGCAGGCGGTCTTCGGCCCGAACACCCGGCGCTTCCCGGCGGGCACCGTGCCGGATGACGCGATCGAGTTCGGCGGGGTCACCGCCAGCATGCTGCAGATCGTCATCGTCGCCGTGTCGCTCGGGCTCATGATCGCGCTGACCCTGTTGGTCAGCCGTTCATCGCTCGGCCGTTCGATGCGTGCCGTCGCCGAGAACCCGGGTGCCGCCCGGGTTCTCGGTGTCGACGTCGACCGGGTCACCGCGATCACCTTCGCGATCTCGACGGCGCTCGGTGCCGTCGCCGGCGTGCTCTTCGCCCTCAGTGTGAACAGCGCCCAGCTGGGCATGGGCAGCGCGATCGAGCTGAAGGGCCTCGCGGTGATCATCGTCGGCGGCATGGGCTCGCTGCCGGGCGCGCTGATCGGCGGTCTGGTGCTGGGCATCGCCGAAGTGTTCGCGATTCAGTACGTCGGCTCGAGCTGGCGCGATCTGATCGCGTTCGCTCTGCTCTTCGTCATCCTGCTGGTGCGTCCGCAGGGGCTGTTCGGCAAGCGCAAGGTGCGTGAGGTCTGATGCTGTTCACCGAGTCGACCCTCGTCTTCATCGCCCTCAACGGCGTCTTCGCGTTCTCGTTCTACGCCGTGCTCGTGGCGGGCCAGCTGAGCCTCGCGCAAGCGGGTTTCGCCGGCCTGGCGGCATTCACCGCGGCAACGATCACCCCTCCTCCCACGACGTGGGGACCGATTCCCACGCTGCTGTTCGCGATGGTCGTCGGGATGCTCGTCGGCGCCCTCGCCGCCGTCATCCTGGGACTGCCGACGATGCGGCTGCGCGGGGTGTTCCTCGCGATCGCGACGCTCGGCTTCGCTGAGGCGATCCGCATCTTCATCCTGAACGCCGAGTGGACCGGGGGCGCTCAGGGCATGGCGGTGCCGAAGGTGATGACGCCGCTGATCGCCTGGATCGTGCTGCTGGTCGTGGCGTACTGGTTCTGGCGTCAGGCCCGCTCGCGCTACGGACGGGCACTCGAGGCCATCCGCGAAGACGAGCTCGCCGCTCGCTCCATCGGCATCAACGTCGGCGGGCACCGCCTGAGCGCGTTCGTCGCCGCCGGTGTGCTCGCCGGTCTGTACGGCGTCATGTGGGCGTACTACCTGCGCCTCATCGCACCGGAGGACTTCGCGTTCGAGAAGGCCATCGACGGGCTGGTCACCGCCGTCGTCGGCGGCACCGCGAACTTCCTCGGTCCGATCCTGGGCAGCGGATTCCAGACGCTGCTGCCCGAGTTGCAGCGCATGGTGGGCATCGACGCGGGATGGATCCGCCCGTTCATCTCGGGCCTGCTGCTGCTTCTCGTGATCCTGTACCTGCCGGGCGGCATCGCCAGCCTCATCCCGCGCCGTCGCCAGCGCATCGATGTGTCGGCTCTCGACACCGCCGAGCCACTGCCCGGCCGCACGCATCCCGCCAAGGGCGAGATCGTCGCGGAGCTGACGGGCCTGTCGAAGGAGTACGGCGGCGTGCACGCCGTACGCGGCGTCGACCTGACGGTGCGCAGTGGCGACGTGGTCGGTCTGATAGGACCGAACGGTGCCGGGAAGACGACGCTGGTCAACATGATCAGCGGCCTGATCCCGCCCTCGGCCGGCACGGCCACCGTGCTCGGCGTGCAGGTCGGGCGCACGCCCGTGCACCGCATCGCTGCGGCGGGCGTCACCCGCACGTTCCAGCACTCCAAGCTGTTCAACCGGCTCACGGCCCTCGAGAACGTGCTGATCGGCGCGCACCTCGTCGCGAAGCCGACGTTCCTGCGGCGGCTGCTCTGGCTGCCTTCCGCCCGTCGCGACGAGCGGCTCGCCCTCACGCACGCCGCACGCTGTCTGCAGCGCGTCGGCCTGCTCGACAAGGCAGACAACACGGCGAAGAGCCTGTCGTACGGAGATCAGCGCCGTCTCGAGATCGCCAGGGCCCTGGCCGCCGACCCGTCTCTGCTGATCCTCGACGAGCCGGCTGCCGGCATGAACCACGTCGAGGCCGAGGGACTGTCGACGCTGATCCGCTCGCTGACCGAGGACGGTCTGACGATCATCTTCATCGAGCACAACGTCGGCATGGTGCTCGACACCTGCGACCACATCGTGGTGCTCAACTTCGGCGAGGTGCTGGCCGACGGCACGCCGTCCGAGATCGCCGCCGACGAGCGGGTCATCGAGGCGTACCTCGGCGCCGCCGACGAAGACGCCGAGCATCCCGCGGCGACCCCGCCCACGCCGACCGCACCGGCCGCGCCCACCTCCGAGGAGAACCATGGCTGAGCCGCTGCTGAGCGTGAGGGACCTGTCTGTCTCGTACGGACGCGTGCACGCCGTGCGCGGTGTCACGTTCGACGTCGCCGCCGGGTCTCTGGTGACGCTGGTCGGCGCCAACGGCGCGGGCAAGTCGTCGATCATCAATGCCATCTCGGGACTCGTCCGCCCCTCGGGCGGGCAGATCCTGTTCGACGGCGCCGACATCACCAAGACCAAGTCGCACAAGCTGGTGCCGCGCGGTCTGGTGCAGGTGCCGGAGGGCCGTCAGATCCTCAGCACCATGACGATCGCCGAGAACCTGCAGATGGGCGCGAAGTTCTACGGGGCCGGTGCGAACGCGGGCATCGACGACATGTACCAGCGCTTCCCCGTGCTGGGCGAGCGTCGCAAGCTGGCGGCCGGGTCGCTGTCGGGCGGCGAGCAGCAGATGCTGGCCATCGCCAGGGCCATGCTGGCGCGGCCGAAGCTCATGCTCATGGATGAGCCATCGATGGGACTCGCGCCGAAGATCGTCAACGAGGTGTTCGCCGTCATCGACGAGGTGCTCGCCGGCGGCACGACCGTGCTGCTCGTCGAGCAGAACGCCCGCCGCGCCCTGCAGGCCGCTCAGGAGGGCCACATCCTGCAGAACGGCGAGATCGTGCGCTCCGGGACATCCGACGCCCTGCTCGCCGATGATGACATCATCCAGGCGTACCTCGGCACGGGCCGGGCGACGCAGTGACACTCCCCGACCGGCGGATCGCGCGCCGTATCCCCACCTGGGGTGCGGTCGCGCCGCTGCTCGGGTTCCGGCGCCCGGTGCGGAACCGTGTCGATCGGCGGCTGGCGCAGGCGCTGACGGTGAAGGATCTGGCGCGCATCGCCCGGCGAACCACGCCGCGCTCGGTGTTCGATTACGTGCACGGCGCCGCCGAGGACGAGGTGAGCATCGCTCGCGCACGTCGTGCGTTCGCGAGCGTAGAGTTCGAGCCGCGGGTGCTGCATGACGTCGCCGAGGTCGACACGTCGACGACGGTCCTCGGCACGCCGGCATCGTTCCCGCTCATCATGGCCCCCACCGGGTTCACCCGCATGATGCAGCACGAGGGCGAGATCGCCGTCGCACGGGCCGCAGTGCGGGCCGGTGTTCCCTACACGCTCTCGACCATGGGCACCACCTCGCCCGCCGAGCTGATGCGAGCGGTGCCGGGCGGTGCGAACTGGTTTCAGCTGTACCTCTGGAAGGACCGCGAAGGCACCCGCCGCCTGGTCGACGAGGCGCGGCGCACCGGCTATGACACACTCGTGCTCACGGTCGACACCCCGGTCGCGGGCAACCGGCTTCGCGATGCGCGCAACGGTCTGACCATCCCGCCGACGCTGAACCTGAAGACCATGTGGGACATGGCGTGGCATCCCGAGTGGTGGTTCAACGTGCTCACCACCGACCCGATCGAGTTCGCCAGCCTGCGTTCTTTCGACGGCACGGTGGCCGAGCTGGTCGGCAGGATGTTCGACCCGTCGCTCAAGATCGACGACCTCGCCTGGCTGCGTGAGCAGTGGGCGGGCAAGCTCGTGGTCAAGGGCATCCAGTCGGTCGCCGATGCGCAGCGGGTGGTGGATGCCGGGGCCGACGCGCTCGTCGTGTCGAACCACGGCGGTCGTCAGCTCGACCGCGCGCCCACTCCCCTGCGGCTGCTCCCCGACGTCGCGGCCGCCGTCGGCGACCGCGCCGAGATCTTCCTCGACACCGGCATCCTCTCCGGTGCCGACGTGCTGGCGGCGGTCGCGCTCGGCGCGGACGCGTGCATGGTCGGTCGCGCATACCTCTACGGCCTGATGGCCGGCGGCGAGCGCGGGGTGGATCGGATGCTGCAGATCATGCGCGCCGAGGCTGTGCGAACCATGCAGCTGACAGGAGTCTCGACCGTGCGCGAGCTGCGCGGCCGCGTGACGCTGGGCTGAGGCTCAGAAGGCGGCGGTGATCGTCCGCGCGGCCCCGTCGAGGGTCATCTCGCCGCCGTAGGGGAGGATCCATTGCGGACGCGTGTGCCCGAACGGCACGCCGACGCAGACCACGGCATCCGGGTTGTACCTTCCGACCGCGTCCAGCACCACCTCACGCTGAGCCGCTCGCCGCGCGGACCTGTCGGCCGCGGCGGGCAGCACCTCGAACGAGCTCACGGCCGGGCGGGCGAACAGCACGCCTGCGACCGCTCCCAGCAGTCCGCGCTCGCCATAGCCGCGGAGCTGCTCGGCGACGCGAGCGGGCGGGGTGAGCCGCTCGCTCGTCTCGAGCAGCAGGATGGTCCCGGCGAGCTCATCGTTCGACGGCAGACGGTCGGCGAGGGCCAGCTGGTCGACCACCTCGAGGCAGCCACCCCACGTGCGGCCCGTCACGCTCGTCGCAGGGCCCGCCCACGTCCAGGGCTCGGTGGGTTCGCGGTCGCCGTAATCCGTCAGAGCCGCCAGGTCGTCCCAATGGCGTCCGAAGTCCTCCGACTCCCCCGGCTCGGTGATCTCGATCTCACCGCCGTCGAGCAGGGCGGCGCGCAGGGAGCGCAGATGCGTCTCGTCGACCGCCGGCCCCGGCCCCAGGTGCACCTGCGTCGAGCCGCCGTAGAACCCGGCGACGCCGTGCCGCCACAGCCAGTTCAGGATGTTCGTGTTGTCGCTGTATCCGAGGAAGGGCTTGGGGTCGGCTACGGCGAGCGCGGGGTCGAGGTGCGGCGTCACGAGGATCTGGTCGCTGCCGCCGATGGTCGCGATGATCGCCCGGATGCCCGGGTCGGCGAATGCCGCATTCACATCGTCGGCCCGCGCCTCCGGACTCGCGTCGAGCTGCCTCGTCGTCGGGTACTCGACAGGCACGAGGCCGGTCAGCTTCCGCAGACGTCGCATCGCCTGCTCGTGCACCTCGGGCCCCGCCGCCGGCGCGGCGAACGCGGGAGAGAGGACGGCGATGCGGTCATCTGACTGCAGCTTCGGCGGGATCAGCATGCCTCCATCCTCGCCGATGGCGCCCGCCGCGCAGACCGGCGTCAACCATCCTTGACACCATCGATTCGTCAACGTAGATTGACTCCATGAGGCTTCAGACGACGCAGGCCACCGACCCCGAGGGCGAGCCGCTTGCCGAGCTCCACCGCCTCACCGGCATCCGTCGCGAGATCGCCCGCGCCGAGGAGGTCGAGGTGCGCCGCGCCCGCCTTGCGGGCTACTCGTGGCAGGCGATCGCCAGCGCGCTCGGCGTCACCAAACAGGCCGCGCATAAGAAGTTCGGCAGACAATAGAGCCGATGCTCGGCTCCCGCATGCCCTGGCACACACTCACCTGAGATCGAGGTCCCATGTCTCGCACGGCACCCGCACGCCGACGCGGACGTCGCGCGCAGCAGGACGGCCCGCGCGCCACGTTCCGTCAGCTTCTCCCCTTCCTCCTCGAGCACAAGAAGGTGCTCGCCGTCGTCGCGGTGCTCAGCATCGTCGGCGCGGCCGCCTCGCTCGCGCAGCCGCTGCTCGTCGGGCAGCTGATCGCCCGCGTGCAGCAGGCGCAGGCCCTCGGCGCGCTGGTCTGGCTGCTGATCGGCTTGGTGATCGCCGCATCGGTCATCTCGGGGTACCAGCACTACCTGCTCCAGCGCACCGGCACCGCCGTGGTGTACTCCAGTCGCCGCAAGCTCATCGCTCGCATCCTGCACCTGCCGATCAGCGAGTTCGACGCGCGTCGCACCGGCGATCTCGTCTCGCGCGTCGGAACCGACACGACGCTGCTCTACGCCGTGCTCACCCAGGGGCTCGCGGATGCCGTCGGCGGCGCGATCCTGTTCATCGGCGCGCTCATCGCGATGCTCATCATCGACCCGCTCCTGCTGCTGCTCATCGTCATCGTGATCGGCGTGTCGGTGGTCGTGGTCGTGCTGCTCTCCGGGCGAATCCGCACCGCATCGGCCGCGCAGCAGCAGAAGGTCGGCGAACTGGCATCCGGAGTCGAGCGGGGCATCTCGTCGATCCGCACCGTGCGGGCGTCCGGCGCCACCGAGCGCGAGACCGCGGCCGTCGAGGACCTCGCAGGTGAGGCGTACGGTCTCGGGGTGCGCATCGCGAAGATCTCGTCGATGGTCGTGCCCGTCGCCGGCGTCGCACTGCAGCTGTCGCTGCTGGTCGTGCTCGGCGTGGGCGGGCTGCGCGTGGCATCCGGGGCTCTCTCGATCGCGTCGCTGGTGACCTTCATCATGTTCCTGTTCATGCTGGTGATGCCGCTGGGGCAGGCGTTCGGCGCAATCACCTCGGTGAACCAGGCGCTCGGCGCCCTCGGCCGCATCCAGGAGGTGCTCGACCTGCCGACCGAGACGCAGCACGACGAGCCCGACCCCGCCGCCGCGTCCGCCGCGGTGGTCGGGGCCCCCGCGATCGAGTTCCGCGATGTGCGCTTCCGCTACCCCGACGCCGTCGTCGCCGCACGGGAGGCGGCGGCCAAGGAGGCCCAGACCGTACTCGTCGACGCGCACCTCGAGCGCGCCTCCGAAGAGGGTTCGACAGGCTCAGGGACCCATGATCCTGCTGACCGGGATGTGCTGAAGGGCGTCTCGTTCACCGTGCCGCGCGGCGCGCGCGTCGCCCTCGTCGGGCCGAGCGGCGCGGGCAAGAGCACGATCCTCTCGCTCATCGAGCGCTTCTACGACCCGACGGGCGGATCGATCCGCCTCGCCGGGTACGACGTGCGCACGTACCCGCGCGAGCGGCTGCGTGCGCAGTTCGGATACGTCGAGCAGGACGCACCGACCCTCGCCGGCACGCTGGGCGAGAACCTGCGTCTCGCCGCGCCGGATGCCTCGGATTCCGACTGCGAGCGCGTGCTGCGCTCGGTCAACCTCGGCGACGTGCTCGAGCGCAGCCCCCTGGGCCTGGAGGCCCCGGTGGGCGAGGACGGCGTGATGCTCTCGGGCGGGGAGCGTCAGCGTCTCGCCATCGCACGCGCTCTGCTGACCGAGGCGCCGATCCTGCTGCTCGATGAATCGACCTCGTCGCTCGACGGCGTCAACGAGCAGCGCATGCGCGAGGCGATCGATGCGGCTGCCGCCGACCGCACGCTGCTCGTGATCGCGCACCGCCTGTCGACCGTGGTCGACAGCGACCTGATCGTGGTGCTGCAGAACGGCGTGGTCGCCGGGCAGGGTACGCACGCGGAGCTGCTCGAGTCCACTCCGCTGTACCGCGACCTCGCGAGGCATCAGCTGCTGGTCTGATCGTGCGGATGCCGGTCGGCATCCGGTCGGACGCGTCAGACGCGGGCGGCGTGTCGCACCCTCCAGGCCGGCGACACGCCGCAGCGGCGCAGACTGGTCTGAGATCTCCGACCGGGCGGGGCTCAGCGCCCGAGCACGTCCACGTGCACGCCGTCCTTGCCGGCGCGCTTCGCGCGGTACATCGCGGCATCGGCCGCGGCGACCACGTCCTCCGCCGACGGGGCGACGGACCCCGGCACCCGATGCCAGCGCACCGCGCCCACGCTCGCCGAGAGCGGCGATCCCGCCGCGGCGCCGTCGAGCGGCTCCCGCACGACGCGGCGCACCCGCTCGGCGAACCGCGCCGTCTCGGCGTCGTCCATGCCGGACGCGACGATGAGGAACTCATCGCCGCCGAGCCTCGCGACGGTGTCAGCCGTGCGAGACACCCGCTGCAGACGGTCGGCGACGATGCGCAGCACCTCGTCGCCCACGCCGTGCCCGAGACGATCGTTGATGCCCTTGAAGCCATCGAGATCGAGGAAGAGCACCGAACACGGCTCGCCGTCGCGCTCGGAGCGCTCGAGAAGCCGCTGCAGCCGCTCCTCGAAGAGCACCCGGTTCGGCAGTCCGGTGAGGCTGTCGTGCAGGGCGTGATGCTGCAGCCGATCGCGCAGCCGCAGATGATCGACCACCCGCTCGGCCTGAGCCGCGAGGGCACGCAGCGTCTCGAGCTCGTCCGGCTCGAGGGCACGCATCCGGCGGAACCAGCAGCGGATCTGCCCGAGCACGACGGTGCGGTCGCCTGTCGTGCGGACGATCGGGGTGGTGACGAGCGCCTCGATGCCTGCTGAGCGCAGCGCAGCGGCATCCTGCGGCACGGCCCGAGCGATCTCGTCGGTGTCGCGGCAGACGAGCTGCTGTTCCGGGGACGCGCGCCTGGCCTCCAGACGCACTCCGGGCGGCGTCTCGCCCCATTCGCGCACGGTGGCGCTCGCCTTCGATGTCGGGTCGACCAGCCGGACGGAGGTCCACGCTGCGGATGTCGCCCGGCTCGCGGCGTTCACGAGCGTCTCGCCCAGGTCGCCGAGTCCGTTCGCCACGGCGAGCGCGCTCGTGGCATCCTGCAGCAGCACCAGCCTGCGGTGCGCGAGTTCGGCCTCCCGCCGGGCCGACACGAGCTCCTTCTCGAACGCGGCGCGCGCGGTCGTCTCGACGGCCGCGACGTACGCGACAGCCCTGCGGTCGTCGGTGTGCCGCAGCTCGGCGTTCACGAGCGCCGCTCGACGCTCTCCCGAGCTGTCCCGGACCTCGAGCATCACTTCGCGCAGGCGTCCGGTCTCGAGCAGCCGCGGCATGACCTGCGTCTCGTAGAGCATGCGCGACGGCGCGGTCAGCCACTCCACGATGTTGCGTCCGCACAGGCCCTCGTCGCCGGCCGAACCGCGAGCGCCCAGCCACACCTGCATTCCGGTGTTGTGAGCGAGGATGGTGCCGTCGACTCCCAGCACGAACACGGCGACCGGCGTGTGCTCGAGCAGATCGAGGGAGTCCGACGCAGCCTCGCTCACAACGCGAGGCTGATCTGATCCGCGACCAGCTCGGGATCGGTCAGATGCACGAAATGCCCCGCGGAGTCCAGACGCACCAGGTCGCACGTGGGGATGCGCTCCTGCAGATACGCCCCGATGTGCGGCGGGCAGATGATGTCGCCGACCGACTGCAGCACGGTGGCCGGCACCGGGATCTCACCCAGCCGATGCCGCACATCGCTGAAGAAGACGACGCGGGCGAAGTGGGTGGCCACCTCGTGCGCGGTGGTCGCGAACAGGTCCCGCACCCGGTCGGTGACCTCGGGCAGGTCCTCGCGCGCGGTGACCGCAGGAGCCAGCGACGCCGCCCATCCGGGCTGGTTGGCCTCGATGGCGGCGAGCAGGTCGAGCACGTCCTGGCGGTCGAACCCGCCGACGTAGTCGCCGTCGTTCACGTATCGCGGCGAGGGGCAGATCATGATCAGCTGCGAGAACAGGTCGGGTCGGCGGATGGATGCCAGCGCGCCGATCATGCCGCTGACGGAATGCGCGACGAACACCACGTCACGGGCATCCGCCGCCTCGATCACCTCGATGAGGTCGTCGGCGTACCCTTCGAGCGAGTCGTACCGCCGCTGGTCGTATGCCGAGAGGTCGGAGCGCCCCGATCCGACGTAGTCGAACAGCACGACGCGATGCTCGTCGGCGAACCGATCCGCGACCGCTCGCCAGGTGGTCTGATCGGTGCCGTACCCGTGTCCGAACACCACGACACGGCCGTCGGCCCTGCCGGTGATCGTCACGGCGTTGCGCCTGAGGACGCCCTCCGCAGCGCCCATCGGGGATGCCTGCGCGGTCGGGTGAGCGCTGGTTTCGGTCACGTGTCCTCCTCGGAGCTCACGCTCGAGACTACCGAAGATGCGCGAGCCTTCACCGGGCGGCGTTGAGCCGGTACCGCAGTGCCTCCAGCTCGCTGCGCAGCGCCGACGGCAGCGCGTCGCCGAACATGGCGTAGAACTCCTCGGTGGAGTCCGCCTCAGCGAGCCAGGCGTCGATGTCGATGTCGAAGAGCTCGTCGAGATCGGCGTCGGTGATGTCGAGTCCGTCGAGGTTGAGGTCCTCGCGCCGCGGCAGGCGGCCGATCGGGCTGTCGACGGCGGTGACCTCACCCGAGATGCGACGGATGATCCAGTCGATCACGCGCGAGTTGTCGCCGAAGCCCGGCCACAGGAACCGGCCGTCGTCACCACGGCGGAACCAGTTCACCTGGAAGATGCGCGGTGCACGATCGAAACGCAGCGACCGACCGACCTTCAGCCAGTGTGCGAAGTAGTCGCCCATGTTGTAGCCGCAGAACGGCAGCATCGCGAACGGGTCGCGACGCAGCTCGCCGACGGTGCCCTCGGCGGCGGCGGTGCGCTCCGACGAGATGGTCGAGCCGATGAAGACGCCGTGGCTCCAGTCGGTCGCCTCGACGACGAGCGGCACGTTGGTCGCGCGGCGGCCGCCGAAGAGGATCACGTCGAGCGGCACGCCGTCGGGGTTCTCCCAGTCCTCGGCGATCTGCGGGCACTGGGCGGCAGACACCGTGAAGCGCGAGTTGGGGTGCGCAGCGGGTCGGTCGGAGTCAGGTGTCCACGGGTTGCCCTGCCAGTCGGTGAGCCTCGCGGGCGGGGTGTCGGTGAGCCCCTCCCACCACACGTCGCCGTCGGGACGCAGCGCGACGTTGGTGAAGATCGTGTTGCCCCACAGCGTCTCGACGGCGGTGACGTTGGTCGATTCACCCGTTCCGGGAGCGACGCCGAAGAACCCCGCCTCGGGGTTCATGGCGTACATCCGGCCGTCGTCGCCGGGTCGGATCCAGACGATGTCGTCACCGAGCGTCTCGACCGACCATCCCGGGATGGTGGGACGCAGCATGGCGAGGTTGGTCTTGCCGCAGGCCGACGGGAAGGCGGCGGCGACGTGATGCGCCTTGCCGTTCGGGTCGGTCACGCGGATGAGCAGCATGTGCTCGGCGAGCCAGCCCTCGTCGCGGGCGATGACCGACGCGATGCGCAGCGCGAAGCACTTCTTCGCGAGGATCGCGTTGCCGCCGTAGCCCGAGCCGTACGAGTAGACCTCGAGCGTCTCGGGGAAGTGCACGATGTACTTCTCGTCGTTGCAGGGCCACTCGACGTCGGACTGGCCGGGCTCGAGCGGGGCGCCGACGGAGTGCACGGTCTTGACCCACGGGGCACCGTCGGCGATCTGGCGGGTGACCGCGTCTCCGACGCGGGTCATGATGCCGATGGATGCCACGGCGTAGGCGCTGTCGGTGATCTGCACGCCGATGTGCGAGAGCTTGCCGCCGACCGGCCCCATCGAGAACGGGATGACGTACATCGTGCGGCCTCGCATCGATCCGGCGAACAGGCCGTCGAGGGTCTTGCGCATCTCGGCGGGGTCGGCCCAGTTGTTGGTCGGGCCGGCGTCGCGCTCGCGCTCGGAGGCGATGAAGGTGCGCCCCTCGGTGCGCGCCACGTCGCTGGGGTGCGAGCGGGCGAGGTACGAGCCGGGTCGCCATTCGGGGTTGAGCTTGATGAGCTTGCCCTCGTCGACGAGCTCGTGCAGCAGCGCGTCGTTCTCGGCGCGGGATCCGTCGACCCAGTGCACCCGCTCGGGCTGGGTGAGTGCGGCGATCCCGTCGACCCACGCGCGCAGCTCGGCCATGGCGGGGGTGTCGTAGGTGGGCGCGGCGCCGGCGCTCCGCGTTGCTGCTCGGGAGTCGGTGCGAGAGGTGAACGTGTCGGCGAGTGCCATGAGAGCTCCTTCAAGCAAGTGCGTTGATTCCATGGTGCGCGAGGTTTCGATGTGTTTGCCGCTCTCGGCGGTTGAAAGAACACCGCTTCTTTCGGATATGCTCAAGGAATGGCGACCAGCGGACTTGAACTCAGCACCCTCGGACATCGCATCCGGCACCACCGCACGGCGCGGAATCTCACCCTCGACGACCTGGGCGCGAAGGTCGGCATCGCCGGATCACAGCTGAGCCTCATCGAGAACGGCAAGCGCGAGCCGAAGCTCTCTCTTCTGCAGGCCATCGCCGAGGCCTGCGGCACCGATGTCGCCGATCTCATCTCCGGTGAGCCGCCGAACCGGCGTGCGGCACTCGAGATCGAGCTCGAGCGGGCGCAGTCGAGCCCGATCTTCCGCCAGCTGGGCATCGCCGCGGTGCGCGTGTCGAAGACGATGAGCGACGAGACCATCGAAGCGATCCTGGGTCTGCACCGCGAGCTGCACCGCCGCGAGACCGAGGCGATCGCCACTCCCGAGGAGGCGCGTCGGGCGAACACCGAGATGCGCCTGACGATGCGCGCGCGCGACAACTACCTGCCCGACATCGAGGCCCTCGCCGAGAAGCACCTGAAGGCCGCCGGGCACGTCTCGGGTGCACTCACGCACCGCACCGTGACTCTGATGGCGGCGAAGCTGGGCTTCGAGCTCATCTACGCCGACGACCTGCCGCACTCCACCCGCTCGATCACCGACGTCGAGCACGGCCGCATCTACCTGCCGCCCGCATCGATCCCCGGCGGGCACGGCCTGCGCTCGATGGCGCTGCAGGCGATGGCGCACCGCATCCTGGGCCACACTCCCCCGACCGACTACGCCGACTTCCTGCAGCAGCGGCTGGAGATCAACTACTTCGCCGCGTGCTGCCTGATCCCCGAGACTGCGGGCGTCGCGTTCCTGCAGCAGGCGAAGAAGGACCGAAACCTCGCGGTCGAGGACTTCCGCGACGCGTTCGGCGTCACGCATGAGGCGGCCGGCATGCGCATGACGAACCTCATGACGCACCACCTCGACATGCGCCTGCACTTCCTGCGCGTCGACGAGAACGGCGCGATCACCCGCGTCTACGAGAACGACGGCCTGCCGCTGCCGATGGATGTGACGGGCGCCGTCGAAGGTCAGCCGGCCTGCCGCCGGTTCGGCGCGCGCGCCGCGTTCGAGCAGCGCAACCGCACCACCGAGCACTACCAGTACACCGACACCCCGTCTGGCACCTTCTGGTGCGCCACGCAGACCGGCTCGTCGACCGACGGCGGGTTCTCGGTCACGGTCGGCGTGCCGTTCGACGACGCGCGCTGGTGGCGCGGTCGCGAGACGCAGCACCGTGCGCAGTCGACGTGCCCCGACGAGTCGTGCTGCCGCCGCGCCGCGCCGACCGTGTCGCGGCGCTGGGAGGGCCGGGCGTGGCCGAGCGCACGCGTGCACACGCACATGTTCCGTCCGCTGCCGCGCGGCGCATTCCCCGGCGTCGATGACAGCGAGGTCTACTCGTTCCTCGACCGCCACGCCGGCGAGTGAACTGAAGCTGCCGGAGTCGTCGGCGTCGGAACTC
>NZ_DAMDLU010000016.1:0-1373 GCF_032084865.1 Microbacterium sp.
GCGGCTGCTCGGCGGGCTCACCGCCCTGGTCGCCGCCGCCCTGGCGATCACGATGGTCGGCTCTGCGATCGCGTCCGCGGGTGTTCCCGTGCTGTCTGCCACGGTCGCGTCGTCGAGCGTGCTGCGCACCGTCGAGCGGTACATCCCGCCGCCTCTCGCGGAGGCGGCGGCCCGGCTCAACGCGTTCGCGTTCGGCGAGACGGTGCTCCCCACTCTCGAGGGGCTGCTGCAGCCCGGGCAGCTGGATGCCGCTCCCGAGGCGACGCCGATCGAACTCGCCACGCCCGAGCTCGAGCACGCGGCCGGTTCTATCGTGAAGGTCTCGGGCGCGGCGGACGGCTGCGGGGTGATCTCGACGGGAACCGGGTTCGTGATCGCCGAAGACCGGATCATGACCAACGCGCACGTCCTGGCCGGTGTGCGCGCCCCGATCGTCGAGGTGCCGGGCGAGCCGGCACGCGACGCCACCGTGGTGTACTTCGACCCGATCGACGACATCGCCGTGATCGCCGCCGACGTGCAGGCACCGCCGCTCGGGCTGGCCGAGGCGCTGACTCCAGGCGAGAGCGGCGCCGTCATGGGGTATCCGTTCGGCGGACCGTTCCGTGTGACAGCCGCCGGAGTGGTCTCGTCGTCGAGCGCGCCCGTGAGCGACATCTACGGCGACAGCACGGCTCCGCGCAGCGTCTACGCGCTGCGGGCCCACGTCGAACCCGGCAACTCGGGCGGCCCGCTGCTCACCGCGGGAGGGCAGGTCGCCGGGATGGTGTTCGCGAAGGACGCCGCCACGCCGAACGTCGGCTACGCGATGACGAACGAGGAGCTGCTGCCCGTCCTCGCCCAGCTCGGCACTGCCTCGGCGCCCGTGCCGGTCGGCGCCTGCATCCGCTGACCCACGGACGGTCACGGCCGGCGCAACGCCCACTCGGGCAGCATCGCCGCAGCGAGGATGCTCGAGATGAGCGACGCCATGCTGTGGCCGGGCTCCAGGCGCAGCGCTTCGTCGACGTAGGCACCCGCGTGCGACGAGCGGCCCATGGCCCACGCCAGCCACGCTGCGGCCGTGAGCGCGCCGGCCTTGGCGTGGCGCGGTGCACGCGCGGCGGCGGAGCGCACCACCTGCAGCGCGCACCCGAGCCGGTCGAGATCCGGCCGCGGGCCGCGGCCCATGAACACCTCGCCGATGGCATCCGGCACCGTCGTGCGATCGCTCGAGAAGGCGAGCTGCGCGTCGAACGCGCGATACCCGAAATCGAGGTCGGTGGCCCACTGCACGAGGATCGCGTCTCGCAGCGGCGGGCGGCTCAGGCACCACAGCAGCGCGGCGCAGGGGAACGGGTCATCGTCGAGCGGGGGGTCGAGGAGATGCTCTG
>NZ_DAMDLU010000016.1:1453-29595 GCF_032084865.1 Microbacterium sp.
AGTGCGGCAGGTCGTCGAGCAGCACTTCGGCGGCCACGATCGCGATGGGATTCCCGGTGCCGGCGGCCGTGCCGTGGGTCCTGTGCTCGATCGCGTCGCCGAGGTCGCGCAGGGCGCGGCCCACGCTCTCGCGCTCGACGAGATCGCTGCGCGGCAGCTCGGCGCCGGCGAGCTGATCGCCGCTGACGTCGCCGACGCCCGGCACCGCGGGAGCTGCGGGGATGTCATCGAGCGGGCGGATCTGCGGGACGTCGTCGAGGTAGTCGCCCCAGCCGTGCGGGGTGACGCACAGCGCCTCGACCACCCGCAGCCCGGCGTGGGCGCACACGTCGACGACGGCCTCGGCGACGGAGAGGTGCGGCAGCAGCAGTCCGTCGGGCACCTGCGCCGCGTCGTCGTCCGTGTAGGCGACGACGGCGACCGCGTCGGTGTCGGGCACCTGAAGCGGGGCGCGCAGTGCGACGTCGGCGAAGTCGTCGGGATCGACGTCGTCCCTCGGCAGGTCGATGCGCATCGCGCCCTGTGTGCGTGTGCCGCGGAAGGGCAGCATGACGATGCTGTTGCGCGGGGTGAAGCCGGCGAGCGCCGGAACGAGGCCGAGGAACTCGGCGGGATCTGTGGCGTGGATGATCGTGGTCATGAAGGGGAGTGTGCTCGACGCCGTCCACGACACGATTCGCGGCTGGTGCGCCCTCCCCGGCTGCGGTGCACAGGTGCCGGCAGAAGCCACGGTGTGGAGGAAGGATGCCAGCGCATGCGCCCCCGGCGGCCGGATCACAGACGCGGGCAGTACGATGGCAGTGTGGAGAGTTTCTGGGTTGCTGTGGCGTGGTCACTTCTGCCGACCATCGCCGTGAGCGTGGTCTTCGTGATCGTGCTCCGCGGCATCCTGCGTTTCGATCGCACAGAGCGCAAGGTGCACGCCCAGATCGAGGCCGAAGAGCGCGCAGCTCGCGGCCTGCCGCCGCGCGTCTGAAGCACGGGCTACGCTGAGCCGAGGCTATCGGCAGGGGAGGGTCTGTGCTCGACGTGAACAGCTGGCCCTGGTGGGCGGTGCTCGGCTACGTCATCATCGACCTCAGCGTCCGTGTCTTCGCGGTCATCGTCGTGCCCCGCAATCGCCGCCCCACCGCCGCGATGGCGTGGCTGCTGGCGATCTTCTTCATCCCCGTCCTCGGCATCCTCCTCTTCCTCCTGATCGGAAACCCGAAGCTGCCCCGGGTGCGCCGGCGCCAGCAGGAGCGGATCAACGAGTACATCACCGACACCGCCAGCAATCTGCGTCTCGGCTCGCTGCGCCCGGACCCGCCGGAGTGGTTTCCGCCGCTGGTCAGGATGAGCCAGGCGATGGGTGCTCTGCCGCTCTCCGGCGACAACTCCGCGCATCTGATCAGCGACTACCAGACCTCGCTCGACGACATGGCCGAGGCCATCCGCGGCGCCGCGGACTACGTGCATGTGGAGTTCTACATCCTGCAGGCGGACTCCTCGACCGACAACTTCTTCCGGGCCATGGAAGAGGCGGCGGCCCGCGGCATTCCAGTGCGCGTGCTGCTCGACTACTGGGCCAACCGCTGGAAGCCGAAGTACCGCGAGACCATCCGGCGCCTCGAGAAGATGGGGGCCGACTGGCACCTCATGCTGCCCGTGCAGCCGCTGCGCGGCCGCATCCAGCGACCCGACCTGCGCAACCACCGCAAGCTCGTCGTCATCGACGGCACGGTCGGCTTCCTCGGTTCGCAGAACATCACCGACTCCTCGTACAACCTGCCCAAGAACATCCGTCTGGGGCTGCACTGGGTCGACCTCATGGTGCGGGTCGAGGGGCCGGTCGTCGCGAGCCTCAACGCCGTGTTCCTCAGTGACTACTACGCCGAGACCGACACCGTGCCCGAGGGCATCGACATCACGCGCGTCGAGACCAGCCGCGGCGATCTGGACTGCCAGATCGTGCCGTCCGGGCCGGGCTTCGAGGTCGAGAACAATCTGCGCCTGTTCCTCGGTCTGCTGTACGCCGCGCAGGATCGAATCATGATCGTCAGCCCCTACTTCGTGCCCGATGAGGCGCTTCTCGCGGCCGTCACGTCGGCAGTGGACCGCGGCGTGCAGGTCGAGCTGTTCGTCTCCGAGCAAGGCGATCAGGCGATGGTTTACCACGCGCAGCGCAGCTACTACGAGGCGCTCCTGCGCGCCGGCATCCGCATCTGGATGTACCCGAAGCCGTACATCCTGCACACCAAGAGCCTCACGATCGACGATCAGGTCGCGGTGATCGGCTCGAGCAACATGGACATGCGCTCATTCGGTCTGAACATGGAGGTGTCGATGCTCGTTCGCGGTGAGGAGTTCGTCGACGAGATGCGGGTCGTCGAAGACGACTACCGCTCGCTCAGTCGCGAGCTGACGCTGGAGGAGTGGATGCAGCAGCCGCTGCGCTCGACGGTGCTCGACAACCTCGCACGGCTCACCTCCGCGCTGCAGTAGGCGCGCGTCGGCCTGACCTCGCTTTGGGACGTTCGTCCCCACCGTGACACCATCAAGACATGAGACTCCTCCGCGCATCTTCCGCCGTCGCGGCGCTCGCCGCCGTCGCCCTGCTCGCCACGGCGTGCGCAGGAACCCCCGGCTCGGACGCGCCGACGAGTTCCCGCACGCCGAGCGAGGGCTCGACCCCGCCCATCGCCGACGGGGTCAGCGAGGTCGAGGTGGCGTGGCTCGACGGCGGCCGCGCGATCGCCGTGCTGACCTGGGGCTCGTCGTCGTGCGCCCCGACGTTGGGTGATGTCGCGAAGGCCGAGCACGGCATCCGGGTGACCCTTGCCGCGAGCGGCGAGAAGGCGTGCACCGACGACCTGGCGCCGCGTGCGCTGATGGTTCCGGTGCCCGAGGGGGTCGACGTCACCTCGGACGTCGAGGTCGAGATCGTGCACGGACAGCGCACCGACACGGCCGACCTGAACGCGCTCGCCGAGGCTCCGCAGGGGCAGACCGAGTACCAGCCGTCGGCGAGCTGGTTCGACGACGGCGGCATCGTGCTGCTGACCTGGGGGTCGAGCTCATGCCCGCCGGTCGTGAACGACGTTCAGTCGACCGATGCCGGTGCGACCGTCACTCTTCAGGACATCGATCGCCCCTGCACGATGGACCTCGCCCCGCGCCTGACCCCCCTCTCGATCCCGGAGGCTCACGACGACGGTCCCTACGAGCTGACCCTGGTCGGCGGAGGTCTCGACGGAAAGGTCGCCGTCGAGGGCTGATCGTCGCCGGTCCTCAGAAACCGGACGTGTCGTGTCCGTCGGGCAGCACGATCGTGAGACCGCCGCGCTGCACGCGGCACACCATCCGCACCGCGACGCCCAGCTCGTCTCCGTCGAGCTCGATCGAGGTCGGCCCGATCATGGCGGCCTCGGCCTCGGCTCCGCGCAGGTAGCGGATCGACGCGTCCCGGCCGCGCCGCTCGAGCACCCGCCGTCCGGCACGCGTGCGGCGCAGCACGGAGTTGTCCCACCACACCTTGCGCCAGATGCCCAGCCATCCCAGGGGGCCCGTGGCCTGGATGAGAGCGATGTCCATCGCCCCGTCATCGAGTGAGGCATCCGGAAGCAGCGCGATGCCCGCCGGCAGCGCGCCGCAGTTGGCGAACAGCATGCTGTGCACCTTGGCCGAGTGCAGCCGTCCGTCGTCGATCTGATAGACCACGCGGAACGGCTTCGCGCCCGGCAGGGAGCGGGCTGCGCCGTCGAGATAGGCGACCCAGCCCACCGAGCGCTTCAGGTCGGCTCGCGTGTTGGCGATCATGTCGGCATCGAGCCCCATCCCCGCGAGCACGACGAAGCCGTGCTCGGTGATGGTGCCGTCGGGCCGGTTCAGCCTCGCCCATCCCATATCGACCGGGTAGGTGAACCCGGTGAAGACGGCCTGCATCACCTTCTCGATGTCGAGCAGCGGCAGGCCCAGATTGCGGGCGAAGAGGTTGCCGGTGCCGCCGGGAAGGACGGCGAACGGGATGCCCGTGCCGGCCATGCTCTCGGCGACGGCCCGGATCGTGCCGTCACCGCCCGCGGCGATGACGGCCGCTGCGCCCGCCTCGATCGCGGTGCGAGTGATGCCCTGGCCGGGATCCTCGATGCTCGTCTCGTAGAAGCGCGGGGGAGCCCACCCGTACGCGCGGGAGAGAGAGACGAGTCCGGAGCGCAGCCGCTCGACGTCCACCTTCACCGGGTTGAGCACGAGAGCCGCGTGCGCGTGCTCGCTCCCGGATGCCGACATGCCGCCACTCTACGACCTGCGCGCGCTGGGTCCTCACCGCCCGAGCACGGCGAACGCGCTCGATAGACTTGGCCCATGATCGATCTCGCCCTCCTCCGCGACGAGCCCGAGCTCGTGCGACGCTCACAGATCGCGCGCGGAAACGCGCCCGACACCGTCGATGCGGCGATCGAGGCCGACCGATCGCGTCGCGACGCGCTGAACGCCTTCGAGACGCTGCGCGCCGAGCAGAACGCCTTCGGCAAGACGGTCGCCAAGGCGCCCAAGGACGAGAAGGCGGCGCTGGTCGCCCAGGCGAAGCAGCTCGCCGACCGCGTCAAGGCAGCCCAGCAGGCGGCGAACGAGGCAGCGGATGCCGCGACCGCAGCGCTCGAGCGCATCGAGAACGTCATCATCGACGGCGTGCCCGCCGGCGGCGAGGAGGACTTCGTCGAGCTGCGCCGCGTCGGCCACGTGCCCTCGTACGACTTCGAGCCGCGCGACCACCTCGAACTCGGCGAGATGCTCGGCGCCATCGACATGGAACGGGGCGTGAAGGTGTCGGGCTCGCGTTTCTACTTCCTGAAGGGCATCGGCGCCCGTCTCGAGATCGCGCTGATGAACCTCGCGCTCGACAAGGCGCTCGCCAACGGCTTCACGCCGATGATCGTGCCGACCCTCGTGCGGCCCGAGATCATGCGGGGCACCGGGTTCCTCGGCGAGCACGCCGACGAGGTCTACCACCTCGACAAGGAAGACCTGTTCCTCGTCGGCACCAGTGAGGTTCCGCTCGCCGGATACCACAAGGACGAGATCCTCGACCTCGGCCAGGGAGCGCACCGGTACGCCGGCTGGTCGACCTGCTATCGCAGCGAAGCCGGCTCGTACGGCAAGGACACCCGCGGCATCATCCGCGTGCACCAGTTCAACAAACTCGAGATGTTCGTCTACACGACTCCCGAAGACGCCGAGGCCGAGCACGATCGCCTCGTCGCACTGCAGGAGGAGATGCTCACCGCTCTGGGCCTCGCATACCGCGTGATCGACGTGGCGGCGGGCGACCTCGGCTCGAGCGCGGCACGCAAATTCGACATCGAGGCATGGGTGCCCACCCAGGGCGCGTTCCGCGAGCTCACCTCGACCTCGAACTGCACGACGTATCAGGCGCGCCGCCTCGACATCCGGTACCGCCCGGAGTCAGACGATGTGGCACCGGCGAAGACGCGCACCGTGGCCACGCTGAACGGCACCCTGGCCACGACGCGCTGGATCGTCGCGATCCTCGAGACGCACCAGCAGGCCGACGGCTCGGTCACCGTGCCGGAGGTGCTGCGGCCGTATCTCGGCGGCATCGACGTGCTGCGGCCGATCGGCTGGTCGGAGCAGCCGAGCGCCGCGCAGGGCACCGAGTGAGTTCGCGGGGCCTCGTCGGGCTCGACGTCGACGGCACCATCCTGCTGCAGGACGAGACGCTCAGCCCCGGCGTCGCCGAGGCTGTCGCCGAGGTGCGCGATGCCGGTTACGAGGTCATGATCGCGACCGGGCGCAGCTGGGGCGGCACGAAGCGATACGTCGACGAGCTCGGCCTGACCGCCGAATACGTCGTGTGCTCGAACGGTGCCGTCGTGATGCGTCGTGCGGGTGAGGGATGGGAGCGTTGGCGCGTCGAGGTCTTCGACCCCGCTCCCGTGCTGACGCTGCTGCGGGAGACCCTGCCCGAGGCGCGGTACATGGTCGAGCTCGGATCCGGTGCGCGGCTCTACACCGAGGTGCTCGACGACTGGACGCTCGACGCCGGTCGTCGGGTGGACTTCGACGAGCTCATGCAGCAGCCCGTCTCGCGCATCGTGGTCGTCTCACCCGAGCACGACGAGGCCGACTTCCAGCGCATCGTCGCCGAGGCCGGGCTGAACGAGGTCTCGTACGCCGTCGGCTGGACGGCCTGGCTCGATATCGCCCCGAAGGGCGTCGACAAGGGAACCGCGCTGGAGCGCGTGCGTGCGCAGCTCGGGGTGACGCCCGAGAACGTGCTCGTGGCCGGTGACGGCCGCAACGATCTCGGCATGTTCGCCTGGGCGCTCGCCGGCGGCGGGCGGGCGGTGGCCATGGGGCAGGCGGTGGCGGAAGTGCAGAATGCTGCCGGCGAGCTCACCCACGCCGTCGAGGACGGCGGTCTGGCATCCGCCCTCCGCACCCTGCTCTGACTGCTTTTTCGACCGCCCCGCCCAGAAAATCCCCAGGCGGCCGCGCGACAATGAGTCGTCCTGATGGGCTTTCCTGAAACCGATAGACTCGACGACTGACCGTCCGGTGCGAACCGGCGTCGGGAGGGTTGTCCGAGCGGCCGATGGACCTGGTCTTGAAAACCAGTGGGCAGCAATGTCCCGTGGGTTCGAATCCCACACCCTCCGCTTCCTGTCGAAAGGCCACCCGAGTGAGCACGTCCGTCAAACGGCGCCAGCCCGTGGCGCGCCATGGTCAGCTGCGGTCGCCGAGTGCAGTGGGGCAGCTGCTCAAGATCGTCGGCGTCGTGCTCGCCGTCGTGCTCGTGAGCGGTGTGGGCGTCGCCGGATATGTGCTCAGCAGCTTCACGACCACGGTGAGCGCCAACGCGGTCGAGCTCGAGGACACCAAGGAGCTGCCGCCGGACATCGGCGCGTATCCGGGCGGTTTCGACATCCTCCTCGCCGGCGTCGACACGTGCGAAGAGAAGTACGCGCATCTGTTCGGCGCGCGCTGCACTGGAAAGGACTCCGGCGGAACACTCAACGACGTGAACCTGCTGGTGCACGTCTCGGCCGAGCCGCGTCGGGTCACCGCCGTGAGCTTTCCGCGAGACCTGATGCTGCCCATCCCCGAGTGCACGGACGCAGACGGCAACACGAAGTCGGCCATGAGCAAGCAGCCGCTCAACGTCGCATACGAGCACGGCGGTGAGGGCGGCGGGCTGAACTGCGTCGCCCAGACGATCTCGAAGCTCACCGGCGAAGACATCGAGTTCGCCGCGAAGGTCACCTTCGGCGGAGTGATCGAGATCACGGATGCCATCGGCGGCGTCGACGTGTGCCTCGCGAACCCCATCAAGGACAAGTACACCGGTCTCGACATGCCGGCCGGCACGCACACCATCCAGGGCATGCAGGCGCTGCAGTTCCTGCGCACCCGCCACGGCGTCGGCGACGGGTCGGACCTGGGCCGCATCGGCAATCAGCAGCAGTACATGTCGAGTCTCGCCCGCAAGATGATCAGCGGCGAGGTGCTCGGCAACGTGCCCACGATGCTGCGCCTCGCCGACACCGGGCTCAACAACCTCGAGGCGTCGACCTCGCTGGCCGACCCGATGAAGATCGTGCAGATCGCGCTGGCCGTGAAGAGCGTGCCGTTCGAGGACATCGTCTTCGTGCAGTACCCGACCGCCACCGACCCCAACGACCCCAACAAGGTCGTCCCGGACAAGCAGGCGGCCACCGCGCTGTGGGATGCCATCGCCGCCAACAAGCAGCTGCAGATCACGCACGAGAACACGAAGGACGACGGCGTGGTCGTGCAGCAGCCGGAGACTCCGGCGGCCCCTGAGGCGCCCGCGACCGAGGCTCCGGATCCGGCTGCGACCGAGACCCCGGTGACCGACGACGTCGCGCAGCTGCCGAGCTCGATCAAGGGCAACTCGGCCGCGGTGCAGACCTGCTCCAACGGCAACGTGCGCCGCTGATCGCGGGGCCGCACGCTGAGCGGGTCGGTGGCGATGCGGTCGGTAAGATCGTCGGGTGACCACCCTCCCCATCGCTCGCCGCGGCGAGGGCGGCTACGCGCAGTACCGCATTCCCGCGCTCGCCGTGACCGCCCGCGGAACCCTGCTCGCCGCCTACGACGGCCGCCCGAACCTCGACGATCTGCCCAGCCCGATCGACCTGCTGCTGCGGCGCAGCGTGGACGACGGTGCGACGTGGGGTCCGCAGACGGTGGTGCGCACCGGCACCGGGCTGCAGGGCTTCGGCGACCCGTCGCTGCTGGTGGACACCGCGACCGAGCGGGTGTTCATGTTCCACGCGGCCGGCACACGGGCCGGCTTCTTCGAAGCTGTCGAGGGCACCGAGCCCGTCGATGAGGTGCAGCACGTCGACGTCTCGGTGTCAGACGATGACGGACTCACCTGGGAGCACCGGCGCCTCACCGCGCAGCTCAAGCGGCCGGGCATCACGGGCATCTTCGCCGCATCCGGCACAGGCGTGCGCATCGACGAGGGGGAGTACGCCGGGCGGCTCGTGCAGCCCATGGTGCTGCTGGACAGCGGCGAGATCACGGCGGCGGCCGCGTACAGCGACGATCACGGCGAGACCTGGATGCTGGGAGCCGCGGTGCGCGGTGGCACGAACGAGTCGTCGATCGCGGCGCTGCCTGACGGGTCGCTGCTGCTGCACTCGCGTGGCACGCCGCACCGGCTGGCGTCGCGCTCGACCGACGGCGGTGCGACGTGGAGCGCCGTGGAGCAGGTCGCCGGTCTGCCCGACCCCAGCGACAACGGGTCACTGCTCGCCCTGGCGGATGCGTCCTCAGCGCCCGGAGCACTGCTCGTCACCTCGAACCTCGATCCCGAGATGCGTCGCAACACGGCGGTGAGCCTGTCGTTCGACGGTGGGGTGACCTGGCCGCACCAGCACGTGATCTGCGAGGGCAGCTCGGGGTACTCGTGCGCGACCGCCCTGCCTCACGGCCGCATCGGCGTGCTGTACGAGCGTGAGGGATACTCTGAGATCGTCTTCACCACCGTGAGCCTGCCGCAGATCCAGGACGCCGGCCCGATCGACCCCGAAGCCGCCCGGGTCGGTGCACCGCCCGTGCCCGCCCTCGAGGTCATCCTGCGTTCGATCACGCCCGGACTGCCCGACGAGTGGGTGCACGTCGGCGAACATCACGTCTATCCCCTCGACGCCGGAGACGTCGCCGCGAGTGCGTGGAAGGAGGTCGGCCAGGCCTACGGGGCGGCCGGGGGCATGATCCTCGGCACCCGCGAGGCGCAGCTGCGCAACTACGGGCCTCCGCGACCGGGGCTGCGCGCAGGGGACATCCTCGCCTTCCACGTGCGCGTGCGCGTGCCCGAGGGTGCGGGTGCACGCAACGTCGTGCTCGAGCATCCGGGCGGGAGCACCCCGCCGCAGGACATCCCCGCCGGCGGCCGGACGCTGTTCTCGGCGCCCTACCCCGCGCTCACCGTGACGGACGCCGACATCGCCGCGGGGGTCGTCACGGCGCAGTTCGCTGTGCCCGTACTCGGGCTCGCGTGTGAGCTGCGCTTCGACTGCGCGACGGGTCAGCCGATCGGCTGAACGCGTCGGCTCGATTCGTGGGAGCCTCGCAGAACCGTTATGATTGCAAGGCGCATCCGGTGCAAGCCGGATGCCTGGAGACGTCGCATAGTCAGGCCTAGTGCACCACCCTGCTAAGGTGGAGTCCTCGCAAGGGGACCGAGGGTTCAAATCCCTCCGTCTCCGCAAAACAAAACGAGCCCCGGACGAAGTCCAGGGCTCGTTTTGTTCACCGGCGACGGGTGGCACTTTTCCGCAGCGGGGGATCAAATCCCCTCTGTCTCCGGTGAAGAATCGCTGGTCGTCAGCTGCTGCCTCCGCTCATGGCGTCGCCGAGGCGGTTGACGAGGACGGAGAGGGCGTCGGCGGCCCGCTGCTCTTCTGTGCGTCTGTTGGGCGCTGCGCCGGGGAGGAAACTGCGCATGTCGTCGGCGTGCAGCTCCGCCGTGACCCTCCCGAGCGCGTGCACGAGCGCGGCGCCGCTGTCGCCCGCCAACACTCCTTCGACCCTGATCATGCCGTCGACTTCTTCGGAACTCTCCATGAGGGCCCTCAGTGCTTCGAGGAGCAACCCGGCTGGTTCGCCTTCTACGAGGACATCAGTGTTCGTCATGACGCGACGCTACGTCGCGCCACCGACATTCCTGCATGCTCGCGCGACGCGCAACGCTCAGACGTGTATCGCCTCCGCCACCACGTCTTCGATCGCCCGCAACGACTCGATTCCGGCGCGCGCGCTGGCAGCGTGCTCGTAGCCGAGTTCAGCCAGGCGCACGGCGATGTTCCGCGCGACGAGGGGCAGCGCATGGTCGCGAAGCTGCTCGGCGACCATGTCGGCGAAGCCTGGAAGCGCGCGCGGGATCTCGCCGCTGAGCACCACGATCTCGGGGTCGACCATGTGGCAGGCGTTGATCAGCACCCGGCCCAGCACCGTCGCGGCCCGGCGGGTGATCGCCGCCACCGCAGGGTCGCCTTCGCGTGCGAGAGCGACGAACTCGTCCCAGTCGGGAGTCCGGCCGGTGCCCGTGCCGGCGTCGCGCAGCATCGCCGGGACGGATGCGTACTGCATCAGGCATCCGGAGTTGCCACAGGTGCAGAGCGGGCCGTTCCAGTCGTAGATGGTGTGGCCGAGCTCACCCGATCCACCCCGCGCTCCGGTCTGGATCTGACCCTTGATCATGTGCCCCGAGGTGACGCCGTGGCTGACCTCGACGTACAGCACGTTGTCGTGGCCGCGCCCCGCGCCCCACAGGTACTCGGCGAGCCCCTCGAGTCGGGCGGTGTTCTCGGTGTGCACGGGCACGGCGAAGCGCTCGGTGAAGTACTGCTTGGGGTTCACGCCGTACCAGCGGCTTGAGGCGCGCTGAGCGTAGACCTCGCCGGATCGGGCATCCATCTGCGTGTCGACGGCGAGGTGCAGTGCCCGCAGGTCGGCCGGCTCGAGCCCGAACTCCGCAAGCAGACGACCGAGGAGGTCGGCGCCGGCGGTGAGCCGGGCGTCGGCTGTAACGTCGATCAACTGACCAAGTGTCAAACTCTTTAACACAGTGCCGTCCAGAGTTGCGATGCTGGCTGTGCAAGTGTCGACGAGGAACATCACCGATGCGAGCACGCCCAGCTTCGGCGTGGTGCCGATCAGGTTCTTGAGTGCACCCGGTTCCGGATCGGTCTCCTCGATGAGTCCGTCGGAGCTCAGCCGATTGGCGAGGTTGGTCACCGTCGCGCGGGAGACGCCCAGCGTCCGGGCGAGATCGGCGCGGTAGGCCGGCCCGTCGGCGACGAGCGTGCGCAGCAGTCGCTGCGCATTGGGGGTCAATGCGGTCACGCGAGGTCACTCCTTTGGCCTGGGCTGAGCGCACCGGTGTCGTCTGTCACAGCGTTCACGCTCGATGACAGTCTAATACTGTTCAGAATCTTGACACTTTCGAATTCAGCATGCACTCTTTAGAACGGCTCACAATCTCAACGCCGAGACCCTACACAGCGCTCCACACGGCAGTGAGCTGATCGGAGCACGATTCCATCGGAGGGATCATGAAGTTTCGCAGAATCCTGGCAGGTGCCGCGGCAGCATCCGCCGTCTTCGCCCTCGCCGCGTGCAGCTCCGACGCCGGGGACTCCGCCGCAACCACTGACGAGGCCGAGGCCGGCACCGTGCGCATGTGGGTCATGGAGGGTTCGCTCTCCGACGAGTCGCAGCAGTACCTCGCCGACGAGTTCGCCAAAGAGAACCCGGGCAGTGAGCTGAAGATCGAGGTTCAGCAGTGGGACGGCATCGTCTCGAAGCTGCAGACCTCGCTGGCGTCGAAGAACGAGAGCCCTGACCTCGTCGAGATCGGCAACACGCAGACCACCACCTTCACCACGGTGGGCGCCTTCGCCGATGTCACCGACATGAAGAAGGCTCTCGGCGGCGACGACCTGATCGGCTCGTTCGTCGACGCCTCCACCGTCGACGGCAAGATCTACGCCTACCCGTTCTACGCCGGCGCCCGCGGTGTCTACTACCGCACCGATCTGTTCGAGAAGGCCGGCATCGAGGTGCCGAACACCATCGACGACTTCACCGACGCGGTCGTCGACCTGCAGGCGAAGAACCCCGACGCCGTCGAGGACTTCTCGGGCATGTACCTCGCCGCCGTCGACCCGCACGGCGTCGAGTCGTACCTGTTCGCGCAGGGCTTCGAATACGCCAAGAAGGACGGCGACAAGTGGGTCGGCCAGGCCTCGTCGAAGACCTCGCTCGCGGCGCTCGAGAACCTCCAGAAGCTGTTCCTGAGCGGCACCACCTACGGCCTGGACTCGCAGGCGGGCCAGAAGTCGTTTGAGCGCTACTTCAACGAGAACAAGACCGGCGTGCTCATCGGCACCGGCAACATCGGCACCAAGATCGACCAGGCGCTGTGGGACGAGGACAAGGTCGGCGTGTTCGCCATCCCGTCCGACGAGCCCGGCGTGCCCGGTGCCACCTTCGCGGGCGGCTCGAACATCGGTCTGGCGACCAACTCGCAGAACCCGGCGCTGGCCAAGAAGGCGCTGAAGACCGTCTTCAGCAAGGGCTTCCAGACGCGTCTCGCCGAGGAGGGTTGGGTGCCCGGCAACACCTCGTACGGCGACGCGGTTGCGGGCCCCTTCGGTGAGATCGCCGCCGAGATCGTCGCCAACTCCAAGCTGACCCCGAACAGCCCCGAATGGGGCGTCGCCTTCGGCAGCACTCAGCTCAACGAGTTCTTCACGCGCATCGCCAAGGGTGAAGACGTCGCAGCCGTCGCTAAGGCGTTCGACGAGCAGCTCGACACCGCATTGAACAAGTGACGCACCGCTCCGCGAACTGAGATCCACTCAAGAAGATGACACAGACGACAGACCGGCCCACTCGCGCGTCGAACCGACGCTCGCGGTGGAGTCAGCCCATGAGCCGCACGGTGCGCACCAAGCGCCGCGGGCTCGCGCCCTGGATGCTGCTCGCGCCCGCGAGCATCATGGTCCTGGTCGCTCTCGGATACCCCCTCGTCCGGCAGCTGATCATGTCCTTCCAGCACTTCGGGCTGGAACAGCAGTTCGGCAAACCCGCCGAGTGGGCCGGCCTGTCCAACTACCAAACCATCCTCACCGATCCGTACTTCTGGAGCGTGTTCCTGAAGTCGGTGCTGTTCTGCGCGGTCACCGCGGGCATGACGATGCTGCTCGGCATCGCCTTCGCCGTGCTCATGCTGCGACTGAACACCCTCGTCCGCGCCATCTTCAACACGACCCTCATTGTCGTGTGGGCCATGCCGGCTCTCGCCTCGCTGACGGTGTGGCAGTGGCTGGTCGACCCGCGCTCGGGACTGCTGAACTACTTCCTCACCTCGATCGGGCTCGACGGCTTCAAGAACTTCCACTGGCTGGGCGAGAACTTCTGGACGTTCTACCTGATCGCCTCCGCCGTCATCGTCTGGGCATCCCTGCCGCTCGTCGCGATCACCATCTACGCGGCGCTGGCGCAGGTGCCCGGCGACGTGCTCGAGGCCGCCGAGATCGACGGCGCCTCCAACTTCCAGCAGATCCGGCGCATCATGCTGCCGATGATCGCCCCCGTCATCTCGCTCATCGGCGTGCTGCAGGTCATCTGGGACCTGCGGGTATTCACGCAGATCTACGTGCTGCAGCAGGCGGGCGGCATCGCCAGCGAGACGAACCTGCTCGGCACCTACGTCTATGAGACGGGCATCGCCAAGGGCGACTACGGCGTAGCATCCGCGCTGGCCATGGTCATCCTGCTGCTCACCCTGATCCTCACCGGCCGCTATCTGCAGATGCTCTACCGCCAGGGAGGCATGGACTGATGACCACCCAGCAGCTCCTCACCACGCAGGACGCCGCCGCCAGCGCACAGGCCGCGGCCAAGCGGTCTCACCGCGCGGCCAAGCGCAAAGAGTTCTTCTCCCATCCCCTCGCCAACATCGGGGGCGTCCTGCTCGCCCTTCTCTGGCTCATCCCCGTGTACTGGATGGTCAACTCCGCCTTCCAGTCCGAGTCCGAGCTGATGTCGTGGCCGCCGCACCTGCTGCCGCAGCAGTTCACCTGGGACAACTTCTTCACGGCGTTCACGAACAAGAACTTCTGGCCCGCGTTGGGGGCGTCGCTCACCGCCGGAGTCCTGACGGTCGTGTTCGCGTCGGGCGGCGCGCTGCTGGCATCCTTCGCCTTGTCGCGATTCCGCTTCCGCGGTCGCACCATCATGATCATCGCGATCCTCGTCGTGCAGATGATCCCCGCCGAGGCCCTGTTCATCTCGCAGTACCGGATGCTCGACGGCTGGGGGCTGCTGAACTCCGTCCTCGGCCTGTCGATCCTCTACATCGGCACGATCGTGCCGTTCATCGCCTGGATGATGCGCGGCTTCGTCGACGGCGTCCCGATCGAGCTCGAAGAGGCCGCGATGGTCGACGGCTGCTCCCGCGTCGGCGCCTTCTGCCGGGTGACTCTGCCGCTGCTGGTGCCCGGGATCATCTCCACCTCGGTGTTCGGCTTCCTCTTCGCCTGGAACGAGTACACCCTCGCCCTGATCGTGCTCTCGAAAGACTCGTCGGTCACTCTGCCGATCTGGCTGCAGTCGTTCCAGCAGGGCCTGAAGGCGACCGACTGGGGTGGGGTGATGGCCGGCGCGACGCTGATCGCCGTACCGGTGATCATCATCTTCGTGCTCGTGCAGAACAAGATCTCCAAGGGCATGGTCGCAGGGGCGGTCAAGGGATGAGCCTGCAGAATCTCCCCGAGGTCGGCGTCGGTCCCGTCCCCGGGCGCTCGCCCCGCGCCGAGTGGCGCGGACTGCTGATCGACTCGGCGCGCACCTGCTACCCGGTCGCCGTGATCAAGCGCGTCATCGAACTGGCCGCCCGGTATGGCTTCAACCGACTGCACTGGCACCTCACCGACGACCAGGGATGGCGCTTCGAGGTGCCCGAGTACCCGCTGCTCACGGCCGATGCGGCCTTCCTGCCGCGTGGACGATTCGACGACTACGACTCGCTGCTCGGCGACACCCGTGAGCGCGCGGTCGCCGAGCAGGACGAGAAGTGGACGAACGGCTTCTACTCCGACGACGACATCGCCGATGTCGTCGCCCACGCCGAAGAACACGGTGTCGTGATCGTGCCCGAGGTCGACTTGCCAGGCCACATGATGGCCGCCATCGGCGTGTACCCCCATCTGGGTCGGCCCGCAGATCTGCCGCTGCCCGAAGGTTCGATGCGCGAGCACATGTGGTGGCCGGCGCGCAACGACCTGCTCTGGCCGACCGACGAGGCACGCGACTTCGTGGCGGCGATCATGCGGCGCATCGTGCAGCTCTTCCCCGGCCCGTACGTGCACATCGGGGGAGACGAGTGCGCCTTCCAGCAGTGGGCGTCGGATCCGGGGATCGGGGAGTGGATGCGACTGCGGGGCGTCTCGCGGGTCGAGCAGCTGCAGAACTGGTTCATGGACATCGCCGCCGGGGTGCTGCGAGAGAACGGCAAGCGGGTCGCCGTGTGGGACGAGGCGTGCGAGATCTGGGACGACCAGGACGCGCTCGTCGTGGCATGGGATGAATCACGCGGCATGCAGCGCATCGCATCAGCCGGGCAGCGCTTCGTGTTCGCGGACGCGCGCACCCTGTACTTGAACCGCATCGATCCTGACGCCGAGTCACCGCAGAAGGGCATGGTGCCCGGGATCTCGGTCACCGACATCCTCACCGCGCCGTGGGACGAGGCGCAGAACTCACGCTGCATCGGCGTGCAGGCGGGCGTGTGGTCGGAGTTCGTGCTCGACGGCGACGACCTGATGTCGATGCTCTTCCCCCGGCTGATGGCGGTCGCCGAGCGGCTGTGGAACCCCGACCTCGACCCGGCGGATGCCGGTGCTCGAATCGCGCAGGAATATGCTGCGCTCCGATCAGCGGGAGCCCTGGAGGTTCTCGCGGGGGAGAGGACGCCGTGACCACCGCACAGAAGCGCCCCAACATCGTCATGATCCTCACCGACGACCACGCAAGTCACGCGATCGGGGCGTACGGGTCAATCGTCAACATGACACCCCGGATCGATGAGATCGCGGCGGCCGGGCGGCGGATCGACCACTGCTACTGCACGAACTCGCTGTGCACGCCCAGCCGGGCGAGCATCCTCACCGGCACGTACAGTCACGTCAACGGCGTGACGACGCTGGTCACGCCGATCGATGCGAGCCAGCCGACCTTCGTCTCGCTGCTGCGGGATGCGGGCTACCGCACGGGCATCGTCGGCAAGTGGCACATGGGCGAGGGCGAGGGCCACGACCCGCAGGGCTTCGACTACTGGGCGGTGCTGCGCGATCAGGGCGAGTACTTCGACCCGCAGATCCTCACCCGGGACGGCGTGCACATCGAGAAGGGCTACGCGACCGACATCATCACGGACCTGTCGCTGCGCTGGATCGAATCGCTCGACGGCGACGAGCCCTGGTGCCTGCTCATCCACCACAAGGCCCCGCACCGCTCGTGGGAGCCCGACGAGGCGCACGCCGACATGTACACCGACCCCATCCCGGTGCCCGCCACGTTCGACGACGACTACGCCGGCCGATCAGCGGCAGCCAAGCATGCGACCATGCGCATCGCCGAGCATCTGACCATGCAGGACCTCAAGGTCGCCCCGCCGGAAGACCTCACTCCGGACGAGCTGGCGCTGTGGAAGTACCAGCGCTATATGGAGGACTACCTGCGATGCGTGGCATCCGTCGACGACAACGTCGGCCGGGTCATCGACTTCCTGCGCGACCGTGGCGAGTTCGACAACACGCTCATGGCGTACAGCTCGGATCAGGGGTTCTTCCTCGGGGATCACGGCTGGTTCGACAAGCGGTTCATGTACGAGGAATCGATCAGGATGCCGCTGCTGATCTCGTGGCCGGATCGGATCGCCCCCGGCGAGCCGATGCGGCAGATCGTGACGAACGTCGACTTCGCGCAGACGTTCCTCGACGCTGCCGGCGTCGAACCGCATGAGCGCATGCAGGGGATGAGCTTCCTGCCGCAGCTCACCGAGCAGCCCGACAAGCCCACGCGCGACGGGTTCTACTACCGGTACTACGAGAACGACGACGAGAACCATCACGTCCTCGCCCACTACGGGATCCGCACTGAGCGCTACAAGCTCATCTACTTCTACAGCGACGGCATAGGGCTGCCGGGCACGTCTCCGTTCACGTACGTGCCGGAGTGGGAGCTGTACGACATGCACACCGACCCCGATGAGCTGGTCAACGTGTACCACGATCCGAAGTACCGCGAAGCCCGCGAGCAGCTGAAGATGAAGCTCTGGAAGCTGCAGGCATCACTCGGCGACGAGCCGCACCCCGCGCAGCCCGCGCCTGCGCTGGTCTCTACCACTCACGCCGACGAGAGGCCAGGGTCTTCCCGCCGCGGCGCCGTGCGGCCATCATCCTGACCATGCCTGAGAGCACACCCGAACCAGACGACATGTCGCACGAGCAGAAGCTGCGCGATCAGTTCCTGCGTGCCGAGCATTCCACTGAGGCCGACGCGGCGCCGCGCATCGACGTGTCAGAACACGACGGGAACGTGCGCATCGACATCGCCGAGACCGCGGCCGTGCGGTCCGGCCCAGGCCCGGGAATGGATGAGGCCGACGGCGTGGAGCATTCGGACTGAAGGGGTGGTCCGCCCCGTCGCGACTGGGGAGGGGCGCGCACGGGGCGGACGTCATCCGCAGGGCATCAGCCTGCGGGAACGAGGACGCGATCGATGGTGTGGATCACGCCGTTCGCGGCCTGGATGTCGGTCTTCCACCACACCAGGCGCGGATCGCGCAACTGGGGGCTCTCGTCACGAAGTCTGATGCCGCGGGGCTGCACCATGCCTCCGTTGGCCATGGTCAGAGAGCGCGACTTCAGCACAGCCAGCGGGGCCAGCTTCTTCCCCGCCACCACGTGGTACAGGAGGATGTTCTTGATCTGGCTGGCGGAGAACGCCATCGTGATGGTGTTCAGCGCGTCGGTCTCGCTCGCCGGTGCGGTGCCGGTGAGATCGGTGACCAGCCGGAGGAACGCTCGATCGTCGGGAGCGAACACGGTGTAGGTCTGCGAGGTGTCGGCGAGCGCGCCCTCGAGTCCGGTCGCCAGCACCGCCTGCACGAGGATGTCGTAGTCGCCCGGATCCTGATCGGGCGTGCCCCCGCCGGATGCCGCGACGGCGACGTCGACGATCGTGCCACTCGGCGGGCGGGGCTGGTCATGAGCCTGGGCCGGCGCGGCGGTGAGCACCAGGGCGGCCGCGGCAGTCGCCGCGACTGCGAGACGTGTCATCTTCTTCATGTTCGGCTCCTTCGATGAACGCCGGGCCACTCGGCCCGCGAGAAGGTATTCCTCCGCAGGCCCGGATACGGATGCAGCGGCGTTCCTTTCTGCGGTGAATGCGGTTAGCGTGTGAGTGCCGTCGGCGTCTGGGGCTCGACGGAGGCAGGAAGCGTCCGTCGATGAGTGATGAAGACATCGAGAAGGATCTCGCATCGCGATTCCGCGACGGCGATGAGCGCGCCCTGGAAGAGATCTATCGCCGCTGGAGTCCCGTCGTGTACACCCTGGCGCTGCGCTCGCTCGGCGATCGGGCCGACGCCGAAGACGTCACGCAGCGTACGTTCGTCTCGGCCTGGAGCTCACGTGTCTCGTACGATCGGGCACGGGCCAAGCTGTCGACCTGGCTGATCGTCATCGCGCGGCGGCGGATCGCCGACGCCCACGAGGCGCGTTCGCGGCTGCGGGCGACGCAGAATGAGATCCTGCGCACGACGGCCCCCGAGGATCTCGTGCGCGAGCCGCCGGATCTGGCTGACTCGCTTCTGCTGGCGCGTGAGATCGACCGGCTCGAGCCCGAAGCGCAGCGGGTCGTGCGTCTGGCGTTCTTCGAGGACCTGACGCATGTGCAGATCGCACAGCGATTGGACATGCCGATCGGCACGGTGAAGAGTCACATCCGCCGCAGTCTGCAGCGGATGCGCGCGAGATTGGAGGCGCCGCATGTCACACCTTGACGACGAGCAGCTCGCTCTTCTCGCGCTCGGCGAGAGCATGGCATCCGTCGCCGATTGCGCGCATCTGCGCGAGTGCGCCGTCTGCGCAGCCGAGCTGCGCGAGCTCACCCGCACCGTGACGATCGCCCGCACCGCCGTCGACGGCGCTGAACTCGAGACGCCGCCGCAGCGGGTGTGGGCCGCGATTGCCGCCGAGGTCGGCGTGGCATCCGCCGCCGAAGGCGACGACGCCGACGCCGACGAACTCGCCGCACCCGCGGGACGCACCGAGACCGACCGAGGTGGACACCGTCCGCGGCGCCCGCGGCGGCGCGCTGTGTTCGCGCTCGCCGCGGCGATCGTGCTGATCGCCGGCATCGGTCTGACGGCGTGGGGCGCGGCACGTACGAGCGCGCCGACCGTGCTCGCGGATGCCACACTGTCGGCATTTCCCACCCATGCCGGGGCGAGCGGGTCTGCTGATCTCGAGCGTGCACGAGACGGAGCGCTCAGTCTGGTCGTGACGACCACGATCCCGCCGGCCGCGGCTGGCTACCGCGAGGTGTGGCTCATCCGGGGCGACGGCGGCGCTCTCATCAGTCTCGGAGTTCTCGACGGCAGCTCGGGCACCTTCGCCGTTCCCGCCGACATCGACTTCGGTGAGTATCGCCTCGTCGATATCTCTGCGGAACCGGCGGACGGCGACCCGGCGCACTCCGGCGACTCGATCGTGCGCGGCGAGCTGCGGGGCACCTGATCCGCAGCTCGCGGGTCGCCACCGGCGAGGCCAGCCGTCAGCATCCCGCCCCTCCGGTAGCCTCGGAACATGGCGAATGCAACGACGCAGACCAGGAAGCGCGAGGCCTTCGGGTCGCGCAACGTCTTCATCATGTCGGCAATCGGATCTGCGGTCGGGCTCGGCAACATCTGGCGGTTCCCGTACGTCGCGTACGAGGGCGGCGGCGGTGCATTCCTCATCCCCTACCTGTGCGCGCTGCTGACCGCCGGCATCCCGCTGCTCTTCTTCGACTACGCGATCGGCCACCGCTTCCGCGGGTCGGCACCGCTCGCGTTCCGGCGGATGAGCCGCGCGGCCGAGCCGCTCGGCTGGTGGCAGGTGCTGATCTGCGTCGTGATCGCCACGTACTATGCCGTGATCATCGCCTGGGCGGCGATGTACACCTGGTTCTCGGCCCAGATCACCTGGGGCGAGGGCAACGAGCAGGACTACTTCTTCTCCGACTTCCTAGAGATGGGCGACATCAAGAACGGCATCTCGCTCGAGTTCGTGCCGCAGGTCGGCATTCCGCTCATCGGCGTGTGGCTCGTCGTGATCACCATCATGGCGCTGGGCGTCAAGCGCGGCATCGGCGTGGCCAACATGATCCTCATGCCGTTGCTGACGCTCATGTTCGTCACCCTCGTCGTGCAGGCGCTGTTCCTCCCCGGCGCCATGGACGGGCTGAACGCGTTCTTCACCCCGAACTGGGAGGCGCTCGCCGACCCAGGCGTGTGGGCATCGGCCTACGGCCACATCTTCTTCTCGCTGTCGGTGTCGTTCGGCATCATGGTCACCTACTCGTCGTACCTGAAGCGCAAGACCGATCTGACCGGATCCGGTCTCGTCGTCGGCTTCGCGAACTCCGGTTTCGAGATCCTCGCCGGCATCGGCGTCTTCGCTGCGCTCGGCTTCATGGCGCAGGCCCAGGGCACCGACGTCTCCGGCGTCGCATCCTCGGGCATCGGCCTGGCGTTCATCGCCTTCCCGACGATCGTCTCGCAGGCGACCGGCGGCTCGATCTTCGGCGTCCTCTTCTTCGGCGCCCTGGTGTTCGCCGGCATCACGTCGCTCATCTCCGTGCTGGAGGTGGTCGTCGCGGCGCTGCAGGACAAGCTCGGATGGGGCCGGGTGCGCACCACGCTCACGGTGGCGATCCCCGTGGCGCTGATCTCGATCGCGTTCTTCTCGACCACCACCGCATTGCAGGTGCTCGACACGACCGACGCGTTCATCAACGCGTTCGGCATCATGGCCGTGGCCCTGGTCGCCGTCATCCTCGTGGCCTGGATCCTGCGCAAGCTGCCGGTGCTGCGCGAGCACCTGAACAGGCGATCGAGCTTCCGGCTCGGCTGGACGTGGATGCTGCTGGTCGGCGCGCTCGCCCCGGTCGTGCTCGGCTACCTGTTCGTCAGCGAGATCATCGCCAAGGTCACCACGCCGTACGAGGGCTATCCGCTGTGGTTCCTGGCGATCTTCGGCTGGGGGACGGTGGTCGCGATCATCGTGTTCGCGATCCTGCTGTCGCTGCTGCCGTGGAGCCGTCGCTCGCACGCGAAGGACGATCCCGAGTACGACGAGTTCCTCGACGTCGAGAACTACGAGCCGGATGCCGAGACCGCGAGCATCGCCGTCGCGGATGCCCGCACGAAGGGAGCACGACCATGACCCCCACCGCTGTCGTCATGATGATCGTCGCGATGGTCACCGTGTGGGGAGGGCTCGCCGTCGCCGTCGTGAACCTGGTGCGTCACCCCGAAGTGGCGGAAGACGAGCCGGCGCCGCCCGTCGAGCTCTGACGGACCTGCCGGACCAGGCGGAATGCCGGAACACTGGCTGAATCGGCCGGGTGGTGGTTGAATCCGATCATGCCGTCAGATGCAACGTCGGGCCTCGAATCGGAGCGCGTCGCCGATGCGCTCCGAGAGGACATCATGTCGGGTCGACGCCCACCGGGATCCCGACTGGTCGAGCGCGACATCGCCGCCGAGCTGCAGGTGTCGCGGCTGCCGGTACGCGAGGCGATCAAGGCGCTGGTCGCCGACGGGATCGTCGTGGCACGGCCGCGCAGCTGGGCGACGGTCCGCGAGTTCTCGCCGCACGACCTGCAAGGCTTCTTCGAGGTCCGAGAGGCGCTCGAGACGCTCTCGTTCGTGCTCGCCGCACAGCGTGTCGACGAAGCCGGCATCGCGCTGCTCGAGTCGCTCGTCGCGCAGGAGGCCGCTGCGGCGGCGCTCGACGACGTCGAATCCGCGCGACACGCGTCGACGGCGTTCCACATGGCCGTCGTCCGGCTGTCGCAGAACGCCATGCTGGTCGAATTGGCGGGCTCTCTGGTCACCAGGCTGCGCTGGCTGTTCGGCCAGCACGACGACCTCGCCGACATGGCATCGACTCACCGTGAGATCCTCGACGCGATCCGCGCGCGAGACATCGAGGCCCTGCGGCGGCTGGTTCCCGCGCACCTTGCGGAAGGACGGACAGCCGCTCACGAGCGCATGTTCGGGGCATCCGCTCCGCGCGAATGAACCCACCCCACCGCTGTCGGTGGGGTGCCGGTACGCTCGATGCGGGAGGTACTCGTGGGACGAACAGCTGATGCCGTCGCCGAGGGCGTCGCGATCGCCACGGCGGCCGTTCGGCTGACCGTGAAGAACCAGATCCTGGTCGGGACGATCGCACAGGGCGGTGCCTTCGAGATCGACCACTACATGGACGAGGCCCGGGTCGCGCTGCGTGCGATGGCCGACGAGTCCGAGCAGGCCGCAGAGCACCTCACGGCCCTGCGCAAGCGCGCCCGCGGCCGGCACTCCGATCCGCACGGCACCCACGACTACCGCGACCGGGATGTGCGCAATCTGCGGCGACGCGCCAAGCAGTCGCTCGGCGTCGCCACGCACCTGCGCGAGATGACCGACGACCCCGAGGCGCTGCGTGCGCTCGTGGAGGAGGCGAGGGCGGCGGCGTGGACCGATGTGCGCAGCAACCTCGATCGCCGGCTGCGCGTCGAGGGGATGCGGGCGGATCAGGATCCCGAGTACGAGCAGATGCGCGAGGCGCGGATGCAGGCCCTCAAACTCGTCGACCTGCAGGCGCTCTCGTCGGAGCAGCGCGCCCGCCGCAAGCGCGAGAAGGCGGCCGAGAAAGTGGCGGAGAAAGACGGCTCGCGGGCGGAGCGAGACGGCAAGCGCGCGCTCTGGACGCGCCGGGCGTGAGCCCGCCCCGCCCGGATTTCGCTTCTCGTCGAAACGTGTTGTAGGCTGTTCTTCGGCCCGCTGAGCGGGCCGTGCGCCCCTAGCTCAATGGATAGAGCATCTGACTACGGATCAGAAGGTTGGGGGTTCGAGTCCCTCGGGGCGCGCACTGTGTTGAGACAGTAGTGAAACCCCCGTCGCGAGAGCGGCGGGGGTTTCGCCTTTCCTGAGGGATGCTGTCCACGGCCGGGCGAGAGGATGTCGGTATGGATCTCGATGACGCGTGCACCCTCATGGCGCTGCTTCACGGCCGCAACGGGAAGCCGATCGGCGATCTGATCGGCGGGTGGGACATGCTGCAGGCTGACGTCCCCTCTCGCGAGCAGATGGAGAGGGGAGTGCGTCTGCTCGTCGGTTCAGGGCTCGCTGAGGTGGACGACCGGTGGACGATGAGGCTCACCGACGAGGGGGCGAGAATCCGCCGATCCGTGAAGCCCGTGCAGGGCGTGCGGCAGCTGCCGCGGAAGCTGTGCGTGGCCCTCGGCGAGCTGGATCTGCAGAGCGCGCCGATCACCCTACCACCCAGCGCGTTCGATCCGGCCCGGCTGCGGTACCTGCAGGGGGTGACCGATCGGGCGGCTGCCCGGCGGCGCAGGCCCTTCTGGAAGCTCTGGGGCTGATCCGGCCTCCGGTGCGGGCGGCGGCCCGGAGGAGCCCTGGCGGACGTAGGCTGGGGGCGTGACTGCGTACGTCTCGGCTTTCGATCTGTTCTCCATCGGTGTGGGGCCGTCGAGTTCGCACACCGTCGGTCCAATGCGCGCCGGCGTCAACTTCGCCGACCGTCTGAGGGCCGAAGGACTGCTCAGTCGCGTCTCTCGTGTTCGGTGCGAGCTGTTCGGCTCGCTGGGAGCGACCGGGTTGGGTCACGGCACTCCGGATGCCGTCGTCGCCGGCCTGCAGGGACTGCACCCCGAGAGCTGCGACCCCGACGAGGTGCGCGAGCTGTGGAGCCGCTGGCCCGAGGGCCGCGATCTGATGCTGGCAGGGGAGAACAGCATCCCGTTCGCGAAAGACGACATCGCCTTCGTGCCGCGCACGCGGCTGCCCGGCCACCCCAACGCGATGACCCTGCACGCGCTCGACGCCGAGGGCGCGCCGGTGCTCGAGCAGACCTACTACTCGATCGGTGGCGGCTTCATCCGCCGCGACGGCGAGGAGGCGCGGGTGGTCGCGGCCCCGCAGCCGTACCCGTACGACACCGCCGAAGAGCTGCTCGCACTGTGCGACGAGACGGGCATGTCGATCGCCGAGATCGCCCGCGGGAACGAGATGGCGGTGCGCTCCGAAGAGCAGGTCGCGACGGGTCTCGACGCGATCTGGGATGCCATGGCGTCGTGCGTCGATGCCGGACTGCACTCCGGGGGCACGCTGCCCGGCATCCTGAAGGTGAAGCGCCGGGCGGGCGACATCCGCCAGCAGCTCGAGGCGGTCGAAGCCGACGGGCATCCGGCGCTTCCCGGCGAATGGCTGGGTGCCTTCGCGCTCGCCGTGAACGAGGAGAACGCGGCGGGCGGTCGCGTCGTCACCGCCCCGACGAACGGCGCGGCCGGCATCCTGCCCGCGGTGGCGATGTACTGGTGGCGCTTCCTCGCCGACTCCGGCCTGGGCGTCGGCAACGCGGTCACCCCGCACGGGGAGCTGGTCGGCAGCGCCCTGCTCGGCTTCCGCCCTTCGGCTGGGGCGATGAGCACCCCCGATGGATCCCCACGCACCCCCGATGGGTCCCTGAGCTCCTCCGATGGGTCCCTGAGCCTGCCGAAGGGCGACGCGGTGGCCGAGGCGAACCGGCGCCGCGGCATCCGGCGATTCCTGCTCACCGCGACGGCGCTGGGCTCGCTGTTCAAGGCGAACGCGTCGATCTCGGGCGCTGAGGGCGGCTGCCAGGCCGAGGTCGGCTCGGCATGCGCGATGGCGGCCGGCGGCCTCACCGCAGTGATGGGCGGCACGGTGCGGCAGATCGAGAACGCCGCCGAGATCGCGATGGAGCACCACCTGGGGCTCACCTGCGACCCGATCGGCGGGCTCGTGCAGATCCCGTGCATCGAGCGCAACGCGATCGCCGCCTCGACCGCGGTGACGGCGGCGCGTCTCGCGCTGCGCGGCGACGGCCACCACTACGTCTCGCTGGATGCCGTGGTCGAGACCATGCGCCAGACCGGTCTCGACATGTCGACGAAGTACAAGGAGACCAGCGAGGGCGGTCTCGCGGTGAACGTCATCGAGTGCTGACGATTGTTCACCCGTGAACTGGTTCGCGGGTGAATAATCGACGCATGATGAACCCGGCGGACGCCGTCGTCATCGACGGGCTGCGCGTACGACGCGGGCACCACGACGTGCTCGACGGGCTGTCGCTGCGCATTCCCGGCGGGCAGGTGATCGGCCTGCTCGGGCCGTCGGGGTGCGGCAAGACGACGCTGATGCGCTCGATCGTCGGCGTGCAGCGCGTACACGGCGGCACGGTGACCGTGTTCGGCGAGCAGGCCGGTTCGCCCGAACTGCGGCACCGTGTCTCGTACGGCACACAGGGCTCCGCCGTCTACGACGACCTGAGCGTGCGCGAGAACCTCCGGTACTTCGCATCCGTCGTCGGCGCATCGCGCTCCGACGTCACCGGTGTGATCGAGCGGGTGGGGCTTGCACGCCACGCGCAGCAGACGGTCGCCGATCTCAGCGGCGGTCAGCAGAACCGCGTCTCGCTCGCGGTCGCCCTGCTCGGCGAGCCCGAGCTGGTCGTGCTCGACGAGCCGACCGTCGGTCTCGATCCCGTGCTGCGGGCCGAGCTGTGGGGGCTCTTCCGTCAGATCGCCGACGCAGGCACGACCATGCTCGTCTCGAGTCACGTCATGGACGAGGCGCTGCGCTGCGACCGGCTGCTGCTCATGCGGGACGGACGACTGCTCGCCGACACCACGCCACGGCGGCTGCTCGACGACACCGGGCAGACCGACGCAGAGAACGCGTTCCTCACCCTGATCGAACGCGACGTCGGTCACGAGACGCGCCGCTCCCGGCGGGGGGTCGAGTGATGAGCATCCGCCGCGCGATCGCCACCGCCGGGCGGGTGCTGCACCAGCTGCGCCACGACCCTCGCTCGATCGCTCTCATGCTGGTCGCGCCGAGCCTGCTGGTCGGGCTTTTCGCCTGGCTGTTCGCCGATCAGGAAGGCGTCTTCGACCGGTTCGGCGGAGCGATCCTCGCGCTCTTCCCGTTCATCGTGATGTTCCTGATCACCTCGATCACCACCCTTCGCGAGCGTCGCTCCGGCACGCTCGAACGGCTGATGACGACCCCGCTCGGTAAAGCCGACTTCATCATCGGCTACGCGCTGGCCTTCGGGCTGATGGCCGTCGTGCAGGCGATCATCACGGTGACCTTCGCCGTGTACGTGTGCGGTCTGCAGGTGGACGGCCCGCTCTGGCAGCTGGGTCTGGTCGCCGTGGTCGACGCCATTCTCGGCACGGCACTCGGCCTGCTGGCCAGCGCATTCGCGCAGACGGAGTTCCAGGCGGTGCAGTTCATGCCGGTGCTCGTGTTCCCGCAGATCATCCTGGGCGGGCTGTTCATGCCGCGCGACCAGATGCCCGATGTGCTGTACGCGATCTCGGACTGGCTGCCGCTGAGCCACGCGATCGACGCGATCGAGGGTGTCACGGCGGGCGACGAGGGCTGGGACGTCGGCTCGCCGCTGCTGATCGTCGGGGCATTCGCGGTCGGATGCCTCGTGCTGGCGCCTCTGACGCTGCGCCGACGCACGCCCTGAGCGACGGTGAGCACGCCGCCACGGGGAGTGACGGGGCATGAACCCGTCACTCTCGGGCGGCGCGCTTCGTGGAGTGCCGGGTGGGTGCGGCGGCCCAGGGGTCCTCGGGCCACGGATGCTTCGGATACCGGCCGCGCATCTCCGCTCGCACCTGCGCGTACGGGCCCGACCAGAACGAGGCCAGATCGGCGGTCACTGCGAGGGGTCGCCCGGCGGGGGACAGCAGGTGGAACAGCACCGGCACGCGCCCGCCGACGAGCCGCGGCGTCTGTGCCCAGCCGAAACACTCCTGCAGCTTGACCGACACCACGGGTTGCGCGGCGGGTTCGTCGAGCGGGGGATAGCCGATCCGGATGCGCGAGCCGCTGGGCACCTCGAGCCGTTCGGGAGCGAACGCGTCGAACTCGGCGGCGGCCGGCCACGGCAGCAGCCGGCGCAGCGGCGTCACGAGGTCGATGCGATCGGCCGGAGTGCCGCTCGCGAGGGCCGTGAGCTCGGGATCGAGCCAGTCGTCGAGGCGGGCCAGCAGGGCAGCGTCTGAGACGTCGGGCCAGGGCGCGTCCAGCTCACGGTGCAGCAGGGCCATCCGTCGGCGCAGCCCATCGGCGGCATCCGACCAGGTGAACACGTCGAGACCGTCTGCCTGCACGGCGCGCTGCACAGCATCCCGGCCCTCTACGGCAGACGCACGCACCGGGACGGACGAGCGCACGATCGCCCCGACGCGTCGCTCGCGGCGGGCGCTGACACGGCCGCCGATCAGCTGCGCCTCGACCCGATCGGTGATCAGGTGATCGGCGGCGCGCTCGACGTGCTGCTCGGTGATCGCCGCGGCGGTGCGGATCACCGCGCCCGAGCCGGCGGTGACCCGACCGGATGCCCGTGCGACATCGGCCACGGCCAGCCACTCGGTGTCGGCGAGGGGGCCGCTGATCCCCGCTCGGGTTCCGGATGCCAGCAGGAACGTCGCCCCGTCTGACGAGCGCTCGACCCGCTTGGCGATCCGTGCGGGGAAGGCGAGCGCGACGACGAGCCCGACATCGTCTGAGCGGCCACGCGCAGACCCTTCCGGTGGCAGGAGACGCACGAGGCGGTCGACCTCGCGAGCCCACCGCTGCGCATCCGGGCTTCGACCGTGACGCAGCGCGCCGACGGCGGCGGCGATGTCGGCATCGGGCACGCGGATGTCACCGCCGACCAGCGCGACGACCTCGGCGGCCGCCCGTGCGCCGACCAGGCTCGACCCGTCGCGCAGCGCCC
>NZ_DAMDLU010000017.1:0-29425 GCF_032084865.1 Microbacterium sp.
GCTCCGGCGCCGGAGCCGCAGCGGGGGCGGATGCCGCCGGCTCAGCGTTCAGCGGAGGCAGCCCGGCGCGCGCACGCTGCTCCTCGGGGGACGCGTATTCGCCGTACTGCGGCCGGTCGACGCTCATGCGCGCGAGACCCGCCCGCCCAGGGCGCGCTCGTCCCGCTTGCCGGAGAGGTCCTGTCGAAGCTCCTTCGGCAGCGAGAACATGAGGTCCTCCTCCGCGGTGCGCACCTCTTCGACGTCGGCGTAGCCGGCCTCGTCGAGTGCATCGAGAACCTCGCGCACGAGCACCTCGGGTACCGAGGCGCCGCTGGTCACGCCGATCGTGCGCACTCCGTCGAGCCACTCCTGGCGGACCTCGTCGGCGTAGTCGACGCGGTACGCCGCCCTGGCGCCGTACTCGAGCGCGACCTCGACCAGGCGCACGCTGTTCGACGAGTTCGCCGAGCCGACCACGATCACGAGGTCGGAATCCTTGGCGATCTTCTTGATCGCGACCTGGCGGTTCTGCGTGGCGTAGCAGATGTCATCCGACGGCGGGTTCTGCAGCTCGGGGAAGCGGGTGCGCAGCCGGTTCACCGTCTCCATGGTCTCGTCGACCGAGAGCGTCGTCTGCGAGAGCCAGACCACCCTGCTCGGGTCCTTCACGACCACGGTGTCGGCCTCGTCGGGCGAGTTGACGATCGTGACGCGGTCGGGCGCGTGGCCTGCGGTTCCCTCGACCTCTTCGTGGCCGTCGTGACCGATCAGCAGGATCTCGAAGTCGTCGCGGGCGAAGCGCACGGCCTCACGATGCACCTTGGTGACCAGCGGGCAGGTGGCGTCGATCGCATGCAGTCCCCGGTCGGCGGCGCCCTGCACGACCGCCGGTGAGACGCCGTGCGCGCTGAAGACGACGTGGGCGCCCTCCGGCACCTCGTCGACCTCCTCGACGAAGATCGCGCCCTTCTTCTCGAGCTCGGTGACGACGTGGATGTTGTGCACGATCTGCTTGCGCACGTACACCGGGGCTCCGTAGCGCTCGAGGGCCTTCTCGACGGCCACGACGGCGCGGTCGACACCCGCGCAGTAGCCGCGCGGAGCGGCCAGCAGCACACGCTTCTCACCGTCGACCGGACGGTTCTCGAGACGGGCGCGCTCGACGGCGCGACGACGGGTCGGAATGTGCGGCACGGGCAGCGAGACGGCGGTTGAACTCACCCCTCCAGTCTACCGACGCCACCTGTTCGCGGGCCGGGAGCGGCCCCGGGGCTGCGCCGCTCGGGGGGGCCGACACTCCACATGTCGGACCGATTCGCGGCATCCGTCCGACATCTGGAGTGTCGGCCCCCGGAATGCATCGCTCGCCCCGCTCGTGGTCGCCGTGTCGGCGGCATCCGGAAGAATGGCCGGGTGACCGTCTTCGAAGCCACCGCGATCCCCGGCGAGCCGCCTCCCGCAGATTCGGTCGCCCCCCGCGACTCGACCCCGGCGGCGCCGACCTCGGTCGCGCGCCTGAACGGCACCATCCGCGACTTCATCGCCCGCTGGAACACCGTCTGGGTCGAGGGCGAGATCACCTCGTGGAACCTCCGCGGCGGCAACGTCTTCGCGCGTCTCAAAGACACCCGCTCCGACGCGCAGATCTCGATCCGCGTCTGGTCGAGCGTGCGCCCGCGCATTCCCGCCGACCTCGCGGTCGGCGATCACGTCGTCGCGGCCGTCAAGGCCGACTACTTCGTCAAGGGCGGCGACTTCAGCTTCGTCGTCTCGGCGATGAAGCACGTGGGCCTCGGCGACCAGCTCGAGAAGCTCGAGAAGCTGCGCGCCCAGCTGCGGCAGGAGGGCCTGTTCGACTCCTCCCGGAAGAAGCCGCTGCCGTTCCTGCCGCACTGCATCGGGCTGATCACCGGCGAGCGCTCGGATGCCGAGAAGGACGTGCACCGCAACGCCGAGCTGCGCTGGCCGCAGGTGCATTTCCGCACCGAGCATGTCGCCGTGCAGGGCGACCGGTGCGTTCCCGAGGTGCTCGCGGCGCTGCAGCGGTTGGATGCCGATCCCGACGTCGACGTCATCATCGTCGCCCGCGGCGGCGGCGACCCGCAGACGCTGCTCGGCTTCAGCGACGAGCGGCTCGTGCGCGCGGTGGCAGCCGCATCCACTCCCGTCGTCAGCGCGATCGGGCACGAGAACGACCATCCGCTGCTCGACGACGTCGCCGATCTGCGCGCGTCGACGCCGACGGATGCCGCGAAGCGGGTCGTTCCGGATGTCGGTGAGCAGCGCGCGATCGTCGCGCAACTGCGTGCGCGGGCGACGACCCGTCTGACGCAACGCATCTCGCACGACATCGCGCAGCTCGAGCAGCTGCGCTCGCGTCCGGTGCTGCGCTCACCAGATCCGATCATCGACGACCGCGCCCAGGAAGTGTGGCTGCTGGCGTCCCGTGGCCGCGACACCGTCACCAGGGCGTTGGATGCCGCTCACCGGTCCACCTCCGAGCTGCGCGCCTCGCTGCGCGCCCTCTCCCCCGCCGCAACCCTCGCCCGCGGCTACGCCATCGCGCACCTCGACGACGGACGTATCCTCAGCGACGCGGGCGATGCGCCGGCGGGCACGGCGATGACCGTGACTGTCGACCGCGGTTCCGTCCGCGCTGTGTCGGCGGGGCGGATCCCGGAGGCCGGCTGATCAGCCCCGAGTCCCGCGCACGCCGAGGTTCTGCGGGCAGGCTGAGGGTCGGCGATGTTCGACACGCCGGTAGGATGGGGGCGTGACTGCCCCCAGCGACTCCCCTCTCGAAGACCTGTCGTTCGAGGCCGCACGCGACGAGCTCGTGCGCGTGGTCGCCGAACTCGAGCAGGGCTCGCCGACCCTCGAGCACTCCCTGGCGCTGTGGGAGCGCGGCGAGGCGCTGGCCGCCCGCTGCGAGGAATGGCTGCTCGGCGCGAAGCGCCGTCTCGATGCCGCCCGCGACGCGGCATCCGCTGGAGGGGGCGAATGAGCCGGGAACCGCGCATCGTCGCAGGTCTCGGGCGACCCGAGACCGCGCAGGAGACCGCCGATCGCAAGGCGGAGGCCAGCCGCGTCTATCGCTCGAGCCAGACGTTCCGCAACCTCATCGCCGCGCTGATCGTGACGGTCGCCGTGGTCGCGATCGTCGTGCTCGGTGTGCCGCGCGGCGAGGTCGCCGAGCGCCCGGCGATCGACGTCGCGGCGATCGCCGCTGACGTCGAGACGTCGATGCAGCGCCCCGCGCTCGTCGTCGAGGCCGACGACTACTGGCGGGTCAACGACGCCACCCTCTCGGGCGGCAGCACCCGGGTGTGGACGATCACCCTCGCCCCCGCCGCCGACGACGCACGCGGATTCGTCCGTGTCGCGCAGGCCTTCGGTGCCGATGTGAGCTGGGCGCCGCAGGTGCTCGACGGCATGGCCCCCAACGGATCCATGACGATCGACGGTCGCGAGTGGGACGAGTTCGACCTGCGCGGCCGCGGCTCCGCGAACATCTCGTACGCGATCGGGACCCAGGCCGGGCCCGACTACATCCTGCTGTACGGCTCGCAGTCGCCCAAGGCGACGGCCGAGCTGGCAGAGACCCTGTCCGCACAGATCGACGACCTTGAGGAGGCCGAATGACCGCAACGCTCACCCCCGCTGAGGCTTGGCGGGAGATGCTCGACGGCAACAGGCGATTCGTCGCCGGCACGCCGGCGCACCCGCATCAGGACGTCTCCAAGCGCAACGAGCTGGCCGAGGGGCAGGCGCCCATCGCGACGCTGTTCGGATGCTCGGACTCGCGCCTCGCCGCCGAGATCATCTTCGACAAGGGCCTGGGCGACCTGTTCGTCGTCCGCAACGCGGGACAGGTGATCGGCGAGTCGATCGTCGCCAGCCTGGAGTACGCGGTCGGCATTCTGAACGTGCCGCTGATCGTCGTGCTGGCGCATGACTCGTGCGGCGCGGTGCGCGCGGCGATCGACGGCACCGCCATCGACTCCGCCCCGCTTCCCGCCGGCATCTGGAAGCTCATCGCACCGATCGTCCCGGCAGCACGCAAGGTGCTCGCCGAGACCGGCGGCACGACGCCCGCCGACATCGACGCCGAGCTGGTGGGGCGCGAGCACCTGCGCAACACCGTCGCAGATCTGCTGCACTCGTCCGAGATGATCAGCAATGCCGTCGCCGACGGCCGGCTGGGCATCGTGGGCGCCAACTACCGCCTCGCAGAGGGCACCGCGGTGCCCGTCGTCACTGTGGGGGTCGACACGGAGAGCATCGCCTCCGCTTCCGAGAAGGGATCGGCATGACCGACATCGAGTACCGCATCGAGCACGACACCATGGGTGAAGTGCGCGTGCCCGCGACGGCGCTGTACAGCGCCCAGACCCAGCGCGCCGTCGAGAACTTCCCGATCTCGGGCCAGGGTCTCGAATCGACGCAGATCGCCGCGCTCGCCCGGGTCAAGAAGGCCGCCGCGCTCGCCAACAAGGAGCTCGGCACGCTCCACGGGGCGATCGCGGACGCCATCGCGCAGGCGGCCGACGAGGTGGCATCCGGCAAGCACGATGGCGAGTTTCCCGTCGACACGTACCAGACCGGCTCCGGCACCTCGTCGAACATGAACATGAACGAGGTGCTGGCGAACCTGGCATCCGGAATCCTCGGCTCGGCCGTGCATCCAAACGACCACGTCAACGCGTCGCAGTCGTCGAACGACGTGTTCCCGACGTCGGTGCACATCGCCGTCACGCAAGCGCTCATCGACACCCTCATCCCCTCGCTCGATCACCTCGCCGTCGCCCTCGAGGCGAAGGCCGAGCTGTGGAAGACGGTCGTCAAGGCGGGGCGCACGCACCTCATGGACGCGACCCCGGTCACGCTCGGCCAGGAGTTCGGCGGCTACGCCCGCCAGCTCCGCCTCGGCATCGAGCGCGTGCAGTCGGCGCTGCCCCGCGTGGCCGAGGTCCCTCTCGGCGGCACCGCTGTCGGAACCGGGATCAACACCCCGCTCGGCTTCCCGCAGAAGGTCATCGAGCTGCTCGCGGCCGAGACCGAGCTGCCGATCACCGAGGCGAAGGACCACTTCGAGGCCCAGGCCAACCGCGACGGGCTCGTTGAAGCATCCGGCGCGCTGCGCACCATCGCCGTGTCGCTGACGAAGATCAACAACGACCTGCGCTGGATGGGCTCGGGCCCGAACACGGGTCTCGGCGAGCTGCACATCCCGGATCTGCAGCCCGGATCGTCGATCATGCCCGGCAAGGTCAACCCGGTCGTCCCCGAGGCTGTGCTCATGGTGTGCGCGCGCGTGATCGGCAACGACGCGACCGTTGCATGGGCCGGCGCATCGGGCTCGTTCGAGCTGAACGTCGCGATCCCCGTGATGGGAACCGCGCTGCTCGAGTCGATCCGCCTGCTCTCGAACGCCGTGCGCGTGCTGGCCGACAAGACCATCGACGGCCTCGAGGCCAACGTCGAGCGCGCCGCCGCGTTCGCCGGCATGAGCCCGTCGATCGTCACGCCGCTGAACAAGGTCATCGGATACGAGGCAGCGGCGAAGATCGCCAAGCACTCGGTCGCGAAGGGCATCACGGTGCGCGACGCGGTCATCGACCTCGGCTACGTCGAGCGCGGTGAGATCTCGGAGGAGGAGCTCGACGCGAAGCTCGACCTCCTGTCGATGACGCACCCGGGCTGAGCCGGTCCCGGCGCTTTCGGCGTTACCGCCCTTCCGCCCTTTCGCCCTTCGCCCTTCGCGTTACATTCCGGGGGCCGACACTCCAGATGTCGGACGTTTCTCCACGATCCGTCCGACCCCTGGAGTGTCGGCCCCCGTTTTGTACCCATCCCCAATGCAGGCGATCGGGCGGGTTGTCCACAATCTCCGGAGAACAGGGCGAATCCCCCACGTCCCGTCCCGGATGCTGAGGGGATGTTCGATCCTCTTGACCTGCTCACCCGCCTCGGCGGACTCGCGCAGGGTACCCAGCTCCAGGACTACGGCGTCACGCGCATGCGGCTGAGCAGAGCGGTGCGAAGCGGGGAGATCGAGCGGTTGCGGCCCGGCGTCTTCGCCGCACCCGGGGTCGCCGCCGGCGAGCGCGAGGCAGCCCGGCACGGAGGGTCGCTCACCTGTGCTGCGGCCCTGCGGCGCCTGGGTGTGTGGGTGATGTCATCGGAGACGGCACCGCATGTGTGGGTCGGCCACCGCGGTCGCGTCTATCCGCACTCCGGATGCCAGTGCGTCAGCCACTTCTTCCGCAGCGGGCGTGTGCGCTTCGGCGTCGTCGACGTCGAAACCGCTTTGCTGCATCTGTATCGCTGCGAGGGTGAGGAGTCGTTCTTCGCCTCGCTCGAGTCGGCGCTGGAGCAGCGAAAGCTCACCAGGTCTGCGCGCGCTCGCATCCGCGAGGTGCTGCCGACGCACGCGAAGTGGCTCGTCGACTTCGCGCGAGCGGATGCCGGCAGCGGGCTCGAGTCACTGCTGCGGCTGAGACTTCATCTACTGGGAATCGCGCTGGACTGCCAGGTCGTGATCGCCGGCGTCGGGCGGGTCGACTTCGTCGTCGACGGACGCCTCATCATCGAAGCAGACGGCAAAGAGAATCACGACGGTCCGACCAAGCGGCACAAGGATCTGGATCGGGATGCCGCAGCCTCCGCCCTCGGATACGAGACGCTGCACTTCGACTATGCCCAGATCGTCCACGACTGGGCGACGGTGCAGCTGTCGATCGTCGCGGCACTGCAGCGGACGGCTCAGCGGGCGTGAACAGGGCTGTGGATAACTTCAACGGGATCTCGACGATCCGCGTTACCGTGGTGCGGTGACGATGACGACCACCCTTGCGCGCACAGGCTCGGCCCTCGCCGCCGCCGGTCTGCTGATCGGGATGCTGTCGGCCTGCACCCCCGAGTCGAAGCCGACTCCGAAGCCCACGAGAACCGCCGCCTTCGCGACGGATGAGGAGGCGTACGCCGCCGCGGAGGAAACGTATCGGGCCTACATGGCTGCGTACAACAAGGTCGATTTTGCAGATCCGAGCAGCTTTGACGTGACACGCGATTTTGTGGTCGGAGATTACAGCGCGCAAGAGCGTAAGACGCTTAGCGAGTTGCATGCCAAGGGGTACACCCGAACTGGAACAACCGAGATTCTCGAGTTCGAGGGTGACCGTGTCGACGGCGACGTCGTCGTCGCAATCACCTGCAATGACGTTAGTGGCACGAACATCGTTGACTCAACGGGACAGTCGGTCGTTGCGCCAGACCGACGCAACGTTTATTCACTCAAGTTGACGTTTGCCTATGCATCTTCCAGGCTTCGCCTCGCCGACTCAACTCCTGTCGAGGATGCAACATGCACCGGTTGACACTGATCGTCGTGGGAATGATCATTCTCATCTGTTGGCACGTCCCATCGGTTGCGTATGCAAGCGGAAGTTCTACATGCTCCGCCGCCGACTTAGAGATTGGCGCCTGCCAGGTTGCGCTCGCCGGGGGGTCAGCGACGATCAGGGGCTCAAAGACCTCGCAAGGCCAGTCCGGCCAACGAAGTTCAGTGAGGAGTCCATCGGGCGGTTCCAACGCCAAGATCGGCAACAGCCGCCGCCAATCCACGTCCTCCGATGGGTGCGGATTGTCGGGGGTGCGGACGCGACTGGGTTGCTGGGATGTCGTCGTCTTGAGCGACGCCGAGCGAGCGGAGCGCGCGAGTTCCTCGGGAGTGCCGCCGATCACCATCACCGACCTCGCGAGCTTCTTCCCCGCGAAGGGCACCGTGCTCGGCGAGCCGGACAATCTCGGGGTGGCGGGTCTGCCGACGAACTTCGTGACCGAGGCGGCGACGCACGTTCGTTCCGGCGAGCTGTTCGGGTTCCCGGTCGACGTGCGCTTCACACCGGTGGCGTACACGTTCCACTACGGCCAGGGGAAGCCGAAGACCACCTCGTCGCCCGGCGCCAGCTGGGAGAGCCTCGGCCAGGCGCAGTTCACCCCGACCGACACCAGCCACACCTACTCTGCACGCGGTACCTACGACGCGAGCGTCGACATCGCGTACACCGCCGAGATCGACCTGGGTGCCGGATGGTTCCCGATCGAGGGCAGGCTCGACATCGCCGGGCCGACGCAGCAGATCCGGATCTTCGAAGCCCGCACCGCGCTCGTCGCCCGCACCTGCGCAGAGCAGCCCTCCGCCCCCGGCTGCTGACCCGCCCCTCCTCTGTTCCCCGGGACGGTCCTGACGGCACCGCGCGGCTTCAAGACCGCGCGGTACCGGCTCTCGTTCCTCGGGCGCCTGCGCCCCGTCGACGCATCCGGCATCCCCGCACCCGGCATCCGGCATCCGGCATGCCGCATCCCGCATCCGGCACCCGGCACCCGGCATCCGCCCCTCCCGGCCGCCCTCAGCACCCGCGACGCGAGACGAATCGGGGGCCGACACTCCAGATGTCGGACGGATTCCCACGAAACGTCCGTCATCTGGAGTGTCGGCCCCCGGAATGTAACCGGGCAACGGCAGACGGCAGCCGCAGAAGACCGCCGGCCCGCGCGCCACTCAGCTCAGCTCGGCGCCCTCCAGCAGCTCGGTCACGAGCGCCGCGATCGCCGAGCGCTCCGAGCGCTGCAGCGTGACGTGCCCGAACAGGTCGTGTCCCTTCAGCGTCTCGATCACGCTCGCGATGCCGTCGTAGCGGCCAACCCGCAGGTTGTCGCGCTGCCCGACGTCGTGGGTCAGCACGACTCGCGAGTTCTGGCCGATGCGGCTCAGCACCGTCAGCAGCACGTTGCGCTCCAGCGACTGCGCTTCATCGACGATCACGAACGCGTCGTGCAGCGACCGGCCGCGGATGTGCGTGAGCGGCAGCACCTCCAGCATCCCCCGCTCGACGACCTCCTCCAGCACGTTGCCCGAGACGACCGACCCGAGGGTGTCGAACACCGCCTGTCCCCAGGGGTTCATCTTCTCGCCCTGATCTCCCGGCAGGTAGCCGAGCTCCTGACCGCCGACGGCGAACAGCGGACGGAACACGATTATCTTCTTCTGCTGCTGCCGCTCGAGCACCGCCTCCAGCCCCGCGCACAGCGCCAGCGCGGACTTGCCGGTGCCCGCTCGCCCGCCGAGCGACACGATGCCGACCTCCGGGTCGAGCAGCAGGTCGATCGCGATCCGCTGCTCCGCGGACCGGCCGTGCATCCCGAACACCTCGCGGTCGCCGCGCACCAGCCGGTACTCGCCGTCCGCCACGACACGACCCAGCGCCGAGCCTCTCTCGGAGTGGATGATCAGCCCGGTGTTCACGGGCATCCCGCGCACCTCTTCGCTGAGGCCGACCTCGCTCTCGTACAGGTCGCTCATCTCATCGCCCGAGAGGTCGAGGGTCGTGATGCCCGTCCATCCGGCATCCACCGCCTGCTCGGCCAGATACTCCTCCGCGGCGAGGCCGAGCGAGGCGGCCTTCACCCGCATCGGCAGATCCTTCGATACGATCGTGACGTTCTGCCCGTCTGCCGCCAGCTGCGCCGCCGCCGCGAGGATGCGACTGTCGTTGTCGCTGAGCCGGATGCCCGCGGGCAGCACCGACATGTCGACATTGCCGAGCTCGACGCGCAGAGTTCCCCCATCGCCCACCTCGATCGGGAAGTCCAAGCGCCCGTGCTCGACGCGCAGCTCGTCGAGATGGCGCAGCGCGCGCCGGGCGAAGTAGCCGAGCTCGGGATCGTGACGCTTGCCCTCCAGCTCGCTGATCACCACAACGGGCAGGACGATCGAATGCTCGGCGAAGCGGAACAGGGCCTGTGGATCACTCAACAGCACCGAGGTGTCGAGCACATATGTGCGAAGAGCCGTGTCATCGTGTGACACGGCTCGGGCTGCTGACGTGGACTGCTGCTGTGCTGTACGTGTGGTCACGATCCACTCCCACTCGGGATGTGCTCCCGGCTCTGCAGCGAGTCGACCAGGGTCACGAGTCGCGAACCTTGAGGCCGACCCGACCGGACACGGTGTCCGATGCCATGAACGTACTTCCGCCGGGCGCACACGGCGGGAGACACGCGGAACAGATCGGTGACGTTCCGGTGAACGACGAGGGTCAGGATGCTGCGGCCGAGGCCGGCGGCGTCATCGTCCGAATCGGCGGTCGCGGTCGGCGAAGTCGCGGATGGCCCGCAGGAAGTCGATCTCGCGCAGGTCGGGTCCGAGCGCCTCGACGAAGTAGAACTCGCTGTGCGCGCTCTGCCACAGCAGGAAGTCGCTGAGCCTCTGCTCGCCGCTCGTGCGGATGACCAGGTCCGGGTCGGGCTGCCCGCCGGTGTACAGGTGCTCGCCGATCATCTCGGGGGTGAGCTGCTCGGCGAGATCTTCGAGGGTGCCGCCAGAGGCGTTGTGCTTGCCGATGATGCTGCGCACCGCGTCGACGATCTCGTTGCGGCCTCCGTAGCCGACTGCGAGATTCACATGCAGCCCGGTGTGTCCGCTGGTGCGCTCCTGCGCCTCCGCCAGCACCCGCGCCAGTTCCGGCGGCAGGATGTCGGCGCGCCCCACGTGCTGCACCCGCCACTCGCCCTGCTCGGCGAGCGTGTCGGCGAGCTCCGCGATGATCTCGATGAGGTCGCCGATCTCCTTCGAGTCGCGCTTGAGCAGATTGTCGGCCGAGAGCAGGTAGAGCGAGACGACGCCGATGCCCAGCTCATCGCACCAGCCGAGGAACTCGCGCATCTTCGCCGCTCCGGCACGGTGACCCGCCGCAGCGCTGTCGAACCCGAGCTGGCGAGCCCATCGACGGTTGCCGTCGATCATCATCGCGACGTGATGCGGAGCCTTCGACACGTCGATCCGCCGTCGCAGGCGTCTTCCGTAGAGCCGATAGAGGGGTCCCCGTCCCGAGCTCTCGCGTGCAGTCACGTGCCTACGCTACCGCCACCCGCCCCAAGCCTGCGGCCGCACTCAGGACATGTGCCGCTGGCGGCATGCGCGCGAACGTAGAGTGAGCGCGTGAACTCCCGCCCCTCAGACAACGCCGACGTTCCCGAACTCCCGCTGATGGAGGCGGCCGCCGTCGACGCGGCAGTCGAGGTGAGACCGACCTGGCGAGGGTGGATCCACGCGGGCACCTTCCCCGTCGCGATCGTCACCGGCGTCGTGCTCATCCTCCTCGCGCAGGGGGCACCCGCCAAGTGGGCAGCTGCGGTCTTCATGGTGACGTCGCTGCTGCTCTTCGGCAACTCCGCGCTCTACCACCGCTTCGACTGGGGCCCGAAGACCAAAGCGGTCCTCAAGCGCATCGACCACGCCAACATCCTGCTGCTGATCGCCGGCACCTACACCCCCCTGGCGGTGCTCGCCCTGCCCCCGCAGAAGGGCCTCGTGCTGCTGATCGTGGTGTGGAGCGGCACGGTGCTCGGCATCCTGTTCCGCGTGTTCTGGATCAACGCGCCGCGCTGGCTCTACGTCGCCCTCTACCTCGCACTCGGCTGGGCCGCGGTGATGTACATGGGCGACCTGCTGCAGGCGAACGTCGCCATGATGGTGCTCGTCTGCATCGGCGGTCTGCTGTACACCGTGGGAGCGATCATCTATGCCGTGAAGAAGCCGAACCCGTGGCCGGGGCACTTCGGATTCCACGAGATCTTCCACGTGTGCACGGTGCTCGCCTTCCTCTGCCACTGGACCGCGTGCCTGCTCATCTCGCTCGACCCGCTCTCGCCCTCGCTGGGCTTCGGCGGCTGACCCGGGTTACGCTCGAATTCCGTGTCAGAGCAGAGGAGCGACAATGGCCGAAGTCGAGAGCTTCACCCTGGACCACACCGCCGTCACGGCGCCGTACGTGCGTCTCATCGGCGTCGAGCACGGACCGAAGGGCGATGCGATCTCGAACTTCGACGTGCGCTTCGTGCAGCCGAATGAGGGCGAGATCCCCACGGCGGGTCTGCACACCATCGAGCACATTCTCGCGAGCGCGCTCCGGGACCGCATCGACGGGCTGATCGACATCTCCCCGTTCGGATGCCGCACCGGCTTCCATGCCATCTTCTGGGGCGAGCCCGCGGTCGCCGACGTCGTCGCAGCCGTGCGCGGCAGCCTGGAGTTCATCGCCGACACGGCCGAGTGGAGCGACGTGCCCGGCGTCTCGGCCGTGGAATGCGGCAACTACCGCGACCACAGTCTGCACAGCGCGAAGGAGTGGTCGAAGGCCATCCTCCGTCAGGGCATCAGCCTCGACGCGTTCGCGCGCGTCGGCGTGTGAGACGAGCGGGTCTCAGCGCCCGTCGTCGTCGCGGTCGGCCCGGTCGCGCAGCGCCGCCTCTTCGGCATCCAGCTCTTCCCGCACCTCTTCGCGGTAGCGCACCTTGCGGATGCGGCGGTTCATGTCCCAGATCAGCAGCACGACGGCCGCGACGATGATGACGATGATCGCGAAGCCCGCGAACCCGGGCGTCACGGAGTTCGGGTCGACCGTCATCGACGGCGTCGGCATCGGGGTGGTCTCACCGAACAGGATCATGGTCCGCCTTCTCCTCGCAGGTCGAATAACCTGGAACTCCAGCCTATCCGCCGTCCACCCCCGGGAGAGACGTGACCACCGCACGCGAGCTCGATGAGCGATACGGACGCACACCTCGGCGGCGTCTGCCCTGGATCATCTTCGGCGCCGCCGCCCTGGCGGTCGTCGTCGCCCTCGGCTGGACGATCGTCGCGCAGCAGATGAACGCGGTGGATGCCGATGATCTCGGCTTCACCGTGGTCGACGCGCACAGCGTCGACCTGCGCTTCCAGTTCACCGCGCCACGGGGTGCGGACGTCGCGTGCGCCGTGGAGGCGCTCGACGAGGAGTTCGGCGTCGTCGGGTGGAAGATCGTCGAGATCGCCGGCGGCGAGCATCACACGAAGGGCGTCGCCGTCAGCATCCCGACCGTCGCCGAGGCGACCACCGGTTTGGTGAAGACCTGCTGGGTCGCTTAGAATCATCCCGAAGATGACCGACGCCCCGGCCGATACCGGGGCGTCTTCGCATATCCCACGGGTCGCGAGACGGCCCGAACCCCCGAAGCCCCCGAAGGGGCCCGCACCGAAGGAGCAGGCTGTGTCCACAGACGCTCAGGTACCTTTCCTCACGCAGGAGGCCTACGACCGGCTCGTCGACGAGCTCGAGAACCTCTCGACGGTGGGCCGTGAAGAGATCGCCGCCCGCATCGAAGCGGCCCGCGAAGAGGGCGACCTCAAGGAGAACGGCGGCTATCACGCCGCGAAGGACGAGCAGGGCAAGCAGGAGGCGCGCATCCGCACGCTGCAGCAGCTGCTGAAGACGGCGAAGGTCGGCGAGGCGCCCACCAGCCGCGGCATCGTCGAGCCCGGCACGGTCGTCACGGCGATCGTCGCGGGCGACGAGGAGGTCTTCCTGCTCGGCAGCCGCGAGATCGCGGCCGGCGGCGAGCTCGACGTGTACAGCGAGGCGAGCCCGCTCGGCCAGGCCATCCTCGGCCTGAAGGTCGGCGACAAGTCCAGCTACGAGGCACCCAACGGCCGCGCCATCACCGTCGAGATCACCGGCGTCGAGACCTACACCGGCTGACGCCCCGAGAACGATGAACGGCGGGATGCCCTGGGGCATCCCGCCGTTCTGCGTCGAACGTGATCAGTCCGGGACGACGACCGGCGCGAAACCGGCCTGCCGCAGCGTCTCGAGAGCGAGCTCGGTGTGCTCGGGGCCGCGGGTCTCGATCGAGAGCTGCAGGATCATGTCGCTGATCTGCAGACCGTGCCCGTGGCGCGTGTGCAGCACCTCCATGACGTTCGCGCCGGCCTGCGCGAGCAGATCCGACACCTTCGCGAGCTGACCGGGTCGGTCGGGAAGCGGCACGCGCACGGTCGCGTACCGGCCGGATGCCGCCAGCCCGTGCGCCACGACGCGCTGCAGCAGCATCGGATCGATGTTTCCGCCCGAGAGGATCGGCACGGTCACCCCGGCGTCGTGCACCTTTCCGGCGAGGATCGCCGCCACGCCCACGGCGCCGGCCGGCTCGACGACCACCTTGGCGTGCTCGAGCAGAACCAGAAGCGCACGGGCGATGTCGTCTTCGGTGACCGTGACCACCTCATCGACGAGTTCGCGGATGATCTCGAACGGCACGTCTCCCGGTCGCGCGACGAGGATGCCGTCGGCGATCGTCGGATGCGTCTGGATCTCGACCGGGCTGCCCGCCTCCAGCGACGGGGGCATCGCGGCCGCGTTCTCGGCCTGCACGCCGATGACTCGCACGGTGCGGCCGGCCGCCGCCGCCGCGGCCTTCACCGCAGCCGCGACCCCGGCGATCAGCCCGCCGCCGCCGATGCCCATGATCACCGTGTCGACGTTCGGGACGTCCTCCATCACCTCGAGGCCGAGTGTGCCCTGCCCCACGACGATGTCGCGGTGGTCGAACGGGTGGATCAGCACCGCGCCGGTGCGCTCGGCGAACTCCGCGGCCAGGCGCAGCGATGTCGCCACCGTCTCCCCCTCGAGCACGACCTCGGCGCCGTATCCCCTGGTGGCGAGCAGCTTGGGCACGGGCACGCCGAGCGGCATGAAGATCGTCGCCGGGATACCGAGCATCTGGGCTGCGAGCGCGACGCCCTGCGCGTGGTTTCCGGCCGAGGCTGCCACCACTCCCCTGGCACGCTCCTCCTGGGTCAGACGCGAGAGACGGTAGGTGGCCCCGCGGATCTTGAACGACCCGGTGCGCTGCAGGTTCTCCATCTTGAGCATGACGGGCGAGCCGAGGGTCTCGCCGAGCGCGCGCGACAGCTCGGTCGGCGTGCGGGAGATCACTCCGGCGAGGCTCTCGGCCGCGGCGGTGAACTCGGCAAGGCTCGGGATGGCGGCGACGCTGGGGCTTGCGGTCATCGATTCCTCCTCTGCCGCTCGCGCGGCACTGTGCTCCAGATGAGATCTTCGGGGGCGGGTTCACGTCCGGTGCGCCATGCGCCCGATCCGATGGTGACGGCCGCCACGTTGACGAATGCGGCGAGCGGGACAGCGAACAGGGCGCCGGGGATGCCTGCGATCATCGCTCCGCCCGCCACGACGAGCACGACCGCCAGGGGGTGCACCTTGACGGCCGAGCCCATCAGGATCGGCTGCAGGATGTGCCCCTCGAGCTGCTGCACCAGCAGAACCACGCCGAGCATGAGCAGCCCGATCACCGGCCCGTTGTAGACCAGCGCGAGGAACACGGCCACGGCCCCGGTGACGACGGCACCGACGATCGGCACGAACGAGCCGAGGAACACGAGCACGGCCACGGGGATGGGCATGGGCACCCCGAGCAGAGCGGCGCCGACGCCGATGCCGACGGCGTCGATGGCGGCGACGAACATCTGCGTCCGCGCATAGTCGACGACCGTCGCCCAGCCGTTGCGGGCACCCGCATCGGCCGCGGGGCGGGCCATGCGCGGGAACAGCTTGAGCGTCCACCGCCAGATTCCCGCGCCGTCGGCGAGCAGGCAGATCAGGATGAACAGCGCGAGAAGTGCGCCGGTGAGGATGTGGGCGGCCGTTCCGGTGACGGCGAGCGCGCCGTTGAGCAGCAGATCGGCCTGCTCGTTCAGCAGGCCGATGCCCTGCTTGATGTACCCGTCGATCTGCGCCTCGGTGAGATGCAGCGGACCGTCGAGCAGGAAGGTGCGCACCTGCTGGATGGCATCCGCCGTCTTCGCCCGCACGTCGGGCAGCTGGTCGCGCACCTGCCAGATCACGAGCCAGAACAGCCCCGTGACGACCCCGAGCGTGCCCAGAACGGTGACCGCGATGGCCAGCCATCGGGGGAAGCGGGCGCGCAGCATGAGCTGGAAAGCGGGCCACAGCAGCGCGGTGATGAGGATGGCGACGAGCAGAGGGATGACCAGCAGCTTGAGCAGCATCACCAGCCAGATGAACAGGGCGATCAGTCCGGCGATGACCAGCAGACGCCAGGCGTAGGCCGCGGTGACGCGCAGAGGGGTCGGCACGGCCTCGTCGGCCGTGGTGGTCACCGTGCGGTCGAGCACGGGCGGCTGATACCGGAAGGGATTGCGGAACCGCGGCCTCGGGTCGTCGCTCATCGTGCAATTCTACTTACGCCTCGAATCGCCCTCGCACCGGATGTCGGCGGATGGCGCTACTCTGACGCGGTGACGGCTCGACCCTCGAACACCCTCAGCGCCGCCGAAGCGCGCCGGATGACACTGGCGGCGCAGGGGTTCTCCCGACGCCGGCCGGATGCCGTGGGCGCGCGCCACCTGCATCGGGCGATGTCGCAGCTGGGAGTGCTGCAGATCGACTCGGTCAACGTGTTCGCCCGCTCCCACTACATGCCGATGTTCTCGCGGCTGGGGTCGTACGATCCCGCGCTGCTCGATCGCACGTTCGTGTCGCGGACGACTCACTACGTGGAGTATCTCGCCCATGAGGCGACGTTCATGCCGATCGCGGACTGGGCGCTGTGGGACTTCCGCATGCAGGAGTGGCGCGCGCGAGCGGAGCGACCGGGCGGATGGAGCCGAGTGCACAGCCGGACCCTCGACTGGGTGCGCGACGAGCTGCGCGCACGAGGCCCGCTGCGCCCCGCAGACCTGCGCGACGACGCGCCCCGCGAGCGCGGCTCGTGGTGGGACTGGGACGACGCGAAGATCGCGCTCGAGCACCTGTGGCGCTGCGGCGAGGTCGCGATCGCCGGCCGCATCGGGTTCGAACGGCGCTATGGTCTGGCATCGCAGATCATTCCGTCCGCGATCCGGGACGCCGCGATCCCGCGTGACGACGCTGTGCGAGAGCTGGTGCGACGCGCGGCGCGGTCGTACGGCGTCGCGACGATCGCCGATCTGAACGACTACCACCGGCTGCGGGACCAGAGCGCGGTGCGAGCGGCGGTCGCCGACCTGGTCGACTCGGGCGAGCTGGAACCGGTCGCGGTGCGCGGCTGGGAGCGTGGGGGCAGACCGATCGCGGCGTGGCGGCATCGCGACGCGGTGCTGCCCCGTCGCATCGATCGAGCAGCGCTGCTGACTCCGTTCGACCCGGTGGTGTGGTTTCGGGATCGCGCGCTGCGGGTGTTCGGTTTCGACTATCGGATCGAGATCTACGTTCCTGCAGACCGGCGTCGCTACGGGTACTACTCCCTGCCGATGCTCGTCGGCGACCGTGTGGTCGGACGCGTCGACCTGAAGGCCGACCGGGCCGCGTCGACGCTGCGCGTGCAGTCGGCGTGGTGGGAACAGCACGCCGTGCCGCAGGCGGACGCCGGCTGCGTCGCCGACGAGCTCGTGCGTGCGGCGCTCTGGCAGGGGCTCGAGCGGATCAGCGTGTCCGGCTGGGGTGACGCGGCGGATGACGTCGCCCGCGCCCTGCCCGGCGCGGAGGCGTCGGTCGAGCGGCACGTGCACCCGCGGGAATGACGAACGCCCTGTCTGATGACGGGGCGTTCGGTCGTGTCTCGTGTCAGAACTGCACGCGAGGCGGCTCGGATATCGCTCCGTCGTCGTTGACCTCGAAGAACTCGCGCTCGGTGAAGCCGAGGCCGCGAGCGAAGAGGTTGTTCGGGAAGACCTTGATCTTGGTGTTCAGCTCGCGCACGCCCCCGTTGTAGAAGCGACGCGCCGCCTGAACCTTGTCTTCGGTGTCGACGAGCGAGTGCTGCAGCTGCAGGTAGTTCTGGCTGGCCTGCAGCTGCGGATACGCCTCGGCGACCGCGAACAGGCTGCGCAGCGCCTGCTGCAGATGACCCTCCGCCACGCCGGCCTCGGCAGGCCCGGTTGCCGCGAGCGTCTCAGCACGAGCCCGGGTGACTCCTTCGAAGACCTCTTTCTCGTGCGCGGCGTAGCCGCGCACCGTCTCGATGAGATTGGGGATGAGATCCGCTCGTCGCTTGAGCTGCACGGCGATCCCGCTCCATGCCTCGTCGACGCGCACCTTGAGCTGCACCAGCGAGTTGTACGTCGACCACAGGTAGATGCCGACGAGCAGCAGCACTCCGACGACGATCAGTACCGGCCACAGCCATTCCATGCAGAGCCCCCTCTAGAACCGACATCCATCCTATGCGCGGATCACTGCACGTCGGCTGGACGACAGGCCGGGTTCAGGCTCCGAGAATGCGCTCGAGGTGCCGGTTGCCGAACACCCGATCGGGGTCGAGGCGGTCGCGCAGCCCGACGAAGTCGCTGAATCTCGGGTAGCGCTCGCGCAGCTGTTCGACGGTCAGGCTGTGCAGCTTGCCCCAGTGCGGGCGGCCCCCGTGGGCGAGCATGATCTGCTCGACGGCGTCGAAGTACTCCCGCGGGTCGACCCGCCAGTAGCGGTGCACGGCGATGTACGCGCTGTCGCGCCCGAACGCGGTCGACAGCCACAGGTCGTCGGCGGCGGCGAAGCGCACCTCGACGGGGAACTCGATGCGCCACCCGCGATCGGCGATGAGCTCGCGCAGCTCTTCGAACGCCGACGTGACGTTCTCGGCCGGCAGGGCATACTCCATCTCACGGAAGCGCACGTTGCGGCGGTGGATGAGCACCCGATGCGATCGATCCGAGTACTCCCCATCCCCGGTCAGCGTCACCGCCAGCCGGTTGAACGGCGGGATCACGGCGGGGACGACCCGGCTCACGGCGCAGAACGCCCCGAACACGCCGTTCGTGAGCACGCTCTCGTCGATCCAGCGCCGCACGGGCGGGATGGGGCGTCGTGGGGACGACTCGGGCAGGCGCGTGTGCGTCTTGGTCAGCGCGACGTCGGTGTGCGGATGCCAGTAGAACTCGAAATGATCGGCATCCGCCACGCGCTGGTGCAGCGAGCCGAGGGTCTCGTCGAGCGGCAGAGGAGCGTCCTGCGCGTGCATGACGAACGCCGGCACGCACTGCAGCGTGACCTCGACGACGATGCCGAGAGCCCCGAGACCCACCACCGCTCCCGCCAGCAGGTCGCGGTCGTGCTCCTCGTCGATGCGCAGGAACTCACCCGCCGCGGTGACCAGGGTGAGCCCGCGCACCTGCGTGGCGATGCCGCCGAACCGGGCGCCCGTGCCGTGCGTGCCGGTCGAGATCGCGCCGCTGATCGACTGCCGGTCGATGTCGCCGAGGTTCTGCATCGCCAGCCCGTACGGCTTCAGCAGAGCGGGGATGCGGTGCAGCCGAGTGCCCGCGAGCAGCGTCACGCGTCCGGTCTGGGCGTCGGCCGAGACCAGCCCCTGCAGGTCGTCGAGCTCGAGCAGCACGCCGGGGGCCGCGGCGATCCCGGTGAAGCTGTGGCCCGCGCCGACGGCCTTGACGGTGAGTCCCTGCTTCACAGCGGCCACGACCGACCGCTGCACGCCTTCGGGCGAGCGCGGACGCTCGACCCGAAGCGGACGCACCTGCGCGGTGCGACCCCAGTTCTGCCAGGTTCCGCCCGGTCGGGTCATAGAAACGCCTTCCCCTCGCCACGATAGGTGGGCAGCTCGCCGATCACCGCGCCGTCCGAGACGAGATGGTACCGGTCGATGCGCTCGGCCGGCTCACCGCTCTTCGCGTGCCGGAACCAGACGCGGTCACCGACCCGCAGATCGTGTGCTGCCGCACCGCGCAGCGGTGTCTGCACCTCGCCCGCCGCTTCTCGTCCGAGGGTGTGCAGTCCTGCCGGCCACACCGGCAGGGGCTGCCGCGATGCCACGGCAGGGCCCGACGCGATCCAGCCGCCGCCCAGCACCGTCGCGATGGCCTGCGTGGGCTTTCGGACCACGTCGAATGCGAACGACGCCGCGGGCGCGGGCCGGAACGAGCGGTACCCGTCGAAGAGGTGCCCGGCGAGCAGTCCGCTGCCCGCGGTCGCCTCGGTGAGCGATTCATCGCTTCCGGTGAATTCCAGCGACCCGGTCCCTCCCCCGTTCAGGAACTCCAGCGGAGCGATCTGGGTCATCGCGTCGGCGATCTCGGCGCGTCGCCGGCGCAGCTCGTCGCGCGAGCGCGCCTGCACCATGCGGATCACCGGGGCGTCGGGGCCGGCGGCATCCCCTTGCCCGGCGATCTGCGCTTCGTACATCTGCAGTCCCACGAGGCGGAAGCCGGGGCGGCGGACGATCTCCCGGGCGAAGGCGGCGACCTCCGCCGCCGAGTGCAAGGGCGATCTGCGCACGCCGACGTGACCGAGAGACGACGAGCGCAGTGAGGCGTCGACGTCGATCGCGACTCGCACCTCGGGTCGCGATCCGGGGCCGGCGACCGAATCGATCAGGTCGAGGTGAGCGGTCTCGTCGACCATCAGCGTGATGCGCGACGCCGCCTGATCATCGGCGAGCAGGCGGCTCAGGCCGGCACGGTCGACGGTGGGGTAGCCGAGCATGATGTCGCCGTGCTGCTCGGCCAGCCAGAGCGCTTCGGCGAGGGTGAAGGCGAGGATCCCGCGGTATCCGGGGATCTCGAGCACCGCATCGAGCACGGCGCGCACTCGTACCGATTTCGTCGCGACCCGGATCGGGATGCCTCCGGCGCGCACGAGCAGGTCCATCGCGTTGTGCCGCAGCGCTTCGCGATCGATCACCGCCACCGGCGCGGGCAGGTGCGCGGTCGCTTCAGTGAGCGCCGGCCAGTAGCGGTCGGGGGAACGCCATGTCGCATCGGAGGCGGATGCCGGGCTGTGGCCTGCGGTGAGATCGAGCACTCACCCACCCTACGACCCGCGTGAGGCGTCGATAGGCTGAACTCGGCCCCCATAGCCCAACGGCAGAGGCAGGCGTCTTAAACACGCTTCAGTCTGGGTTCGAATCCCAGTGGGGGCACAAGGTGGCCGCACCGTGGCAGGTGGGATCGGTTCGAATCCGACTGGGGGCACAGAACGGCCGAGGATGCAGGAAGGGCCCGTCCGATGGACGGGCCCTTCACTCTGCTCGGGTCAGGCGCTGACGTCGACGCTCTCAGACTTCGACTTGGCCGGAGCCTTCTTCGCTGCGGGTCGCTTCGCGGCCGGCTTGGCCGCGTCGGCCTTGGCTGCGGGCTGCACGGCATCCGCCTTAGCCGGCTTGCCGGCATCCGACTTCGCGGCGTCCTTCTGTGCGGCGGGTGCGGCCGGCGCAGCAGGCTCTGCGACCGCCGGACGCGGACGCGCGGCGAACTCCTCGAACGCCGCACGCGGGTGCTGCACGGCGGTGAGGTTGGCGAAGTCGCGCCCGAGCCACAGGTTGTTCCACCAGCCCCAGAGCACGCGCCACTTGCGCTCCCAGGTGGGCATCGCGAGGCCGTGGTAGCCGCGGTGCGCGATCCAGGCGATGAAGCCCTTCAGGGCGATGTTGCCCGACTGGAACACGCCGTTGTAGAGGCCGAGACCGGCCACTGCGCCGAGGTTCTTGTGGTAGTACTCCGTGGTGCCCTCGCCGCGCAGCACCGCGACGAGGTTCTTCGCGAGCAGCTTCGCCTGGCGCACGGCGTGCTGCGCGTTGGGCACGCAGGTGCCGTCAGGAAGGCCGCCGGTCTTGTCGGGCACGGCGGCGACGTCGCCGGCGGCCCAGGCGCCCTCGACGGGGTCGCCCTCGGCGTCGACGACGCGCAGGTCGGTCTGCGCGGTGATGCGGCCGCGCTGCTCGGTGGGCAGGTCGCCGCCGCGCACCACGGTCGGGTTCGCCATGACACCGGCGGTCCAGACGATCAGGTCGGCGGGGATGACGTCGCCCGTCGACAGCTCGACGTTGCCGCCGACCGCACTGGCGACCTGGGTGTCGAGGTGGATGTACGCGCCACGCTTGCCGAGGTCCTTCATGACCCACTTGCTGGTCTCGAGCGAGACCTCGGGCATGATGCGGCCCATCGCCTCGATGAGGTGGAAGTGCGTGTCCTCGAACGACAGCTGCGGGTACTTCGAGATCAGCGACGAGGCGAACGAGCGCAGCTCGGCGAACGCCTCGATGCCGGCGAAACCTCCGCCGACGACCACGACGGTCAGCAGGCGGTCGCGCTCGGGACCGGCGGGGATCGCCGCGGCCTTGTCGAAGTTCGACAGCAGGCGGTCGCGCACCGCGACGGCCTCTTCGATGGTCTTCATGCCGATCGCGTTGTCGGCGATGCCCGGGATCGGGAAGGTGCGCGACACGGCACCGGCGGTGACGACGATCTGGTCGTACGCGAACTCGTACGGCTCGCCCATCGGCGGAGTGATCGTGGCGACCTTGTTCGCGTGGTCGATGCCGGTCACCTTGGCGGTGATCACGTTGGTCGTCTTGAGGTGACGACGGTGCGTGACGACCGCGTGGCGCGGCTCGATCGATCCGGCTGCGACCTCGGGCAGGAACGGCTGGTACGTCATGTACGGCAGCGGGTCCACCATCGTCACGTCGGCCTCGCCCTTGCGAAGGTGCTTCTCGAGCTTCCAGGCGGTGTAGAAACCTGCGTAGCCTCCACCGACAATCAGAATGCGGGGTGCAGTGCTGTTCTGAGGCACAGGGGGACAACTCCTCGTCGTCAGGGTGTGGGAGTGCGTCTACCGCGCTCCGATCGGATGCGCCGGGCAGCTGCGGTGACGCCAAGCGCTACCAGGATACCAGGCACCGTGAGGGCCAGCAGCGGCAGGGTACCGTATCGCAGCGACTCCTCGGTCGGAAGCAGCGGAGACGCGGCGTCGACGGACTGCTCGACGGGCGGAAGCGGCGGCACGGCGACCGGCGTCGCGGACTGCTCGGGTGTCGGCTGCTCGGGAGCGTCGGCACGGCGGTAGACGCGGATCCACTCCTTCAGATCGCCCATCGGGTTGGTCGAGACGCGGGGAATGGATGCCGTGACCGCAGCCTCGGCGTCGAGCAGGCCGAAACCGTACAGCGGGTCGGGCGTGCGGGCCATGTCGGGCACCGGCACCGCCGTTCTGATCAGGCGGTTGATCACGTTCGCGGCATCCAGGTCGGGGTGGGCCGCCCGCACCAGAGCGGCGGCGCCGGCGACGATCGGCGCCGCGCCGCTCGTGCCGTCCCACGAGCGCAGGGTGCCGTCGGCCGAGACTCCCAGCAGCGACTCGCTCGGCGCCGAGATGCCGATCGTGATGCCCTGAGTGGATGCGCCCTGACTGGCGACCCCGGTCTGGTCGACGCCGCCGACGGTCAGCACACCCGGGATCGTGGCGGGCGCGCCGATCATCGAGGTGCCGCTGCCCCGGTTGCCGGCCGCGACGATCACGACGACGTCATGCTCGAATGCGTACAGGAACGCCTCGTCCCAGCTGCGGTCCCAGTCGAGGGTGTTGGTGGTGAAGGAGAGGTTGATGACATCGGCACCGTGGTCGACCGCCCACTTCATGGCTTCGACCACCTGGTCGACGAACGGCTTCGTCGAGGCGGAGCCGGGGAAGCCGAGCGAGACCGACAGCAGCTGCGCCTCCGGTGCGACGCCGATCATCCCGGTGCCGTCCGGGTTTCCGCGCCCCGCGGCGAGCGATGCGACCCAGGAGCCGTGATTCGGATCGCGCACACCGACGGGAGTGCGACCGTCCGGGCTGCCGACGCCCGACACGTCGGTGCCGTCGGCCACAGCGCCGTCGAAGATCACCGGGGGCTTGCCGATGCCGGTGTCGATGACCGCGATCTTCACGCCCTTGCCCCTGGTCACGCTCCAGGCCTGCCGGATGCCGGCGCCGTCGAGCCAGTACTCCATCGCCCGCGCAGGGTCGTTCGGGTCGTCCGGGATGGGCGGCGCCGCCGGCGTCGCCGTCTCGGTCGGCACCTGCAGCGCCGACGTCGCCGAGGCGTCCGAGCCGGAAGCCGGTACCGCGACGAACACCGCGGATGCCACGAGTGCCGCCGTCACGGCGACACCACGCAGCATCCGGGCGGAGATCATGACGCGCTGTCCGCCAGCGTCGCACCCGGGTCGATGCACGCGCACCGCTCGGGCGACCAGGAGGAGCGCTCGAGCGCGGCATCCCCCATCGGGTTCACGCCCGGTCCCGCGGCGAGGGCGTGACCGGCGAGGGCGTGCAGGCACTTCACGCGCGTCGGCATGCCACCCGCCGAGATGCCGTCGATCTCGGGCACGTCGCCGAACTGCGCCCGGTCCACGAGGTACGCCTCGTGCGCGCGGCCGTAGGCCGCGGCGATGTCGTCGTCGTCCTCGAGCATTCGGGCCAGCTCCGGCATCACCTGCGTCGCCTCGAGGGTCGACATCGCGGCGGTCGCCGCGGGGTGCGTCAGGTAGTAGAACGTCGGGAAGGGCGTCCCGTCGTCGAGACGCGGCGCCGTGGCCACCACGGTCGGATTGCCGCAGACGCAGCGCGCGGCGATGCCGATGACGCCGCGGGCGGCACGGCCCAGCTGGCTCGAGACCACATCGATCTCTGCAGCGGTGGGCGGCGGGAAGGGAGGTGTCGTCACCCCACCAGGGTACGGGAGGGTCACTGTGACAGCCCTCAGCCCTACGGGGTCGGCACTTCGACCGCGGTCTTCGCGAGCCCGGCGGAGGTCAGCCCGCGCAGCAGCTGCGGCATCCAGTCGGACGGGCGCTCCTTCAGCTGGTCGCTGACCTCCTGCTGCTCGGGCGGCAGGTCGGCGGGGTCGAGATCGTCGTCGACGAGGAAGACCACCTCACCGGGTTTCACGTAGTACAGCCGCTCGCGGGCCTGGGTGGTGATGTAGGCGGGATCGTTCCAGCGATCGCGCTCGCGCTCGAGCGCGGCGATCTGCTCCTCGCTCACCTGCACCGACTGCTCGAGGGCGGCGATCTTCTGCTTCTGGCCCAGGTAGGTGCCGATGGTCGGCACGAGCACCCAGGTGCCGAGCACGACGAGCGAGAGCATGATCACGGCGAAGCCCGACAGGCGGATGCCGCTCGCCCACTCCCGCACATCGACCGTGCGGCCTGCGGACGCGCGGCGCGCGGCGGGCGCCGCTGGCCGGGACGCCGAAAGAGGAGGAGCGGGGCGTCTGGCCATGCTCCTCCTCCTTCGTTCGTTCAGATCAGCGCGTGCGCTCCGGTTCAGGCCTGGAAGCGCGGGAACGCGGATGCACCGGCGAAGACAGCCGCGTCACCCAGCTCCTCTTCGATGCGCAGAAGCTGATTGTACTTCGCGACGCGCTCGCTGCGTGCGGGCGCACCGGTCTTGATCTGACCGGCATTCGTGGCGACGGCGAGGTCGGCGATCGTGGTGTCCTCGGTCTCGCCCGAACGGTGCGAGAGCATGGCCGTGTAGCCCGAGCGCTGCGCGAGGCTGACCGCGTCGAAGGTCTCGGTCAGGGTGCCGATCTGGTTGACCTTGACCAGCAGCGAGTTGGCGACGCCGCGCTTGATGCCGTCACCGAGGCGCTGCGGGTTCGTGACGAACAGGTCGTCGCCGACGAGCTGCACCTTCTCGCCGAGCGCCTCGGTGAGCAGCTTCCAGTTGTCCCAGTCGTCTTCGGCGAGCGCGTCCTCGATCGTGACGATCGGGAAGTCCGCGACGAGACCCTGGTAGTACTCGATCAGCTCGGGCCCGCTCCAGTCCTTGTTGTCGAGGCGGTACACGCCATCCTTGAAGAACTCGGTCGCGGCGACGTCGAGGCCGAGCGCGATGTCCTTGCCGGGGGTGAAGCCGGCCTTCTCGATCGCCTTGATCAGGAACTCGAGGCCCTCGCGGTTGCTGGGCAGGTCGGGGGCGAAGCCGCCCTCGTCGCCGAGGCCCGTCGCGTAGCCGGCGGCCTTCAGCTCGCTGCGCAGCACGTGGTAGGTCTCGACGCCCCAGCGCAGCGACTCGGAGTAGGTGTCGGCACCGATCGGCGCGAGGAAGAACTCCTGCATGTCGATGCCGTTGTCGGCGTGCTCTCCGCCGTTGATGACGTTGAACAGCGGAACGGGCAGCAGGTGCGCGTTGGGTCCGCCCAGGTAGCGGAACAGCGGCAGGTCCGCCGAGTCGGCGGCCGCCTTGGCCACGGCGAGGCTGACGCCGAGGATGGCGTTGGCGCCGACGCGCTTCTTGTTCTCGGTGCCGTCGACCTCGTTCAGGATCTCGTCGACGATGCGCTGCTCGCTCGCCTCGACGCCCTCGATCGCCGGGCCGAGCTCATCGATCACGGACTCGACGGCCTTCAGGACGCCCTTTCCGCCGTAGCGGCCCTTGTCTCCGTCGCGGAGCTCGTACGCCTCGAAGGCCCCGGTGGATGCACCGGAGGGAACGGCGGCGCGCTGCACGACCCCGTCATCGAGGAGCACCTCCACCTCGACGGTCGGGTTTCCGCGCGAGTCGAGAATCTCGCGTGCGCCTACAGCCTCGATCAGTGCCACAGAAGTGCTCCTTCGAAAGGGAGGGGAGGGTGGTGGTGGAGCGACGTCGGTCCGCGATTCAGTCTAGCCGTGCCCGTCCACGCGCCTCGGGCGCGTGTCAGACGACCCAGCCATGCCCGTCCGCGCGCCTCGGGCGCATGTCAGACGACCCAGCCATGCCCGTCCACGCCCCTCGGGCGCGTGTCAGACCACGAGGGCGACGGCGATCCCGTCCCAGCCCTTGACGCCCACCGTCTGCAGGGCGGTCGCGTCGAAGCGGGGGTCCTCCCCCAGCATCCGGAGCCCCTCCCGGGTGCCGACCACCATCGGGTCGGTGCTCGCGGCGTCGGCGACGTCGCCGCTGCGCCCGATGTTGTCGACGACGACGACGGTGCCGGGATGCCCGAGCCTGGCCGCCCAGTCGAGGTAGATCGTGTTGGATTCCTTGTCGGCGTCGATGAAGACGAGGTCGAACCCGCCGACCAGGGTCGGCAGCACGTCGGCCGCCCGCCCGATGCGGATGTCGACGCGCTCCCCCACCCCGGCCGCGTCGATGCTGGCGCGCGCCACCGCGGCGTTGGCGGCCTCGGCCTCGATCGTCGTGACCCGGCCGGCCTCGCCGACGGCGCGGGCCATCCAGATCGTGGAGTACCCGCCGAGGGTCCCGATCTCGAGCACGCGCTGTGCGCCGCTGATGCGCACCAGGAGGTTCAGCAGCTTGCCCGCCACGGGCGCGACCTCGATCTCGGGCATCCCGGCAGCCCGCTGCGCCTCGAGCGCCGCCTCGAGGTGCGCATCGTGCCCGACGAGGGTCTCGGCCAGGTAGTCGTCGGCCATGCGCCAGTTCTGCGGAGTGGATTCGGTCATGTGCCCAGCCAAACCGTCGGCTCGCGCGCGGTCAAGGGGTGAGGCTGTGTCGAGTCGCCCCCGGGTCACGCAGGCGGTTCGACAGGCGGCAGGGTGGATGCCGGATACTTCGGCGGCCTGGGGTCTGCGAGTGCCGGCTGCCGGCGGAATTGACCGGTCACCAGCAGCACGACGATCACGACGGCGCCGACGATCCAGCCCGACACACCGAGCGCCATCGACAGCGCGGGATCGTACTCGGCGCCCGCCGTCATGAACAGCACGGGAAGTCCCGCGCTGGCGTTCAGCGCGCCGTGGGCGAACACGGCGGGCCACATCGAGGCGCTGCGCAGGCGCAGCCAGCCCAGCAGAACACCCCACACGATGCATCCGGCGGTCATCAGAAGCACCCCCGTGAGGTCGGTGCGGCCGAAGTTGTAGCCGAGCAGGATCACGGGCGAATGCCACAGCCCCCACACGACGCCGCTGATCAGCAGGGCGGGCCAGGTGCCGTACCGGCGCAGCGCCGGCACGAGAAACCCCCGCCAGCCGACCTCTTCGCCGAAGGCCGCCACGGCGTTGATCGTCGCCGCGGCGAACGGGATGGCGGCGATCTGCACGGCGACCAGGAACCACGGTGAGGGCAGTTCGACTCCGGAGGGCAGGCTCTGCCCCAGCATCTGCGTGAAGCCGGAGAGCCCCGCGAAGTCGGCCTGGAGCCAGCCGAACGCCACCGCGAGCAGCATGGCCGCGATCACGATGACGACCGGGCCGAACAGCCCGAGCACGCTCATCCAGATCACGCGCCGCGCCGGCCGCAGCGGCCACATGCCGAGGAAGCGCAGCCGCTGTCCCTTCGGGATCGGTCGCATCGTCACCAGGACGATCAGCAGCGCGAGAGCCGGCGTGTACATCGTCACGATCAGCAGCACCCCCGCGAACGGCTCGGCGAGACCGTCGCCCAGCCAGAGCGGCAGCGCGGCCAGCCAGGCCAGGCCGACCGCCAGCACGACGAAGGCGATGATCGCCCGGAGGGGGATGCGCGGCATCCGCTCGTCGGCACTCGGGAAGTGCCGCGTCTCAGTCATCTCGGTCTCCGTCTCTCTGGTCGTGTGCGCCGGCCGCGCGCCGCTCGAGGTAGGCCTGCAGTGTGGCCGCGCCCACCTCGGCCCCGTCCACCGTCACCACAAGCGGGCGCCTGCCACGCCGCTCGACCTCGATCGCCGGTCCCGTGCGCAGCACGATACCCGTGCGGCCGTCCATGCCGACGCGCCAGCCGATGCCGCCGAACTCGCCGAACGGGTGGCACTGCACCGCACGCACCGCGACGATGCCGTCGAGCGCAACGTGCACGCGGGGCACGCCGAGCTGCGAGCGCACCGTGAGCCCGTCAGCGCCGGCACGCACCCGGAACGAGGCCGACGAGGCGAACGCGAGCCCGATGATCGCGAGTGCCAGCAGCGGTATCCACAGCGCCTCCGCGGCCTGCACGACCATGACGGCGGTGACAGCGACGAGGATCACCATGGTGGCGGCGATCCCCAGGACCGCGCCCCGGGGCATCCGCGCCGTCGCCAGCCAGGTCACGCGCTCGCCCGCAGCGATCGCCGCCACGTGGGCCGGCTTCAGGGGTGCCGACGGTGCGGGACGCACGTCGGGCTGCAGCACCCAGCCGGCCGCGGTGAGCACCAGCAGGGTGCAGAAGCCGGCGATCACGACGCGGAGGATCGAGCCGGCCTGCGTCGCATCGTCGAGTCCACGCTGGAGGGCCACCGAGCCCCCGTTGACGATCGCGCTGAATCCCGACAGCCCCAGGGCGATGGCGCCGAGCAGCCGCGCTGCCCCGCCCCACTGCTCTCGCGCCATGCCCAGCACACTGAAGATCATGAGCGCCGGCAGACCCAGGCCGAGGCCGAGCGTCAGCCAGAGGTAGACGGCGGGCGGCCCGAAGCCGTCCACCCCGTCCGCACCCCAGTGCAGCGCCGCCGGGTCGGGCAGGTCGGGGACCCACCGGGCGATCAGGACCGCTGCGATCACCGTGATGACCACCGGCAGCACGAGTCCTATGACGACGAGGGCGCGACGCGCGCGCCGCAGGTCGTCGCTCGGCACAGCAGTCACGAACTGCTCGCCGCCGCGGGCGTTCACGGGAAGGCGGGTGTTCATGGCGTCGTCTCCTTGATGAGGGCGGCGAGGGTCGCGGGGGTGACTCCGAGCGCGGCACCGCGCCGCACGAGTGCAGTGATGTCGTCGGCGAGACCGGCCAGGGGCGCGGCGGATGCGGAGATCACGGCGCCGCGGCCGCGCCGCAGGTCGACCAGTCCTTCGTCACGCAGCTCCTGATAGGCGCGCAGCGCGGTGTGCACGTTCACCTCGGCCGCCGCGGCGAGCTCGCGG
>NZ_DAMDLU010000018.1:0-29285 GCF_032084865.1 Microbacterium sp.
GCCGCGGCATCCGTCTCTCCTGCCGAGACCCACGACGCCGACGCGACCCGCGTGATCGACGCCGACCGCGCTCACCACCACACTGTCGCCGACGACGCGTACGCGACCCCCTACCCATCGGATGCCGAGACGCGGGTCGTCCCGGCGGAGCCGGTCGCACCTCCCGCCGCGCCGCAGCCGATCTTCGTGCAGGCGCCCGAGCCACCCCGCGAGCTGGGCAACCGCGGCGCCGCGGGCGCCATCGGCCTGGTGGCGGCGGTCGCCTTCGCCGTCCTCTATCTCGCGGCGATCCTCGGCTTCGGAGCCCTGCGCGGCGACGTGAGCGTCGAGAACGTCGGCACCGCCGCGCTCGAGCCGCTGACGACCTGGGCATTCTGGGTTCCGGTGGTCGTGTTCTTCCTCTCGTTCTGGCTGCTCGGCGCCTTCATCAACCGTGCACGCTGGGGCAAGTGGGTCATCTTCGGCGTGTTCGTGGCCATCGCGACCTATGGCGGCCACATCCTGGGGCAGCTCTTCCAGGCGCCGTTCTGGCGGGTGACCGCGACCGAGTCCATCGAGCTGGTCAACGAGCAGCTGCTCGCGCCGCTCGCCATCGCGTCGTTCATCTTCGCCCGAGAACTCACGATCTGGTTCGGTGCCTGGGTCGCGCGCAGCGGGGCCAGGAAGAAGGTGCTCAACGCGGAGGCACAGTCGGAGTACGAGCGCACGCTCGAGGCGGGCCCCGCCGCACTGCGATGAGCGTAGTCTGACGGCATGACCCTCAGAGACCCCCACGGCCCCGTGCCGGAGGGGGTCTCTGCGTTTCTCGCCGGAGTGGTGGGCACGGTCTGCTTCGGCGCCTTCGCCATTCTCGGGCTCGGGATGCTGTCGTACTTCGCCGACGTCGACATCATCTCCGTCGAGGGGCTCACCCTCTGGCCGGGAGTCGCGGGCATGGCCGTCGCGATCGCCGTGTTCGCGCTGCTGCTGGCGCCGGTGCTGCGCCGGTCGCTTCCCCCGTACGGAGCGATGGTGCTCGTGGCGCTGGGCACGGCGCTCACGCATCTCGCCGCCGTCTGGCTGTCGGCCATGGCCGGCGGTTCCGGACTCGCCCACGCATCCGCCGCCGCCTCGCAGATCGTCGTGCGCGGATCGAGTCTCGTCATCATCGTCGTCGCCCTGATCGCCGGGTGGATCGCCGTCGCGCTGCGGCGCTCACGATCGGGCACGCCGCGGTGGCCGTGGGAGCGCAGCGACTCGGAGTGACGCCGCAAGACGCGCCGCCCCTCGCGGGAAAGCGCCCCTGCGCGGCATCCCGGCCCTACTCTGTATTCGTGGAGAGGTCGCTGGAATCCCTCGTCGACCAGGCCGTCGAGGCCTGGCTGCGCTGGGTGCCGCGCTGGGCACCGGCGACGCACCGCGGCCGGGTGGCACCGTGTCGTCGCTGCCTCGGCTCTCCCGTGCTCTCCGCCGTCGGCATCGGCGGAAACGTGCCGCACGGCGTGCAGCACGGGCTCTCGACGCGGATCAAGGCGATCGTCGACCAGGCCGTCGCCGAGTACACGGCACGCAACCTGCCCATGCTCCAGGCCGAGCTCGACCACCAGGCGGCCAGGAACCGGTCGCGCGCCTACCGTCCCGCCGAGGGCCTCGAGCCCGAGTACGAGGGGATGCCGCTCGACCCCGACCCCGTCCCGGGGGCTCCGTTCCTCTTCACCGTCGCGGGCATGGCCGACGACGCGGCCGCCCAGCTGCCCCCGCTGCCCCCGCTGTCCGATGAGGCCAAAGCCGCGCTCCGTCAGGAGGTCGCGCTCGCCGACGAGTACGCCAACATGATCGGGCGGGAGATCTGCGGACTGCTGCTTCGACACCGCCTCCACGTGCAGGCGGCGATATCGCAGTACGTCGAGCCGCAGATCGAGGCGATGCTCGCCGAGCTCAGCGAAGCGCTGGACTCGCCCTTCGACCCCGATACGCCGTAGCACAGCATCCGATGCTCATTTGACCGCCGCCGCCCGCGGCGTCTACACTTGATCGGGTGTGTGCACGACTGTGCGCGCATGCAGGGCGCCGACACCGTCGGTTCGCCTCCACGGCATACCCATCACACCAAAAGCCCGACTCCTCTGTCGAGCCGGTGGGTCATGATGTGAAACCCATCACGCTGTCACCGTGCAGCACTATGAGGAGAGAACGTGCCAACCATTCAGCAGTTGGTTCGCAAGGGTCGCTCGCCCAAGGTCACGAAGACCAAGGCACCCGCGCTCAAGGCGAACCCGCAGCAGGCCGGGGTCTGCACCCGCGTCTACACCACCACCCCGAAGAAGCCGAACTCGGCGATGCGCAAGGTCGCTCGTGTGAAGCTGCGCAACGGCACCGAGGTGACCGCCTACATCCCCGGTGAGGGCCACAACCTCCAGGAGCACTCGCTGGTGCTCGTCCGCGGTGGTCGTGTGAAGGACCTCCCCGGTGTCCGCTACAAGATCGTCCGTGGTGCGCTCGACACCCAGGCAGTCAAGAACCGTAAGCAGGCTCGTTCCCGCTACGGCGCGAAGAAGGGCTGAGTCAGATGCCTCGTAAGGGACCCGCACCCAAGCGCCCCGTCGTCAACGACCCCGTATACGGCGCTCCGATCGTCACCTCGCTGGTGAACAAGATCCTCGTCGACGGCAAGAAGTCGCTCGCCGAGTCGATCGTCTACGGCGCCCTCCGCGGCGTCGAGGCGAAGAACGGCCAGGACGCCGTCGCCACCCTCAAGAAGGCGCTCGACAACGTGCGCCCCACCCTCGAGGTCCGCAGCCGCCGCGTCGGTGGCTCGACCTACCAGGTTCCCGTCGAGGTCAAGCCGCACCGCGCGAACACCCTCGCGCTGCGCTGGCTGGTCAGCTACGCCAAGGGTCGTCGTGAGAAGACGATGACCGAGCGTCTGCAGAACGAGATCCTCGACGCGTCGAACGGCCTGGGTGCCGCGGTCAAGCGCCGCGAGGACACCCACAAGATGGCCGAGTCGAACCGCGCCTTCGCCCACTACCGCTGGTAAGGGGCCGAGCGGATGCCGCCACCGCGGCATCCGCTCCCACTCTCTGTTCGTTCCTGAACCATCCCGGAGGAACCCCCGTGGCACAAGAAGTGCTCACCGACCTGAGCAAGGTCCGCAACATCGGCATCATGGCCCACATCGATGCCGGCAAGACCACCACGACCGAGCGCATCCTGTTCTACACGGGTGTCAACCACAAGCTCGGCGAGACCCACGACGGTGGCGCCACCACTGACTGGATGGAGCAGGAGAAGGAGCGCGGCATCACGATCACGTCTGCCGCCGTGACCTGCTTCTGGAACAAGAACCAGATCAACATCATCGACACCCCCGGTCACGTGGACTTCACGGTCGAGGTGGAGCGCTCGCTCCGCGTCCTCGACGGCGCGGTCGCCGTGTTCGACGGCAAGGAGGGCGTCGAGCCCCAGTCCGAGACCGTGTGGCGTCAGGCCGACAAGTACAACGTCCCCCGCATCTGCTTCGTCAACAAGATGGACAAGCTCGGCGCGGACTTCTACTTCACGGTCGACACGATCATCAACCGCCTCGGCGCGAAGCCGCTGGTGCTGCAGCTCCCGATCGGTGCCGAGAACGACTTCGTCGGCGTCATCGACCTCGTCGAGATGCGTGCTCTGGTCTGGCCCGGCGACGCCAAGGGTGACGTGACCATGGGCGCCTCCTACGAGGTGCAGGAGATCCCGGCCGACCTCAAGGACAAGGCCGAGGACTACCGCCAGCAGCTGCTGGAGACGGTCGCCGAGACCGACGAGGAGCTTCTCGAGAAGTTCTTCGGCGGCGAGGAGCTCACCGTCGCGGAGATCAAGGGCGCCATCCGCAAGATGGTCGTCGCCAGCGAGATCTACCCGGTCCTCTGCGGCTCCGCCTTCAAGAACCGCGGTGTGCAGCCGATGCTGGACGCCGTCGTCGACTACCTCCCGTCCCCGCTGGACGTGCCCGCCATCGAGGCGCACGACCCGAAGGACGAGGAGAAGATCATCGAGCGTCACCCCGACGCGAAGGACCCGTTCGCGGCACTGGCCTTCAAGGTCGCCGTGCACCCGTTCTTCGGTCGTCTGACGTACGTGCGCGTCTACTCGGGCGAGCTCGAGTCGGGTGCCCAGGTCATCAACTCGACCAAGGGCAAGAAGGAGCGCATCGGGAAGATCTTCCAGATGCACGCCAACAAGGAGAACCCGGTCGACAAGCTGACCGCCGGCAACATCTACGCCGTCATCGGCCTGAAGGACACCACCACCGGTGACACCCTCGCCGACATCGCGCAGCCGGTCGTCCTCGAGTCGATGACGTTCCCGGAGCCGGTGATCGAGGTCGCCATCGAGCCGAAGACCAAGGCCGACCAGGAGAAGCTGGGTCTCGCGATCCAGAAGCTCGCCGAAGAGGACCCGACCTTCCGCACCGAGCTCAACCCGGAGACCGGTCAGACGACCATCAAGGGCATGGGTGAGCTGCACCTGGACATCCTCGTCGACCGCATGAAGCGCGAGTTCCGCGTCGAGGCGAACGTCGGAAAGCCCCAGGTGGCGTACCGCGAGACGATCAAGAAGGTCGTCGAGAAGCACGACTACACTCACAAGAAGCAGACGGGTGGATCGGGTCAGTTCGCGAAGATCCAGTTCAACATCGAGCCGCTCGACCTCGACGGCGAAAAGACGTACGAGTTCGTGAACTCGGTCACCGGCGGTCGCATCCCGCGCGAGTACATCGGCTCGATCGACGCCGGTTTCCAGGACGCGATGAACGTCGGCGTGCTGGCGGGCTATCCGATGGTGGGCGTCAAGGCCACCATCGTCGACGGTGCCGCGCACGACGTCGACTCCTCGGAGATGGCGTTCAAGATCGCGGGCTCGATGGGCTTCAAGGAGGCCGCGCGTCGCGCCAACCCCGTGCTGCTCGAGCCGCTGATGGCCGTCGAGGTCCGTACTCCCGAGGAGTACATGGGCGACGTCATCGGCGACCTGAACTCGCGTCGTGGACAGATCCAGTCGATGGAGGATGCCCAGGGCGTCAAGGTGGTGCGCGCTTCGGTGCCGCTTTCCGAGATGTTCGGCTACATCGGCGATCTGCGCTCGAAGACCTCCGGCCGCGCCGTCTACTCGATGGAGTTCGACAGCTACGCTGAGGTTCCGCGCGCCGTTGCGGATGAGATCATCCAGAAGGCCAAGGGCGAGTAAGCCCTTCTCCGGTTCCCCTGGGTCACTGAGCCTGTCGATGTGCCCAGGGGCGCCGGTACCCCACAACTTCACATTCACTCTCTACTAAACTGAGAAACCGAAATCCGTAGGGAGCCGGTCACAATCCAGTGCCCGGCCATCTCTACACGAACGTCCTGAGGAGGACCCAGTGGCCAAGGCCAAGTTCGAGCGGACCAAGCCGCACGTCAACATCGGAACGATCGGTCACGTCGACCACGGCAAGACCACGCTCTCCGCAGCGATCTCGAAGGTGCTTGCCGACAAGTACCCGTCCGACACGAACGTGCAGCGCGACTTCGCTTCCATCGACTCGGCGCCGGAAGAGCGCCAGCGCGGTATCACGATCAACATCTCGCACATCGAGTACGAGACCCCGAAGCGCCACTACGCACACGTTGACGCCCCCGGCCACGCCGACTACGTCAAGAACATGATCACGGGTGCGGCGCAGATGGACGGCGCGATCCTCGTCGTCGCGGCCACCGACGGCCCGATGGCGCAGACGCGCGAGCACGTTCTGCTCGCCAAGCAGGTCGGCGTCCCCTACCTGCTCGTCGCGCTGAACAAGTCCGACGCGGTCGACGACGAGGAGATCCTGGAGCTCGTCGAGCTCGAGGTCCGCGAGCTGCTCTCGTCGCAGGGCTTCCCCGGCGACGACGCTCCTGTCATCAAGGTCTCGGCTCTCGGCGCCCTCAACGGCGAAGAGAAGTGGGTCGACTCGATCGTCGAGCTCATGCAGGCCGCTGACGACTCCATCCCGGACCCCGAGCGTGACCGCGACAAGCCGTTCCTCATGCCGATCGAGGATGTCTTCACGATCACCGGTCGTGGAACGGTCGTCACGGGCCGCGCCGAGCGTGGCACCCTCGCCATCAACTCCGAGGTCGAGATCGTCGGCATCCGTCCGACGCAGAAGACCACGGTCACCGGTATCGAGATGTTCCACAAGCAGCTCGACGAGGCCTGGGCCGGCGAGAACTGCGGTCTGCTGCTCCGCGGCACCAAGCGCGAGGATGTCGAGCGCGGCCAGGTCGTCGTGAAGCCGGGTTCGATCACCCCGCACACCAACTTCGAGGGCACTGCCTACATCCTCTCGAAGGACGAGGGTGGCCGTCACAACCCCTTCTACACGAACTACCGCCCGCAGTTCTACTTCCGCACCACGGACGTGACCGGCGTCATCTCGCTGCCCGAGGGCACCGAGATGGTCATGCCCGGTGACACCACCGACATGTCGGTCGAGCTGATCCAGCCGATCGCCATGGAAGAGGGCCTCGGCTTCGCGATCCGTGAGGGTGGCCGCACCGTCGGCGCCGGCACGGTGACCAAGGTCAACGCGTAAGCATCTGCTTCTCGAAAGAGGGGTCGGACCTTCGGGTCCGGCCCCTCTTTGCGTGTACTGGCGCGGGCTGCGCCTGTCGACACGGAACGTTCGATCGCGTAGAAAAGTGAATGGGTGCAGGATGCTGCACCGACATCACGCAGGGGAGGAGAACCGTGGGCATCGATGACCTGGTGAATCAGGGCAAGAGCGCGTTCGAGCAGAATAAGGACAGGATCGCCGAGGCTGTCCGCAGCGAGCAAGCGGAGGACATCAGCGACAAGGTGCTCGGCGAGATCGCCGACTTCGCGAAGAAGGTCGCTCCTGGAGCGGCGGATCAGATCGACGACATCCGGGACAAAGCCGACGGAGCCGTCGGCAACGAGTGACCGTCGCGGGCCAGTCCCGCGCCTTCGAGGGGTGCTGTCCATTCTGGCGCAGCACCCCTTTTCAGCGCCCGCGTGCGGGCGCGCCCCCTCGAAGCTCAGGATCGCCTCAGTGGAAACCGTTGTCCCCCATTTGGGGGACAAGAGAACCTCAGGGTTGGCGCGTGTCCCCCATTTGGGGGACACGCTCGTGTGACGATGGATGCAGCTTCACCGGAGTTCCTAGAGCCGCTGTCGCCCGCGTCGCCGGGGCCGGTTCCTCCGCGAAGCGCGCCATGGGGGCGCATTCACACAAGGGGAGTAATCGTCATGAACAAGACCACCAAGGGAACCATCGCCGCTGGCGCCGCTGTGCTGCTGCTGCTCGGAACCGGCGGATCGCTCGCGTACTGGAACAGTTCTCTGGATCTCGGCACGCACTCGATCAGTGCCGGCCAGCTGAAGGTAACGCAGCAGACCGCGGGATGGGAGCGCATTCCCCACGGTGCCGTTACTGGCGAGAAGGTGACGCCTGGTGAGATCAAGCTCGTGCCCGGCGACAAGCTGCAGTACACGGGGGTCTACAACATCGCCGCGGAGGGACGCAACCTCGCCTTCACGGTGAGCCTCAAGAATGGCTCGATCGAAGGAGCCACCGCTTCCGCGGCTGATCAGAAGCTGAAGGATCTCCTGCAGCCGACGGCGACGTTCAAGGTCAACAACCAGAACTGGATCCCGGGCACAGCGTTCCCGGTTTCGAAAGCAAACCCGACCTCAGACGAGAAGAAGGACCACAAGGTCGAGATCACCGCCACGCTGGAGTGGCCGCTCAACGGTGACCCCGCGAACGACAACCTGGCGCAGGGCGGGGCGATCCAGATCAAGGACTTCGTTCTGAACATTGAGCAGGTGGCCAGCGGATCCTGACCTTCGGCGGATGGGCGCTGCCATCGTAACGATGCTTGCAGCGCCCGTCCCGGTCTTCGTGAGATCAAATGAGGGCGTCATGAACGCAACACAGCTTCGTTCCGGCACTCGGCGGACGCGTGCATCCGGACTGCGCTCGCTGCTCATCACGGCGAGCGCAACGGCAGCAGCCGTTCTGCTCGGGATCTCGGGCGGGGGAGTCACCCACGCCTTCCTGAGCGCTTCGGCCCCGGTGGCTCAGGCCACCGTGCACGCGGGGACGTTCGGCATCCGGATCGGTGACGGCACGACGGCCGCCCTGCCGGAGAAGAAGCTGACCCCGGCGGCACCGGCGACCTGGGCGTTCACGGTCACGAACACCGGAGAGGCACCCGTCGATCTCACCGGGCGGATCGCCGCCCCCGGCGGGCCGGCCTACGCCGCGTCCGCTCGGGGGGCGCTCGCGGAGGTCGCGGATGCTGCCGCCTGCACCGCATCACTCGCCGGAACCGCCGCGCTGAACGGCTATACGAAGCCCGCGCTCGGCTCGCTCGCTCCGGGGAAGACGAAGACCTTCTGCCTGGTGGTGAGCCTGCCCAATCCCTCGCCAGCGGCGGACAGCGGCTCCGCCCACAGTCTCACCCTGACAATCGACGCCGTCCAGAAGGGAGCGTGATCACCGTGTTCGCACGCAAACGCCTCCCGATCATCGCCGGTCTTGCGGCATTCCTCGTGTTCGTCGGCAGCGGCTCCGCGTGGTCGTACTGGACGACCCAGGCCAGCACCGCGGGCAGGGTCACGACCGACACCGTCGCTGTGTCACAGGCCGGCTTCGCCGCGCCCGAACAGACGAAGTACCTGCCGAGCAGCGCCCAGTCCAACACGAGGTCGTTCACTGTGACGAACGGCAGCAACGTCAGCGGCACGGCCACGGTGTCGATCACATCTTCTGAGCAGTACGCGGCGAACTTCCCAGTCTCGGTCTGGCGGCTCGACTCGGGCGCATGCACCGACGCCACTCCGCTGCCGACCTCGGGAGTGACCACCGGCACCTGGGGTTCCGTGACGCCGACTCTGACACTCAAGGATTCGGTCACTGCGACGATGTGCGTGCGGACGACCCTCCCGGACTGGAAGAGCATCACCGACCCGTCGGGTGGGCGCACCTTCACCCCGATGCTGAGCGTGAGCCTGAACGCGCAGGGCTGGGTGGCCACCACGCCCATCGCTAAGCACACGCAGCGCACCGCGGGCATGTACCCGCTCACCACGAACTTCTTCGACCCGGCGGCGTCCCCATGGTTCACCATCCGGGATAAGGCGACCGGCAGCCTCTGCCTCGACGTGGCCGGCGCCGGTGGCTCCGGCACCCGCGTCATCTCGTGGAACTGCCACCAGGATTCCAATCAGCAGTGGCAATTCGTCCCGGTGAACGCGAATGACCAGAGCTTTGTCACGATCAGGCCGCGCCACGCACCGGGCACCCGCCTGACGTACACCACCTCTGGAATCCAGCAGGTGGCCGCGGACGCGTCGACGGCGACGCAGCGCTGGTACGTGCAGCGGTCTGGCGAGATGTTTCAGCTCGTCTCCGCGGCGACAGGAAAATGCGTAGGTATGGGCACGTCCTCCGTCAACGCTGATATGAGCGTCGTGGACTGTGATGACGCGCGCGCTCAACTGACGTTCACGCAACGTCGTACGCTGACGCTCTCGACGAGCGCAGGAGATCCGACTCTGAATTTCTCCACCCCGTCCGTGTCAGACATGACGCTGCAGAAGGGGGCCGGGCAAAGCTGGGTCGAGGTGGCCGGGGTGCCGGCGAACGCGAAGTCCGTCACCTTCAGGCGGCAGGAGATTCCACAGAAGGGTTCAGCGGAGTTCCGGATCGTCGATGCAGCGTCAGCCGACGTTGTCTACGGGGGCATCGTGCTCGCGCGCGATGGCTCGACGGTGACCGTCGTCAAGGGGGTCGATCCCTCGTGATGCTCAACCCGGCGACCAACCGCGGCTGGTTCGCGGCCGCCCTGCTCGCAGCCGCAGCGCTGGCGGCCCCGACGGCGGCCTCCGCCGCCGAGGATGACCTGGTCGTCTCCACCGACGGGACGCACTACTCCAGCGCCGACGTGCTGCCTGTGTTCGCCGACGACCTGCGTCTCGTGCCCGGCGATCGCGAGAGCGCGTCGTTCTGGATCAGAAACGACTCCGCGCACACCGGACGGCTTCGCCTCGACCTCGTCGACCCGGTGAGTGTTGATGCCGTGTTCGCCACGCACGTCGAGCTCGCTGTCGCCCCCGACGGCACCGGCGCGACGCCGATCACCATGTCGACGGCGCTCGCGAACGGCTCGTGCACGGTGCTCAGCGGCGACAGCCTGCTCGCACCCGGTCAGGCTGTTCAGATCCGGGTGACCGCGTCGCTCAGCTCGGCTCTCACCGACGAGCAGGGCGCGCTGGCCGACCTGCGTTTCGAGATGCGCGCGGTGCTGGCGGATGCCGCGGCCGTGGCCGTGCAGCCGGCAGGTGCGGCCTGCACCGCTGCGCCTGAAGAGGGCGGCAAGACACCGCAGCCCTCCCCGACATCGTCGCCGAGCGCGCTGGCCGCGACCGGAGGCGCTGGTGCGCTGACCGCAGCGGCCGTGGGGGGCGCCGCGACCGTCGCCGGGATGATCGCCTTCCTGTGGGCTCGACGTCGCCGGTCCGAAGGAGATGAAGCTGATGCGTGACTCCATCGTCATCCAGGCCGAGACGACCGGCGAGCCGCTCCCTCCTGAGCCCGCGACGTCATCGCGGGGTGGCCTGCTGCGGGCTCTGCTGAACGCCGTCGCGGTCGCACTGCTCGTCGGCATTCTCGCCGTCGGCGCATTCGCGATCGCGGTACCTGCACTGACCGGATCCACCGCGCTCACCGTGCTGACATCGTCGATGGAGCCGCACCTGCCGCCGGGAACGATGGTCGTCGTGCGACCGACCGATGCCGCCGACGTCGAACCCGGCATGGTGCTGACCTACCAGCTGCGCAGCGGGGAGCCGACCCTGATCACGCACCGCGTCACCCAGGTTCTCGCCGGGGCCGATGGGGAGCGACGATTCATCACCAAGGGCGACAACAACGCGACCGCCGACGCAGACCCGGTGCGCGAGGTGCAGGTGCGCGGCACGGTCTGGTACGCGATCCCCTGGCTGGGCTGGGTGGCGGTGGCGATCACCGGTCCCCACCGCGCCATCATGGTGACCGTGGCCGTGGTCCTTCTCTTCGGCTACGCCGCCTGGGCATTCGGCTCCGGCCTCATCGAACGGATACGCCGCAGAGGACGCGTCGCCTCGAGAGGCTCAGGATCTGCGCATCTTTGACCCCGGCACCCCACGACGGTGCCGTCGGCCGTCATGCCGCGGTTAGATTCGAGTAATGACGTTCCTGGCGTCGGATGCCCCGACCGCGCTGCGACACGTAGGCGACAGGGCCGTTCTGCTCAACCAGGTCCTGCTCGGCACCGCCGTGCTCCTCGCCGTGCTCCTCTCGCTCGCGATGGGAGCCGTCGTCGGGGTCGACGCCCTGATGCTCGGCCTGACGCTGATCTTCATCGCGACGGGGGCCGCGATCCTCGTCCCGTGGCAGCGCAGCCCGGTGGGACTCGTGCTGCTCCTGCCGCTGATCGACATCGGCGCGGTCATGCTGCTGACGCTCTCGTCTCCGGCATCCGGATTCCCCCTGCTGTGGCTCTTCCCCGCGATGTGGGTCGGTTCGACGCTCGGCATGCTCGGAGTGGTCGGAGCGACCGTCGTGGTCACCACGCTCTACTGGGCGTCGATCGTCCTCGTCGACGCGCCTCCTCTGCTCTCGGCGTTCGTGGTGTTCCCGATCGTCGTCGCGGGACTGGCGACGATCGCCGCGGTCGCGTCGTGGAGATCGGGTGCGCAGCGCGTGGTGCTCGAGAAGCAGTCGCGTGAGCTGCGACGGGCGGTGGATCGCGCCAGAGGCCAGGAGGAGCTCGTCACCGAGGCGCTGGATGCCGTCGACTTCGGGCTCATCCGCCTGACGGCGAACGGCGATCAGGTCGTCGCGAATGAGGCCATGGCCCGTCTGCACTCCGCCATCGGCGATACCGACGTCCTGCAGCCGTTCGCCTCAGACGGGCTGACCCCGCTCGCCGACGACGAGCTCCCTCTCGCCCGCGCGCGACGAGGGGAGGAGATCGACCGCACCCTCGTCTGGTTCGGCGCCCCCGGTGACCTCGCCCGCCGCTCGCTGCAGTTCAGCTCACGTCGCCTCACCGGCAAGAACGTCATGCACGACGGGCTGATCGTGGTGGCCCAGGACACGACCGCGGAGGAGCTCGCGCTGCGCGCACGGGAAGACCTGATCGCATCCGTCTCGCACGAGCTGCGCACCCCGCTGACCTCGATCACCGGCTATGTCGAGCTGGTCCTCGACGATGAGACCCTCTCTGCCTCGTCGCGGCGCAGCCTCGAGGTCGTCGAGCGCAACGCCGCTCGGCTACTCGCCATCGTGTCGGATCTCGTGGCCGCATCCGCGATGTCGCGCATGGGGGTGTCGCTGTCGATCAGACCCGAGCGCACCGACCTCACGGCGCTCGCCGCAGCCTCCATCGAGTCGTCGCTGCTGCCCGCGGCGGAACGCGGCATGTCCGTCGAGCTGCTCGCGGACGGCCCGGTCTGGGCCCGCGTCGATGCGCACCGCATCCGTCAGGTGATCGACAACCTCGTCTCGAACGCGGTGAAGTACGGCAGAGACCGCGGTCGAGTCGAGGTCGAGGTGCGCGCTGAAGCCGATCGGGTGGCGCTTGCTGTGCGCGATGACGGACCGGGGATCCCCGCCGGCGAGGTGCCGCGACTGTTCGAGCGGTTCTTCCGCTCGGCGCTCGTCCGGCAGTCCGTGACGCACGGCAGCGGGCTCGGCCTGTCGATCAGCCGCGACATCGTCGTGGCGCACAACGGCTCGCTCACGGTGAGCACTGTTTTCGGCGAGGGTGCCGAGTTCATGATGTCGCTGCCGTCGCCGGCAGCCCGGGAGGAGACCTGATGCAGCTGGATGCATACACCGTCAACGTCCTCGTCTCTGTCGCGGCGCTCTCCGCTGCGGTGATGTACCTGCTCGAGACCCTGCTGCGTCAGGAGAGCAGGGCAGGTCAGCTGTGGGCGGTGGCGTACCTGTTCGGCATCCTCACCGTGATCGCGTACCTGGTGTGGATGAAGGTCGACGAGCACCTTGTTCCGCTCGCCATCGGCAACGGGGCGCTGGTCGGCACTGTCGGATGCCTCTGGCTGGGATGCCTGCGGCACAACGCGCACCGTCTGCTGCGCCCGAGCATGATCGTCGCAGCCGCCGTTCTCATCTCGGTCGCCGCCGTCTTCGTCGAAGGCACAGAAGCAGGCGAGTGGGCCGGCGCCGCCGCGACGTTCGCGGGCGTGGCCGTCTTCGCGCTCCTCGGCGCCGCCGAGTCACGACGAGGGCGCAACGGAGACACCCCTGAGACCATCGGGCTGACCGTCGTGCTGATCGTGGGCGGCATCTACTACGGCGCGCGCAGCGCGGTGTTCATGATCCTGGGCCCTGCCAGCGACGTCTTCCGCGCGTGGTTCGACGCGAGCAACACCGGGATCCTGACCATCGTGCTCCTGATCGTCGCGCTGGTCACGACGACCACGCTCCGCAACAACGCGGTCGTCTTCGGAGAGGGCAGCAGCGAACTGAGCCTGACCGGCGACGGCCTGCTGACCGCACGCTCCTTCTTCGTCATGGTGCAGCGGATCATCGAGGTCGACCGCGAAGAGGAGCGCACGCTGGGCGTGATCGCGTTCCGCGCCGACGACCTCCCGCAGATCGGCATCGCGTTCGGGGCGAGCGAGCAGGAGGCGGTTATGGCCCTGTGCCGCGAGTCCCTCCGGCGCTACGCGCCCGCGATGGCGCCGGTCGGCGAACTCGGACCGAACGGACTCGGGCTCGCCGTCGAGGCGGAGTCGCCGTCGGCGGTGCGGCGGCTAGCGAGCCGCATCCAGAGACGGATGCTCGATGATCTGGCCGATCGCGGCACTGCCGTGATCCCGGTGATAGGTGTCGGCGTCGCGGTCGCCGACACCTACGGCAAGGATGCACGCGCTCTGATCCGTGCGGCGTTCGACGCCGCGGGACGCGCGACCACGAGCCTCGATGCGTCGGTCGTGATCGCGGAATGAGCACCAGCGGCGAAAGCCGCTCAGACCGCCAGGCGGTAGCCGACCCCGCGCACCGTCTCGATCCACCGGGGCTGCGTGGCCGACTCGCCGAGCTTGCGCCGGAGGTTGGCGACGTGCACTTCGATGGCACGGACGTCGTGCTCGCTCACGTAGCTTCCCCCCGCCATGCGGTCACCGCGCAGCATCAAGGCGAGCACCTCCTTCGAGACCACGCGACGACCCGAGGTGAGCAGATCCCGGAGGATGTCGAACTCACTGCGGGTGAGTTCGAGCGATGCGCCGTCGGCGGTCACGAGACGCATCGCGGGATGAAGCCGGAGTCCTCTGTGCTCGATCCAATCCTGATCGTCGCCGCCGTCCTGCTGTGCGACGGGCGCGGACGTGCTGTCCGGGGCGCTGAGCGATCGCGGCCGGCGCAGCATGGCGTCGATGCGCGCCCGCAGCTCGCGCGGCCGGAACGGCTTGGTCAGATAGTCGTCGGCACCGGACTGCAGTCCCTGCACGGCGTCGATCTCCTCCGCCCGCGCGGTCAGCATGACGATGTAGGTGGTGCTGAACGCGCGGATGCGGCGCGCGGTCTCGAACCCGTCCATGCCGGGAAGACTCACGTCCAGCGTCGTGACGAGCGGGTGGTGTTCGTCGATCAGAGCGATGCCGTCGGCCCCGGTGCCGGCCACGAACACGTGGAACCCCGCCTGTTCGAGCACCTCGCGCACGAGTTCTCTGATGTCCGGATCGTCCTCGATCACCACCGCGTTCTGCGAATCTGGCACGTCGCCTCCCCATCGCCGGAACGATCTCCGGCGCCTGAGATGATAGCGCGAAAACGCATCTACCCGAGTAGCGGAGCAGGACGCGCCACCGCGACACGCCCGGGTTTGCGGCACCGGAATCCGCGTGGCAGAATAGACAGGTTCCACATTTCTGCGCTCTTCGTGATGCGCGGAATCACTGTCACGACTGTGCATAGACGGCGACATCCCAAGGATGCTGCAGGGTTCTAGGCCGCGGGCAGCAGAACAACTCCCACTCGAAGACGCGAGCATCCGATGCTGGCGTCTTCATGGTGAAAAGAGAACAGCGGTGCGCAAGTGCCGAAGGCGCGACCAGCGCCATCGAGCGTCCAATGCCCCAGGGTCACCCGGCCCCGGACGGTACGACGCCTATAGAGAGAGAGCAGACAATGGCGGGACAGAAGATCCGCATTCGCCTGAAGTCGTATGACCACGAGGTCATCGACACGTCCGCACGCAAGATCGTCGACACCGTGACCCGTGCGGGCGCGACCGTCGTCGGCCCCGTGCCCCTTCCGACCGAGAAGAACGTCGTGTGCGTCATCCGGTCGCCCCACAAGTACAAGGACAGCCGCGAGCACTTCGAGATGCGCACCCACAAGCGTCTGATCGACATCGTCGACCCGACGCCGAAGGCCGTCGACTCGCTGATGCGTCTCGACCTGCCCGCCGATGTCAACATCGAGATCAAGCTCTGAGGTCCGCCATGGTTGACATCAACGCAAAGATTTCCAAGGGCATGCTCGGCACGAAGCTCGGCATGACCCAGGTCTGGAACGAGAACGGGAAGCTCATCCCCGTGACCGTCATCGAGCTGGCTCCGAACGTGGTCACCCAGGTTCGCACCCCCGAGAAGGACGGCTACAACGCCGTTCAGATCGCCTACGGCCAGATCGACCCCCGCAAGGTCAACAAGCCGCTGAGCGCCCACTTCGAGGCTGCCGGCGTGACTCCGCGTCGCCACGTCACCGAGATCCGCACTGCGGACGCCGCTGACTACTCGCTCGGCCAGGAGCTCACGCTCGACGCCGTGTTCGAGGCAGGTCAGCTGGTCGACGTCGTCGGCACCAGCAAGGGCAAGGGCACCGCCGGTGTCATGAAGCGTCACAACTTCGCCGGCGTCTCGGCCTCCCACGGCGCGCACCGCAACCACCGCAAGCCCGGCTCGATCGGCGCCTCGTCGACCCCGAGCCGCGTGTTCAAGGGCATGCGCATGGCCGGCCGCATGGGTGGCGAGCGCGTGACCGTCCTCAACCTCACGGTGCACGCCATCGACGCCGAGAAGGGACTCATGCTCGTCAAGGGCGCCGTCCCCGGTGCGCGTGGTCGTATCGTGTACGTCCGCAACGCAGTGAAGGGTGCCTGATCCCATGGCTGACTCCACTCTGGCAATCGACGTCCTGTCGGTCGACGGCAAGAAGGCTGGCTCGGTCGAGCTGCCCGCCTCGATCTTCGACGTCGAGACCAACGTCCCGCTGATCCACCAGGTCGTCGTCGCGCAGCTCGCAGCCGCGCGTCAGGGCACCCACGCCACGAAGACTCGCGGCCAGGTGTCCGGCTCCGGCAGCAAGCCCTTCAAGCAGAAGGGCACGGGTAACGCCCGTCAGGGCTCGATCCGCATGCCGCAGCACCGCGGCGGTGGCACCGTCCACGGCCCGCAGCCGCGCGACTACTCGCAGCGCACCCCCAAGAAGATGATCGCCGCCGCCCTCCGTGGCGCACTGAGCGACCGTCTGCGCGGCGAGCGTCTGCACGCGGTCGAGGCCTTCGTCGCCGACAGCACCCCCTCGACCAAGGCTGCGGCCGGCCTGCTGGCCTCCGTCGCTCCGTCGAAGAACGTGCTGGTCGTCATCGAGCGCTCCGACGAGCTGACCACGAAGAGCGTCCGCAACCTCGCGAACGTTCACCTGATCAGCTTCGACCAGCTGAACGCCTACGACGTCGTCGTCTCCGACGACATCGTCTTCACCAAGGCCGCACTCGAGGGCTTCATCGCCTCGAAGACGGGCGCGACCGCAGAGGAGGTCTCGGCATGACCGAGCAGAACGTTCTCGCCACGGCCCTGAACAAGGACCCGCGCGACATCATCCTCGGACCGGTCGTGTCCGAGAAGAGCTACGGCCTGATCGACGAGGGCAAGTACACCTTCCTCGTCGACCCGCGCGCTTCGAAGACCGAGATCAAGCTCGCCATCGAGAAGATCTTCGGCGTCAAGGTCGCGTCCGTCAACACGATCAACCGCGTCGGCAAGGCCCGTCGCACCCGCTTCGGCACCGGTAAGCGCAAGGACACCAAGCGCGCCATCGTGAGCCTGAAGTCGGGCACCATCGACATCTTCACGGCAATCGGCTGATCCGGGGGATAAAGGACAATCATGGCTATTCGCAAGTACAAGCCCACGACCCCGGGCCGTCGCGGCTCGTCGGTGGCTGACTTCGCCGAGATCACCCGATCGACGCCGGAGAAGTCGCTGCTGCGCCCGATCTCGAAGACCGGTGGTCGCAACAACCAGGGCCGCATCACGACCCGTCACATCGGTGGAGGCCACAAGCGCCAGTACCGCGTCATCGACTTCCGTCGCAATGACAAGGACGGCGTGAACGCCAAGGTCGCTCACATCGAGTACGACCCCAACCGCACCGCGCGCATCGCGCTGCTGCACTACTTCGACGGCGAGAAGCGCTACATCCTCGCGCCGGCGAAGCTGAAGCAGGGCGACATCGTCGAGTCGGGCCCCGCGGCGGACATCAAGCCGGGAAACAACCTCCCGCTGAAGAACATCCCCACGGGTACCGTCATCCACGCCATCGAGCTCCGCCCCGGCGGCGGCGCGAAGATGGCGCGCTCGGCCGGTGCATCGGTCCGCCTCGTCGCCAAGGACGGCCCCTACGCCCAGCTGCGTCTGCCCTCCGGTGAGATCCGCAACGTCGATGCGCGCTGCCGCGCGACCATCGGCGAGGTCGGCAACGCCGAGCAGTCGAACATCAACTGGGGCAAGGCCGGCCGCAAGCGCTGGAAGGGCGTTCGCCCGACCGTCCGCGGTGTCGCCATGAACCCGGTCGACCACCCGCACGGTGGTGGCGAGGGCAAGACGTCCGGTGGTCGTCACCCCGTCTCCCCGTGGGGCCAGGCTGAGGGTCGTACCCGTCACGCCAACAAGGAAAGTGACAAGTACATCGTCCGCCGCCGCAACGCCGGCAAGAAGCGCAAGTAGGAGTAGAGGAAGATGCCACGCAGTCTCAAGAAGGGCCCCTTCGTCGACGAGCACCTGCTTCGCAAGGTGGTCGTGCAGAACGAAGCCGGCACGAAGAACGTCATCAAGACCTGGTCCCGCCGGTCCATGATCATCCCGGCCATGCTGGGTCACACGATCGCGGTCCACGACGGTCGCAAGCACATCCCCGTGTTTGTCTCCGAGACCATGGTCGGTCACAAGCTGGGCGAGTTCGCGCCCACCCGCACCTTCCGCGGCCACGAGAAGGACGACAAGAAGGGCCGCCGCCGCTGACGCGGTGGCGATAGAGGAGAGAGAAATGGTGGAGTCCATCGCACGCGTGCGACACATCCGCGTGACCCCTCAGAAGGCTCGTCGTGTCGTCGCGCTCATCAAGGGCAAGCAGGCGCAGGAAGCACTGGCCATTCTGAAGTTCGCACCGCAGGGTGCCAGCGAGCCGATCTACAAGCTCGTGCACTCCGCCATCGCCAACGCGTCGGTCAAGGCCGATCGTGACGGCGAATTCCTGGACGAGCAGGACCTGTACGTGAAGAACGCGTACGTCGACGAGGGCACGACGCTCAAGCGTTTCCGCCCCCGTGCTCAGGGTCGTGCCTCGCAGATCAAGAAGCGCACGAGCCACATCACGGTCGTGCTGGCCACCCCGGAGGTCGCTGAGGCGGCCGCACCGGCGGCCAAGACGAAGAAGGCGAGCAAGTAATGGGCCAGAAGGTCAACCCGTACGGCTTCCGCCTCGGCATCACCACGGACCACGTGTCGCGTTGGTTCTCGGACTCGACGAAGCCGGGCCAGCGTTACGCCGACTACGTCGCCGAGGACATCAAGATCCGTCGTCTGCTGCAGACGCAGCTCGACCGCGCCGGCGTCTCGAACATCGAGATCGAGCGCACCCGCGACCGCGTGCGTGTGGACATCCACACCGCACGTCCGGGCATCGTCATCGGCCGCCGCGGCGCCGAGGCCGAGCGCATCCGCGGTGACCTCGAGAAGCTCACCGGCAAGCAGATCCAGCTGAACATCCTCGAGGTCAAGAACCCCGAGGCCGACGCTCAGCTGGTCGCCCAGGGCATCGCCGAGCAGCTCTCGGCTCGTGTGGCGTTCCGCCGCGCGATGCGCAAGGGTCTGCAGGGCGCGCAGCGCGCCGGCGCCAAGGGCATCCGCATCCAGGTCTCGGGCCGTCTCGGCGGCGCGGAGATGAGCCGGTCGGAGTTCTACCGCGAGGGTCGTGTGCCGCTGCACACGCTGCGCGCGAACATCGACTACGGCTTCTACGAGGCCAAGACCACCTTCGGCCGCATCGGCGTGAAGGTCTGGATCTACAAGGGCGACCTCACCAACAAGGAGCTTGCTCGCGAGCAGGCCAACCAGAAGCCTTCGCGTGAGCGTGGCGACCGTCGTGGCCCCCGTGGCGACCGCGGTGACCGTCGCAACGAGGCTCCCGTCGCAGAAGGAGCGTCTGCCTGATGCTTATCCCTCGCAAGGTCAAGTACCGCAAGCAGCACCACCCGAAGCGTTCGGGCCAGGCCACCGGTGGCACCAAGGTGTCGTTCGGTGAGTTCGGCATCCAGGCGCTGACCCCCGCCTACGTGACCAACCGTCAGATCGAGTCCGCTCGTATCGCGATGACCCGTCACATCAAGCGTGGCGGCAAGGTGTGGATCAACATCTACCCGGACCGTCCGCTCACGAAGAAGCCGGCCGAGACCCGCATGGGTTCCGGTAAGGGTTCCCCCGAGTGGTGGGTCGCCAACGTCAAGCCGGGCCGCGTCCTCTTCGAGGTCGCGGGTGTCGACGAGCAGCTCGCTCGCGAGGCACTGACCCGTGCAATCCACAAGCTGCCGCTCAAGGCACGCATCATCAAGCGCGAGGAGGGCGACGCGTAATGGCGATCGGCACCAAGGAGCTCGCTCCGGCAGAGCTCGACACGTTCGAAGACCAGCGCCTCGTTGAGGAGCTGCGCAAGGCCAAGGAGGAGCTGTTCAACCTCCGTTTCCAGTCGGCCACCGGCCAGCTGGAGAGCCACGGCCGCATCCGCGCCGTCAAGCGCGACATCGCGCGCCTCTACACGGTGATCCGCGAGCGCGAGCTGGGCATCCGTGCGACGCCCGCTCCGGTCGAGGCTCCCGCGAAGGCGAAGAAGAGCAAGGCCAAGAAGGCGGATGCCGCTGACGAGGCCGCTCCGAAGGAGGAGGCCGAGTAATGGCTGAGAAGAAGGCTGCTGACGCCGTCGAGCACGGCGAGCACGATGTCCGCGACGCAGGCGCGCGTGGATACCGCAAGTCGCGCCGTGGCTACGTCGTCAGCGACAAGATGGACAAGACCATCGTCGTCGAGGTCGAGGACCGCGTGAAGCACCCGCTTTACGGCAAGGTCATCCGCGTCACCTCGAAGGTCAAGGCGCACGATGAGAACAACGCCGCCGGCATCGGCGACCTCGTTCTCATCAACGAGACCCGCCCGCTGAGCGCCACCAAGCGCTGGCGTCTGGTGGAGATCCTGGAGAAGGCCAAGTGATCCAGAACGAGTCCCGCGTCAAGGTCGCCGACAACACCGGCGCCAAGGAGCTGCTCACGATCCGCGTTCTCGGTGGCTCCAGCCGCCGGTACGCCGGTCTGGGCGACACCATCATCGCGACCGTCAAGGACGCGATCCCCGGCGGCAACGTCAAGAAGGGCGATGTGGTCAAGGCCGTCATCGTCCGCACCGTCAAGTCCACGCGTCGTCCCGACGGGTCCTACATCAAGTTCGACGAGAACGCCGCCGTCATCCTGAAGAACGACGGGGAGCCCCGCGGCACCCGCATCTTCGGACCGGTCGGCCGTGAGCTTCGCGACAAGAAGTTCATGAAGATCGTCTCGCTCGCACCGGAGGTCATCTGATCATGGCGAAAATCAAGAAGGGTGACCTGGTTCAGGTCATCAGCGGCCGCAAGCAGGACAAGGGTGGCGACCGCGGCAAGCAGGGCAAGGTCCTCGACGTCCTCGTCGGGCAGAACCGCGTCGTCGTCGAAGGCGTCAACTACGTCACCAAGCACACGCGCGTCGGTCAGACGCAGCGTGGCACCAAGACGGGTGGCCTCGAGACCGTCGAGGCGCCCATCCACATCTCGAACGTCGCACTCGTCGACCCCTCGACCAAGAAGCCGACCAAGGTCGGCCACCGGGTCGAGGAGCAGACCAAGGACGGCGTGAAGCGCACCGTCCGCGTGCGCTTCGCGAAGAAGAGCGGTAAGGACCTCTGATGGCAACGACCGACGCTGCGGTGGCTGGCAAGATCCAGCCCCGCCTGAAGGCGAAGTACAACGCCGAGATCAAGAAGGCTCTGCAGGACGAGTTCGGCTACGAGAACGTCATGCAGATCCCCGGCCTGGTCAAGGTCGTCGTGAACACCGGTGTCGGCGAGGCTGCTCGCGACAGCAAGGTGATCGATGGGGCGGTCGACGACCTCACCAAGATCACCGGCCAGAAGCCGATCGTCACCAAGGCCCGCAAGTCCATCGCGCAGTTCAAGCTGCGTGAGGGCCAGGCCATCGGCGCGCACGTCACCCTCCGTGGCGACCGTGCGTGGGAGTTCGTGGACCGCCTGGTGTCGCTCGCGCTGCCCCGCATCCGCGACTTCCGCGGTCTGTCGGGCAAGCAGTTCGACGGCAACGGCAACTACACCTTCGGTCTCCAGGAGCAGAGCGTGTTCCACGAGATCGATCAGGACAAGATCGACCGCGTCCGCGGCTTCGACATCACCGTGGTCACGACGGCCAAGACGGACGACGAGGGTCGCGCTCTCCTGCGCGCGCTCGGCTTCCCGTTCAAGGCCGCCGACGCCCCGGCGTGACCTCTCGACAGGCTCAGTGGCCCCTGTGGGTCGCTGAGCCTGTCGACTTGCGGGTCACTGAGCCTGTCGAAGTGCCCGTACAATTGAAGATTGTGCGTCCGCTCGGGCGCGACTCTCATCGAAGGCCGTCTGTCGTGTAACGGCAGCCGGAACCTCATGATCTAAGGAATCCACTATGACGATGACAGACCCGGTCGCAGACATGCTGACCCGTCTGCGCAACGCGAACTCGGCGCACCACGACTCCGTGACCATGCCGTCGAGCAAGCTCAAGACGAACATCGCCGAGATCCTCCAGCAGGAGGGCTACATCGCCGGCTTCGAGGTCACCGACGCCCGCGTCGGCAGCGACCTCACCCTCTCGCTCAAGTACGGTGCCAACCGTGAGCGCTCCATCGCCGGCATCAAGCGCGTGTCGAAGCCCGGTCTGCGCGTGTACGCGAAGTCGACCGAGCTGCCCAAGGTCCTCGGTGGCCTCGGCGTTGCCATCCTGTCCACCTCCTCCGGTCTTCTCACCGACCGTCAGGCTGAGCAGAAGGGCGTGGGCGGAGAAGTTCTCGCCTACGTGTGGTGATCTGACATGTCGCGAATCGGACGACTTCCCATCGACATCCCCTCCGGCGTGACCGTCTCGGTCGACGGCCGCGAGGTCGCAGTCAAGGGGCCCAAGGGCGAGCTCTCACTCACCCTGGCCAACCCCATCGAGGTCACGGTCGAGGAGAACCAGGTTCTCGTCACCCGCCCGGACGACGAGCGCGAGTCGCGCTCGCTGCACGGTCTGACCCGAACCCTCATCAACAACAACATCGTCGGCGTCACCCAGGGCTACACCAAGGGCCTTGAGGTCGTCGGCACCGGTTACCGCGTGCAGCAGAAGGGCAACTCGATCGAGTTCGCACTCGGCTTCTCGCACCCGGTCCTGATCGACCCGCCCGCAGGCATCACCCTGACGGTCGAAGGCACCAACAAGGTGACCGTGAGCGGCATCGACAAGCAGGCTGTCGGCGAGGCCGCTGCCAACATCCGTAAGATCCGCAAGCCCGAGCCGTACAAGGGCAAGGGCGTGCGCTACGCCGGCGAGGTCGTGCGTCGCAAGGCCGGAAAGGCTGGTAAGTAACCATGGCTGTGAAGTCCAAGTCCGCCGCCCGCGCGCGTCGCCACGCACGTCTTCGCAAGAAGATCGTCGGCTCCGACGTCCGCCCGCGTCTCGTCGTCAACCGCTCCGCGCGCCACGTGTTCGTGCAGCTCGTCGACGACGCCAAGGGCCACACGGTGGCATCCGCTTCCACGCTCGAGACCGAACTGCGCTCCTTCGACGGTGACAAGACCGCCAAGGCCCGCAAGGTCGGCGAGCTCGTCGCTGAGCGCGCGAAGGCCGCCGGCGTTTCCGAGGCAGTGTTCGACCGTGGCGGCAACCGCTACGCCGGTCGTGTCGCCGCCATCGCCGATGGCGCCCGTGAAGGGGGGCTGGCACTGTGAGTGACATCAAGGAGAACGAAGTGACCGAAACCGCTCCTGCCGAGGCTCAGGCCGAGCCGCAGCGTGAGCAGCGCGACAACCGCCGTGGCGGTCGCGACCGTGGCCAGAGCCGCGACCGCAACTCGCGCGACCGCGGGGACAACCAGTTCCTGGAGCGCGTCGTCACCATCAACCGCGTCTCGAAGGTCGTGAAGGGTGGTCGTCGCTTCAGCTTCACCGCTCTCGTGGTCGTCGGTGACGGCAACGGTCTGGTCGGCGTCGGCTACGGCAAGGCCCGCGAGGTGCCTCTGGCGATCTCGAAGGGTGTCGAAGAGGCCAAGCGCAACTTCTTCCGCGTTCCGCGCGTCGGCTCGACCATCCCGCACCCCGTGCAGGGTGAGGCCGCTGCAGGCGTCGTTCTGCTGCGTCCGGCCGCTGCCGGTACCGGTGTCATCGCCGGTGGTCCGGTGCGTGCCGTGCTCGAGTGCGCCGGTATCCACGACGTCCTGTCGAAGTCGCTCGGCTCGTCTAACACGATCAACATCGTGCACGCCACGGTCGAGGCGCTGCAGGGTCTCGAGGAGCCGCGCGCCGTCGCCGCTCGTCGTGGCCTCGACTACGACGCCGTCGTGCCGGAGATCATCATCCGCAACGAGGCGAAGGCCGCTGCCGCCGCCGCCGCGCAGAAGGTAGGTGCCTGATGGCTGAGCGCCTCAAGGTCACGCAGATCAAGTCCAAGGTGAGCGAGAAGCAGAACCAGCGCGACACGCTGCGTTCGCTCGGTCTCAAGCGGATCGGCGACTCGGTCGTTCGTCCCGACGACGCTCAGACCCGCGGCTACGTCCGCGCCGTCGCGCACCTCGTCAAGGTTGAGGAGATCGACTAATGGCTGAGAAGAACGAAACCGTCGAGGCTGAGAAGGCCCCGAAGACCGCTGCCAAGAAGCCGGCTGCCACGAAGGCCGCTCCGGCCAAGGCCGCCGACAAGAAGGCACCGGCCAAGAAGGACGCCGACGCCCCGGCTTCGCGTCCGACCGTGCTGAAGGTGCACCACCTGCGTCCCGTTCCCGGCGCTCACACCGCGAAGACCCGTGTCGGTCGCGGTGAGGGCTCGAAGGGCAAGACCGCCGGTCGTGGAACCAAGGGCACCAAGGCGCGCAACACCGTGCGCCTCGGCTTCGAGGGTGGGCAGATGCCGCTGCACATGCGCACCCCGAAGCTGCGCGGGTTCAAGAACCCGTTCCGCGTCGAGTACCAGGTCGTGAACCTGGCCAAGCTCGCGGAGCTGTACCCCCAGGGTGGCGATGTCACCGTCAGCGACCTGGTCGCCAAGGGTGCCGTGCGCAAGAACGAGAAGGTCAAGGTCCTCGGTGACGGCGACATCTCGGTCAAGCTGACCGTGTCGGTCGACAAGGTCTCCAGCAGCGCCGAGCAGAAGATCGTCGCCGCCGGCGGTTCGATCAACTGATCAGGCCGCGGTGAACGCTGGGAGGGGTCGGAGATCGTCCGGCCCCTCCTTTGCGTTACCCTGGACTTTCGGCCGTCCTTCCACGTTCGGCAATCCCTTCAGGAGGAACGCCCTTGTTTAGCGCCATCGCGCGAATCTTCCGCACGCCTGACCTGCGGCAGAAGATCCTTTTCACCATCGGCATCATCGCTCTGTACCGTCTGGGCTCGAATGTGCCGGCTCCGTTCGTGAACTTCCCGAACGTCGAGGAGTGCCTCGCTGCCAACGCCGGCACCGACGGCCTGCTCGGACTCGTCAACCTCTTCTCCGGCGGTGCGCTGCTGCAGCTGTCGATCTTCGCCCTCGGCGTGATGCCGTACATCACCGCGACGATCATCACCCAGCTGCTGCGTGTCGTCATCCCGCACTTCGAGACCCTCCACCAGGAGGGCCAGGCCGGCCAGAGCAAGCTCACCCAGTACACCCGCTACCTCACGATCGCGCTCGCACTGCTGCAGTCCGCGACCGTGGTGACCGTGGCGCGCAGCGGCCAGCTGTTCGGCCAGACCGATGTCGCCGCCTGCAACAACCTGCTGACCAACGACGTGTGGTGGGCACAGGCGCTCATCATCATCGCGATGACCGCAGGCACCGGCCTCATCATGTGGATGGCCGAGCTCGTCACCGAGCGCGGCATCGGCAACGGCATGTCGCTGCTCATCTTCACCTCGATCGCCGCGACCTTCCCGTCGTCGATGTGGGCCATCTGGGAGGCGAAGGGCTTCGAGACCTTCCTCCTGGTGATGCTCATCGGCATCGTGGTGATGTCGCTGATCGTGTACGTCGAGCAGTCGCAGCGTCGCGTGCCGGTGCAGTACGCCAAGCGCATGGTCGGCCGTCGCACCTACGGCGGCACGAACACCTACATCCCGATCAAGGTCAACATGGCCGGCGTGATCCCGATCATCTTCGCCTCGTCGCTGCTGTACGTGCCGATGCTGATCGCGCAGTTCAACACGCCGGCCGACGGCAGCGAGCCGCCGGCGTGGGTGGCGTGGATCCTGGCGAACATGGCATCCGGCGACCAGCCGCTGTACATGGCCGCGTACTTCCTGCTGATCATCGGCTTCACCTACTTCTACGTCGCGATCACGTTCAACCCGGTCGAGGTCGCCGACAACATGAAGAAGTACGGCGGGTTCATCCCCGGCATCCGCGCCGGTCGCCCGACGGCGGAGTACCTCGACTACGTCATCACCCGCATCACATTCCCCGGTTCCCTCTACCTGGGCCTCGTCGCGCTGATCCCGCTGATCGCGCTGGCGACGGTGCAGGCCAACCAGAACTTCCCGTTCGGTGGCGCCTCGATCCTGATCATCGTGGGTGTCGGTCTCGAGACGGTGAAGCAGATCGACGCGCAGCTGCAGCAGCGCCACTACGAAGGGCTCCTCCGATGACGTCTTCCGCACGACTGCTGATCGTCGGGCCGCAGGGCTCCGGCAAGGGCACCCAGGGCATCCGCATCGCCGAGGCGCTGAACATCCCCGTCGTCTCGACCGGCGACATGTTCCGCGCGAACATCAAAGAGGGCACCGAGCTGGGGCAGAAGGTCACCGCGATCCTCGACGCCGGTGACCTGGTGCCCGACGAGCTCACCAGCGAGATCGTGCGCGACCGCCTGTCGCAGGACGACGCCCAGGGCGGATTCCTGCTCGACGGCTACCCCCGCAACACGGCGCAGGTGCACCACCTCGATGCGTTCCTCGGCGAGCACGCCGCGTCGCTCGACGCCGTGATCCTGCTCGACGTCCCCCGCGAGGAGAGCATCGCTCGCCTCAGCCTGCGTGCCGTGGAGCAGGGTCGTTCGGACGACACCGACGAGGCCATCGCGCACCGTCTCGACATCTACGAGCACGAGACCGCTCCGATCATCTCGGTCTACGAGCAGCGCGGCATCGTCGACCGCATCGACGGCGTCGGCTCGCTCGATGAGATCTCCGAGCGCATCTCGTCGGCCCTCGCCGCACGCGGCATCGGGCAGCTGGTCTGACCCCTCGATGTTCCGCAAGTCGATCTACAAGACACCGGCGCAGCTGCGCTCGATGCTCGAGCCGGGGCTGATCACCGCCGCCGCTCTCGACGCGGTCCGCCCGCTGGTGCGGGCCGGGGTCACGACCGCGGAACTGGATGCCGCTGCCGAGCGCACCATCCTCGATCGCGGCGCCGAGTCGAACTTCAAGCTCGTGCGCGGATACCGTCACACGACCTGCATCTCGGTCAACGAGCAGGTCGTGCACGGCATCCCCGGTGACCGGGTGCTCGAGCCCGGCGACATCGTCTCGATCGACTGCGGAGCGCAGTACAAGGGCTGGAACGGCGACAGCGCCGTGACCTTCGTGGTGCCCGACGACTCGCGTCCCGAGCTGGTGGCCCGCCGCGAAGAGCTCTCACGGGTCACCGAGGGCTCGCTGTGGGCGGGCATCGCCGCCATGGCATCCGCGTCGCACATCGGCGATCTCGGAGCCGCGATCCAGGAGTACATCGAAGCGCAGGGGCCTTCGGAGGTGTCCGGTGATACCTACGGCATCCTGCGCGAGTACGTCGGCCACGGCATCGGACGCAAGATGCACGAGGCGCCGAGCGTGTTCAACTACCGCACCCCGGATGCCGGCGCTGAGATCCGCCCCGGACTCGTGCTCGCCATCGAGCCGATGGTCACGGCCGGGGGAGAGGCGACGTTCATCGAAGACGACGACTGGACGGTCTCGACCGTCGACGGCTCGGACGGCTCGCACTGGGAGCACAGCGTCGCCCGCCACGAGGGCGGCATCTGGGTGCTCACCGCCCCCGACGGCGGGGCGGCCGGTCTCGCGCCCTTCGGCGTGACCCCGGTCCCGATCGCCTAGCCGACCCGCGCTTGTCCTTTCGCTGAGAAACCACTTCTGGCGTGAGGCATCACGCGTCCGCGTGTGTTCCATGCGGGATCTGATTTCTCGGCGGTGGGACGCGGGTCACGCCGCAGTGCCCTCGGACGATGCCACAACGTCGTGAGCATGCCGGACTCGCGAGGCCTCACAGGCCGGAGACCGACGGCGCGCAGTGCCCGGACGAGCGGCTCAGCGCGCCAGGCATCGGTCAGCTCCCAGCGGGCGACGGGATGCCCGTTGCGCCGCAGCCGATCCTCGCGTCGCTTCTCGTCGCGCAGATGCTCGGCCGCTTCCTCCGGATCATCGAGACCGTACTTCCCCCAGCCGTCTGACTCTCCGATCGCACTGATCGTCGGGAAGAAGAAGTCGGCGCGGTCCTCGTGGCGGATGCCCAGCATCCGGCCCTCCTCGGACGTGATCAGCGGAAGCGGCGACCGGATGCCGGACGCGAGATTCGAGGTCATCGCCTGAGCCTGCCGTGTCACCACGTCGCCGGGTGCCGCTGACCACACGATCTGTGGATGAACAGTCGGCGCCGGCCGGCTGTGCAGAACCACTCGTCTCCCGCGAGAAACCACATCCGTCGAGAGAAACCACGCGTACGCGCTCATCTCGTGCAGGAAGTGGTTTCTCGCCGAGGGGAGGGAGACCGCGCTGCGCGGCTCACATGGCAGCCATAGCGTGTACGGGGCAGAATGGGGGCGACAATTTTGTGCTGAAGATCGGACTGTCATGGCCCACGCCCAGAGCAAGCCCAACTGGTTCGCCATCGGAATCTCCGTAGCCGTCGTCGTCGTGCTGGTCGCGCTGGGCGCGGTCGTCGTCTGGCTGAACAACCAGGCCACCGATGCGGGGCCGGCGCCGAAGAGCGACATCGTCAATTCCGAGACGGGGGCCATCACCCTCGGCGAGGGCAAGGATGTCGTCACGACCTACCTCGACTTCATGTGCCCGGCGTGCAACTCGTTCGAGCAGGCGTACGGCCAGCAGCTGCAGGAAGCCGCCGCCGCCGACAAGCTGACTCTCGAGATCCACCCCATCGCGATCCTCGACCGCCTCTCGCAGGGCACGGAGTACTCGTCGCGTTCTGCCGCAGCCATGTACTGCGTCGCCGAGAACAACTCCGACAAGGCGCTCGACTTCATGAACGCGCTGTTCGCGAACCAGCCTGCGGAGAACTCGACCGGACTGACCGACGATCAGCTCAAGCAGATCGCCGACGAGGTCGGCGCCGACAAGGCGGCGGGATGCATCGACGACGGCACGTACCTGAAGTACGGCGCTGCACAGGCGAAGGCGCACGAGATCAAGGGCACGCCGACGATCGAGATCAACGGCAAGCGCCTCGACATCAACGAGATCAACACCGAGCTCCCCAAGGTGCTGCCCTGATCGAACGGGGCTCCATTTGCCGCAGGGCCGCTGAGGGTATATCTTAGTTCCTTGGTGCCTTGTGCCTTATTCCGGCGTGTCCGAACCGGCCGCACCACACTCATCACCCACCCACCGCAGATCGGCCGATCTGCAGAAGCGTCAGCGAGGCTATGGCTAAGAAAGACGGTGTCATCGAGA
>NZ_DAMDLU010000019.1:0-28475 GCF_032084865.1 Microbacterium sp.
GTGATGCTGCTGTGCGCCTGGGCGGGCACGCTCGTGATGCTCGGGCGTGCCACGGCCTCCCTGCTCACCTGACCCCGGGGTGCCGAGCGAGCGTGCCGCGCAGATAGCCTGGACGCATGCCCGTCACGCGCGCGAAGCGCATCCTCTCGCGGATCCTGTTGTCGCTGGCGGCCCTGCTCGTGCTGACCCTCGGCGGAACGCTGGTCTGGACGCAGGTCGGAGTGATGTCGGCCGAACCCGGTCCGCTCGCGCACGCGGAGGCGAACCCCGCGCTCACGATCGAGTCTGCGCCCGAGGGCATCGTGCTCTCCCCCGCCGACGGTGACGCGGACGTCGGCCTCGTGTTCATCCCGGGGGCGAAGGTGCAGCCGGAGGGCTACATCGCGACGCTGCAGGATCTCGCCGCCGAAGACGGCATCACGGTCGTCATCACCCGCCCCTGGCTGAACCTCGCGTTCTTCGATCCGCGTGGGCTCGACGCGTTCACCTCCGCGGCGCCCGACGTGGATTCGTGGATGGTGAGCGGGCACTCCCTGGGCGGAGTGCGCGCCTGCCAGCTGGCACCGGACGCCGATGCCCTGGTGCTGTTCGCCTCGTACTGCGCGACCGACCTGTCGGACTACCGGATGCCCGTGCTGAGCGTGTCGGGAAGCGAGGACGGCCTGTCGACGCCGCAGAAGGTCGCGGATGCCCGGGATCTGCTTCCGGCCGACGCCCGGCTCGTCGAGATCGACGGCGCCTCGCACGCGTCGTTCGGCGCCTACGGCCCTCAGGGGGGCGACGGAGAGCCCACGGTCTCCGACCAGGCCGTGCGCGCCCGGATCACCGAGCTGATCGGGACTCTGGCGGCGGAGGTGCGCTGACCGGATCGGATGCGGTTCGCCCGCGGTGCTCCCCGCGGCGCAGCAGGAGGGCACAGGTGTCGGCGGTGACGAACGGCTCGAGTCGCTCGACCTCGAGCGGACCGTCGACCTGGGCGAGCGTGTCGCGCACCAGGCGCGCGTGGGCGCCGCAGACCGTCGCCTGGTCCTGTGCGATCATCCCCCGGTAGCGGCACGGCATCATCTCGAAGCGCAGTGCCGGCTCGTCGAGGACGGGACTGAGGCCGGCATCATCGAGGTGCTCGTACAGCACGTCCAGCTGCGTTTCAGCCTCGGTGTCGCCCCTCAGGGCGGCATCCGCGGGCGTCGGCGGCATCACCGCACGCAGCAGCGCACCGCGCCGCCGGGCACCGTCGACACGGCGCCGCGCCGCGGGATTCGAATCCGCCTCGCGCACCGGGTGGTACGCGATCGGCGGTCGGCCCCTGCTGCCCACGTGCAGTCGCTCCTCGCGCACGAGGCCCTCCTGCACCAGCACGCGCAGGTGATCCCGCGCGGTGTTGAGCGGCATCCCGCACCGCTCCGCGAGTTCCGCCACGCGCATGCCGGGATGGCTCTGCACGGCGCGCAGCAGCCGCAGCCGACTCGGCTGCGTCAGACCGCGGTAATCGTCGACACGGCGTGGCACCCCTTCACGTTACGCCGGCTCGGGCTGCGGCGCACCGAATAGAACCGGTGAAAACCGCATCCCTCCAGCGGCACCCGCACGCAGACTCGAGGAGACGCAGACCCACGAAAGGAACGTCATGAAGCTCTCGCCCGAGTCCGAAGCAGTCGTCGCGGCCACCGCCGGCGTCGTCGCCGAGCACGCCGAGCAGATCACGAAGGTGTTCTACCCCGCCATGTTCGCCGCGCACCCCGAACTGCTGCGGGTGTTCAACCGCGCCAACCAGGCGATCGGCGAGCAGCCGAAGGCGCTCGCCGCCTCGGTGGTCGTCTTCGCCGTGCAGCTGATCGATCCGCACGCCCCCGACTTCACTCCGGTGATGCGCCGGATCGCCCACAAGCACGTCTCGCTGGGGATCCGCGCCGGCGAATACACCATCGTCGGCCGTCATCTGCTCGACGCCGTGGGCACCGTGCTCGGCGACGCGGTCACCCCCGCGGTGCGGTCGGCGTGGGACGAGGTGTACTGGCTGTTCGCCACCGCGCTGATCGCCGAAGAGGCGCGCCTGTACGCCGAATCGGGCACCGACCCCGAGAACCCGTGGCGCGGTTACCGGGTGGTGGAGCGCTTCGAGGAGTCGGACGACATCTTCTCGCTGCTGCTCGCACCGGTCGACGGACTCATCCCCTCGCACCGCACCGGGCAGTACGTGGCCATCGCCGTTGATCTGCCCGACGGCAGCCGGCAGCCGCGTCAGTACACGATCTCGTCCGGCCCGCGCGGCGACTCCATCCGGGTGACCATCAAGCGGGTGCACGGAGTGGGCGGGGCGCCCGACGGGCAGGTCTCGACGTGGCTGTGGCAGCACGCGCAGCCCGGCACCATGCTCGACGTCTCGCAGCCCGCCGGCGACGTCGTGCTCGACGACGAGGATCACCCTCTCGTGCTCGTCTCGGCGGGCATCGGCATCACGCCGGTCGCCGCCATCATGGAAGACCTCTCCCGCCGCCAGCCTGCGCGCACCGTGCGGCTGTTCCACGCCGATCGCGCACACGACACGCATGCGCTGTACTCCTCGCTGCGCCGCCAGGTGCTGGCGATGCCGGATGCCAGGGCGCAGAACTGGTACGAGCAGGATGCCGTCGGCGCGCCGACCCTGTACCCGGCACGCGAGGGATTCATGGACCTCAGCGAGGTCGACCTGCCCGAGCGCGCCTCGGTGTTCATGTGCGGACCGCTGCCGTTCATGCAGGCCATGCGCCGCACCCTGATCGGGCGCGGGGTGCCGGCCGACCGCATCCACTACGAGGTGTTCGGCCCCGACCTGTGGGCGCAGAATCCGGAAGCCGCCTGAGCGCCAGGGTGCCGACCCGTCACCCTGGGTGACGGGTCGTTCGCCGGGGGCTTCAGCGCTCGAAGCCCTCGGCGATCATCTCGACGAGCTCCTCGCGCTCTTCGACCGGCAGGAACGCGGCGGACGCCGCGTTGAACTGGAACGCCTCGAGGTCGTCGAGATCGTACCCGAAGGCGTCGACCAGCAGAGAGAGCTCGCGCGTCAACGACGTGCCGCTCATGGTGCGGTTGTCGACGTTCACGGTGACCGAGAAGCCGAGTTGGTAGAGCAGGTCGAACGGGTGATCGGCGAGCTCCTCGCCCCACTGCGCGATCGCGCCCGTCTGCAGGTTCGACGAGGGCGAGAGCTCGAGCGGGATCTCACGATCGCGCACCCACCGTGCCAGGTCGCCGAACTGCACCTGCACCTCGTCGCCTTCGCGTTCGATGATCTGCAGGTCCTCGGCGATGCGCACGCCGTGTCCGAGGCGCAGCGCGCGTCCGTCGATCAGGGCGGAGCGAATGGATGCAGGTCCCGCAGCCTCTCCGGCATGCACTGTGACGGGCAGGAACTCCGCAGCAAGGTAGTCGAAGGCGGCACGGTGCTCCGACGCGGGGAAGCCGTCCTCCGGCCCGGCGATGTCGAAACCGACGACGCCGTTCTCGCGATGGCGCACCGCGAGTTCGGCGATCTCCCGCACACGCGAGCCCTGACGCATGGCCGAGACGATCTGCCCGACCCGGATGCTGTGGCCGTCGGCATCCGCCTCGTCCTCGCCCTCCTCGATGCCGCGCTGCACGGCGCGCACCGCGTCGTCGAGACTGAGCCCGCCCGCGACGTGCTGCTCGGGCGCCCAGCGCACCTCACCGTAGATGACGCCGTCAGCCGCCAGGTCGGCGACGAACTCACGGGCGATGCGCGTGAGCGCCCGCTCGGACTGCATGACCGAGGTCACCAGGTCGAACGTCTTCAGATACTCCACCAGGGAACCGGCATCGCTCTGCTGCGCGATCCAGCGGCTCAGCCCCTTCGGGTCCTGCGCCGGTGCCTGGATGCCGCTCGCATCGGCGAGCTCCAGGATCGTCGCGGGGCGCACGCCGCCGTCGAGGTGATCGTGCAGCGAGATCTTGGGCAGAGCGCGCAGCTCGTCGATCTTCATGGTGGTCCTCCGGTTCTCAGGCGGTGATGCGCTCGCGCACGATGGGCTGTGCGGCGGGGGCCGCCGTCTGGTCGCCGATCTCGTAGGCGCCGTCCAGCGCTTCGAGAGCGCGGGCGAAGCGCCCCTCATCCTCGGCCGACAGCGTGAACAGCGGCTGCCCGGCGGTGACCTTCTCGCCGGGCTTCACCGCGAGATCGATGCCGGCGGCGAAGATCACCGGGTCCTCGGCGCGTGCGCGGCCGGCGCCGAGGCGCCACGCCGCGATGCCGAACGGCAGCGCGTCCATCCGGGTCACGACGCCGTCGCGGTCGGCGGTGACGACGTGCGTCTCGCGCGCGGTCGGCAGCGAGGCATCCGGATCGCCGTCCTGGGCGCGGATCATCGCCTTCCAGCTGTCCATCGCACGGCCGTCGTCGAGGGCGGCCTCGACATCGGCATCCGGCTGCCCCGCGAGCGAGAGCATCTCGCGGGCGAGGGCGAGCGTCAGCTCGCGCACGTCGGCAGGGCCGCCGCCGGCGAGGATCTCGACCGACTCGCGCACCTCGTTCGCGTTGCCGATCGCGAGTCCGAGCGGAACGTTCATGTCGGTCAGCAGCGCCGTGGTCGCCACGCCCGAGTCGGTGCCGAGCTCGACCATCGTGCGGGCCAGCTCACGCGCACGATCGATGTCCTGCATGAAGGCGCCGTTGCCGAACTTCACATCCAGCACGAGAGCGTCGGTGCCCTCGGCGATCTTCTTCGACATGATGCTCGAGGCGATCAGCGGGATCGCCTCGACCGTGCCGGTGACATCGCGCAGGGCGTAGAGCTTCTTGTCAGCTGGTGCGAGACCCGAGCCGGCGGCGCAGATCACGGCTCCGACATCGCTCTGCATCTGCGCGAACATCTCGTCGTTGCTGAGCGCTGCCCGCCACCCCGGGATGGATTCGAGTTTGTCGAGCGTGCCGCCGGTGTGGCCGAGGCCGCGGCCGCTGAGCTGCGGAACGGCGACACCGAACACGGCCACGAGCGGAGCCAGCGGCAGGGTGATCTTGTCGCCCACGCCGCCGGTAGAGTGCTTGTCGACCGTGCGCTTGCCGAGGCTGGCGAAGCTCATCCGCTCCCCCGACGCGATCATCGCGTCGGTCAGCACCCGGATCTCGTCGCGCTGCATGCCGCGCTGGAAGATCGCCATCGCGAACGACGCCATCTGCGCGTCGGAGACGTAGCCGCGGGTGTACGCGTCGACCATCCAACGCAGCGCATTCTCGGGCACCGAGCCGCCGTCGCGCTTGGCGCGGATGACGTCGATCGCGTCGAAGGGTTCGCCGGAGCCGCCGCCGGGTCCCTGAGCCTGTCGAAGGGTCATCGGGCATCCTCCAGATCGCGCGGGCCGAAGGCGTCGGGCAGCACCTCGTCGATGGTGCGGATGCCCGAGACCGTCTCGAGCAGCATCTCCGGGCTGGAGTGCTCGAAGAGCAGCTGACGGCAGCGGCCGCACGGCATGATCGTCTGCCCGTCGTTGTTCACGCACACGAAGGCGACCAGCCGACCGCCGCCGGACATGTGCAGGTCGCCGACGAGAGCGCACTCCGCGCACAAGCCGACGCCGTACGACGCGTTCTCGACGTTGCATCCCGCGACGATGCGTCCGTCGTCGACGAGGGCGGCCGCCCCCACCTTGTACCGCGAGTACGGTGCGTAGGCATTCTGCATCGCCTCGGTGGCGACCTGTCTCAGCTCGTCCCAATCGATGTCGGTCACGTGGTCTCCTAGGACTTGATGTACGGCTCGCCGTCGGCGGCCGGCGGGCGGGAGCGCCCGACCAGGCCGGCCACGGCGAAGATCGTCACGATGTACGGCAGCATGAGCATGAACTGGCTGGGCACCGGCGAGCCGATGACGCTGAGCACGCCCTGCAGGTTGGTGGCGAAGCCGAACAGCAGCGCGGCGAGCGTCGCGCGGATCGGATCCCATTTTCCGAAGATCACCGCGGCGAGGGCGATGAAGCCCGCGCCCGCCGTCATCTCCTGGTTGAACCGCGGCACCGACACGAGCGTGTAGAAGGCGCCGCCGAGGCCGGCGACGGCACCGCCGAGCAGCACCGCGCGGTAGCGGGTCGCGGCGACCTTGATGCCGACCGTGTCGGCCGCCTGCGGGTGCTCGCCCACGGCGCGCAGACGCAGACCCCAGCGGGTGCGGTACAGCCCGAACCAGACCAGCGCGACGACCGCGTACATCAGGTACACGATGAAGGACTGCTGGAACAGGATCGGTCCGATCAGCGGGATCTCGCTGAGCAGCGGGATGGGAACGACCGAGAAGGTGTCGGGGCTGTTCATGGTCTCGGTGTTCGGGGCGAGCACCTGACGGAACAGGAAGGTCGTGATGCCGATCACGAGCACGTTCAGCACCACACCGACGATGACCTGGTCGACGTAGTAGGTGATCGTGAACACGCCGAGCACGAGCGCGACGAGCACGCCGGCGAGCATGGCCGCGACGAGTCCGGCCCACGGAGTGCCGGCGAGCGACCCGGCGACGGCCGCGGTGAAGGCACCGGCGAGCATCTGCGCTTCGATCGCGATGTTCACCACACCCGCCCGCTCTCCGATCACGCCGCCGAGGGCGCCGAAGATCAGCGGGGTGGCGAGGGCGAGCGCACCGGCCAGCAGGCCGATCATCGGCAGCGTCGCGCCGGCGCCGGCCCAGGCGAGGAATCCGATCAGCAGCACGGCGACGTACACGACGATGAGCCAGAGCGGCAGCCGACGGTGCGCCATCACGGTCATCGCCGCGTAGCCGGTGCACAGCGCCAGCAGCACCACGGCGATCCACGCCGTGGGCGTCGCCGGCAGCAGCACGTCGGGCACGGCGATCGCGGCGTTCTGCTCGGCGAGCCGGAAGGTCGTCATACCCTCGCGCGGCACCAGCAGCGGCAGCAGGGCGAACAGCACGGTGAAGATGCCGAAGATGATCGGCGCCTTCCACGACACGACGGCGACGACGCGCGGCTGGTCGATGTCGCCCTGCGGCGCATCGTTCACGGGGGTGGTGAGGCTCATGCCGACACCTTCTTTCCTTCAGCCGGTTCGGCGCGGCGGGCGCGCGCCGCTTTCTTCGCGCGGCGCGAAGGCCGGCCGGGCTGCGGCAGCCCGAAGATCGCGCGCACCAGCGGGGGCGCGGCGATGAAGAGCACGATCAGCGACTGCACGACGAGGATGATCTCGACCGGGATGCCCTGCGAGGACTGCATCGTGAAACCGCCGGTCTTGAACGCGCCGAACAGCACACCGGCGAACAGGATGCCGATCGGCGACGAGCGCCCGAGCAGCGCCACCGTGATCGCGTCGAAGCCGATGCCCGCGTCGATGCCGCCGCTGAAGCCGCGCACCTCGGTGCCCAGCACCTGGCTGACACCGGCGATGCCGACGAGCGCGCCGGCGATGAGCATCACGACGAAGTACATGCGGCCCACGTCGATGCCGGCGACCCGCGCGGCGGACGGGTTCTCGCCCACGGCGCGGAAGCGGAAGCCGAGCGCGGAGCGCTCGAGCAGCCACCACGTGAACGCGACGGCGATCAGCGCGAGCAGGAAGCCGGCGTGCAGCTTGTACGAGGGCCCGAGCAGCTGCGGCAGCAACGCGGTCTCGGCCATCGGCGCCGTCTTCGGGTTGCTCGATCCCGGCGCCTGGAGAAGACCCTGCGTCGCCAGCATCCAGGCGAGCAGGTAGAACGCGATGTGGTTGAGCATGATCGTGGTGATCACCTCGTGCGCTCCGGTGCGTGCCTTCAGCAGGCCCGCGATACCCGCCCAGAGAGCGGCGGCGACCAGACCGGCGACGATCGCGACGATCAGGTGCAGTCCCATCGGCAGGTCCATCGCGGTGGCGACGTACCCGGCGGCGGCCGCGGCGAGCAGCATCTGCCCCTGACCGCCGATGTTGAACAGGCCGGCGCGGAACGCGAGTCCCACACCGAGACCGGCCGCGATCAGCGGGGTCGCGAACTTCAGCGTCTCGGTGAGCGGACGGATTCCCTTCTCGAACGTGTCGGCGTTGAAGTTGTAGATCGCGCCGCGGAACAATGCCGCGTACGCACCGGTCACGGCCTCCCAGATCGCGGCGAAGGTGTCGCCGGGCTGCGCGAAGAAGTATCCCGACGCGGCCTGCACCTCCTCGTTCGTGGCGGCGATCATGATCGAGCCGACGATCACCGCGAGCACCACCGCCAGCAGCGAGATGATGCCGTTGCCGGTGACGATCGCCTGCAGGGTCGTCTGCCAGCGTGACGGGGCGATCTTCGTCTCGGGCTCGGCGAGCGGTGCTGACCGCTGCGGCGCCGGTGCCTGGGTGTCGCTCACTTCGTCTCTCCGTTCGTGGCGGGGATCGGGCTCGCCGTCGTCGCGGCCTCGGTCTCGGACATGCCGGCCATCATCAGACCGAGCTTCTCGCGTGACGTGCTCCCGGGAACGATGCCCATGATGCGCCCGCGGTACATCACCAGGATGCGATCGGCGAGGGCTGCGACCTCGTCGAGCTCGGTGGAGATGACGATCACCGGCACGCCCGCATCGCGCGTCTCGATGACCCGCTTGTGGATGAACTCGATCGACCCGACGTCGACGCCGCGGGTCGGCTGGGCTGCCAGGAACAGCGCGAGGTCTCGGCTCAGCTCACGCGCGAGCACGACCTTCTGCTGGTTTCCGCCGGAGAGCCGTCCTGCCGCCTGCTGCGGGCCCTGGGTGCGGATGTCGAACTCGGCGATGCGATCGTGCGCGAAGTCGTGCAGCAGCGAGCGCTGCACGGTGCCGGCCTTCACGAACGGCGACCCGTGGGAGCGGTCGAGCATGAGGTTCTCGGCGATCGAGAACTCCTTCACCAGTCCGTCGATGCTGCGGTCCTCGGGGACGAAGCCGACACCGGCATCCAGGATCTGCCGCACCGAGCGGCCGACCAGCTCCTGACCGTCGAGACGGATGCTGCCGCTGACGTTGTCCTGCAGGCCGATGATCGCCTCGGTGAGCTCGGTCTGGCCGTTGCCCTGCACGCCGGCGATCGCGAGCACCTCGCCGCCGCGCACCTCGAAGGACGCGCGGTCCACGACGACGGTGCCGGCCGGGTCGGTGACGGTGAGGTCGGTCACAGTGAGACCGTTGTCACGTACGGCCGGTGCGCCCTTGTGCACGGTCAGTTCGACGGCACGGCCGACCATGAGCGAGGCGAGCTCCTCGTTCGAGGCGGTCGGCGACGCCTCGCCGACGACCTTGCCGAGGCGGATGACGGTGATGCGGTCGGCGACCTCGCGCACCTCGCGCAGTTTGTGGGTGATGAAGACGATCGAGGTGCCCTGCGCCTTGAGCTGACGCATGGTCGCCATCAGCTCGTCGGTCTCCTGCGGGGTGAGCACCGCCGTCGGCTCGTCGAACACCAGCACGCGCGCTTCGCGCGCGAGCGCCTTGATGATCTCGACGCGCTGCTGCACACCGACCGGAAGGTCCTCGACGATCGCATCGGGGTCGACGTCGAAGCCGAAGCGATCGGAGATCTCGCGCACGCGGGCGCGCGCCGCGTTCAGGTCGAGCCGTCCACCGAAGGTGGTCTGCTCGTGACCGAGCATGACGTTCTCGGCGACGGTGAAGACGGGGATCAGCATGAAGTGCTGATGCACCATGCCGATGCCTGCGGCCATCGCGTCGCCGGGTCCGGCGAAGTGCTGCACGACGTCGTCCAGCAGGATGTCGCCCTCGTCGGCCTGATAGAGGCCGTAGAGCACATTCATCAGGGTCGACTTGCCGGCGCCGTTCTCGCCGAGGAGGCAGTGGATCTCTCCGGCCTCGACGGTGAGGTCGATGTGGTCGTTGGCTGTCAGCGCGCCGAACCTCTTGGTGATGCCGCGCAGTTCAAGCTTCATGGTCTGATCCTATTCAGGCAGAAACGGGAACGCCGACTTCCGCCGGTTCCGATTCAGGCAGAAACGGGGAGGCCGGCATCCGCCGACCTCCCCGATCCAGGAGCCTTACTTGCTCAGGTACGAGGTGACCTCGACCTTGCCGTCGATGATGTCCTGCTGCAGCTGCTTGACCTCGTCCTGCAGCGCCGAGTCCACCTTGTCGGCGAAGTTGTGCAGATCGGCGATGCCGACGCCCTTGTTCTCGAGCGTGCCGATGTACGCCTCGGCGTCGAACTCGCCCTCACCGCTGGAGAGCACGGCCTCGTAGGTCGAGAGGTCCATGGCCTTCAGCACCGAGGTGAGCACCACATCGGCGGTGGACGGGTCGGTCTCGAACAGGTCGGCGTCCGCGCCGATCAGGGCGATGTCCTTGCCGGACTCCTTGATCGCCTGCTGCGCCGACTGGTAGATCGGGCCGCCGACCGGGAGGATCACGTCGACGCCCTGGTTGAGGATGTTGACCGCGACCTGCTTGGCGTCGGGGTTCGCCTCGAAGCCACCCGTGAACGAGCCGGTCTTGCCGTCCCAGCCGACGACCTGGACGTCCTTGCCCTTGACCTCGTTGTAGTGGTCGACGCCCTGCTTGAAGCCGTCCATGAAGATGGTGACGGTCGGGAACTCCATGCCGCCGAAGGTGCCGACCTTGCCGGTCTTCGAGTAGCCGGCCGACAGGTAGCCCGCGAGGAACGCGGCCTCAGCCGTGTTGTACAGCAGCGGCTTGACGTTCTCGGCGTCCTTCTTGCCGTCGAAGTCGTTGTCGGCGGCGTCGTCGACGAGGATGAAGTCGATGTCCTCGTTCGCGGTGGCCGCCTCGACGGTCGCCTGCGACAGCGCGAAGCCGACGGCGACGATCGCGTTGCAGCCCTCGTCGACGAGGTTGGTGACGTTGGGGCCGTACTCGGTCTCGGCGTTCGACTGAACATCCTTGAGCTTGACGCCCAGCTCGTCAGCGGCCTTCTTGGCGCCCTCGAACGAGAGCTGGTTGAACGACTTGTCGTCGAAGCCGCCCATGTCGGAGACGATGCAGGGCAGGAAGTCGGACTCGGTCTTGCCCCCGCTGGCGCCTGGCTTGTCTGTGGGCGCCTGGCCGCACGCGGCGAGACTCAGGACGACGCCGGCGGCAACGGTGACGCCGAGCAGCTTCTTGGTGATGGAGATGGACACTCATGCCTCCCGGGTGATCTCCGCGGACATCGCGGATCGCTCGAGGTTACCCAGTGTTACGCGCGTGACGCACGTGATGCTCAGAAGTGCTGGCGAAAGGTTACAAACCTGCAATGATGACCGCCCTGCAGCATGGCCATCTGCGACAGCGCTGTCAGAGCACGTCGCCCCGGCCGGTGAGCTTCAGCGACTCGACCACGCCCTTGACCCGCTGCGCGTGCTCGACCGTGGTCACCAGCAGCGCGTCGTCGGTGTCGACCACGACGATGTCCTGCACCCCGACCAGGCTGATCACGCGCGAGGTCTGCGACACGAGGATGCCGCTGGCGGCATCCGAGAGCACGCGCGCCCTCGGGCCGAGCACCGCAAGGTCGTTCTTGCGACCGTTCGTGATGAGCTTCGTGAGCGACGCGAAGTCGCCGACGTCGTCCCAGTCGAAGTGCCCCGGCACCACGGCCAGACGTCCGCGCTCGGCGGCAGGCTCCGCCACGGCGTAGTCGATGGCGATCTTCTTCAGCTTCGGCCAGATGCGGTCGACCGCCGGGCCCCGCCTGTCGCGGTCGTCCCAGGCCTCGGCGAGTTCCATGAGCCCCGCGTGCAGCTCAGGTTCGTTGATCCGCAGCTCGTCGAGCAGCACGCTCGCCTTGGCGATGAACATGCCCGCGTTCCAGAGGTGCTCGCGGTCGGCGACATACGCCTTCGCCGTCTCGAGGTCGGGCTTCTCGACGAAGCGCTCCACGAGAGCCGCCTCGCGGGCCCCGTCGACGACGAGCTCCTCCCCCTTCTTGATGTAGCCGAAGCCGATGGCGGGCTCGGTCGGACTGATCCCGATCGTGCAGATGTAGCCCTCCCGCGCGACCTCGACGGCGTCGCGGACGGCGAACTCGAAGACGCGCGTGCCGCGGATCACGTGGTCGGCGCTGAACGATCCGATGATCACGTCGGGGTCGCGACGATGCAGGATCGCGGCGGCCAGCCCGATCGCCGCCGCCGACTCGCGCGGCTCCGATTCGAGGAAGACGTTGGCGTCCGGGATGCCGGGCAGCTGGGCCTCCACGGCGGCGCGATGCGCGCGCCCCGTGACGACGGCGATGCGATCCGCTCCGGCGAGGGGCTCCAGGCGATCCCACGTGTCGCGCAGCAGCGAGTGCCCCGAGCCGGTGAGGTCGTGGAGGAACTTCGGGGCATCCGCCCGCGACAGCGGCCACAGCCGGCTGCCGATGCCGCCGGCCGGGATGACAGCGTAGAAGTCGTCGATTCGCGCCATGCGTCACACCTTAGCCGGGGTGTCCCCCACCGACCCCGGCCGATAAGGGTGCCCTTCGTCGCCTTCAGCCTTCTGACAGGAATAGGATGAGTGAGGTCGGGCGTGCCCGGATGCATGCACGACGTCTCATCGATCAGGGAGGACGACGTGTCCACGAGCACACGCTTGACACCGTCGGTTTCGGAGACCACATCGAGGTCTCCACGCGGCACACTGTATCGGGGCCGTGAAGGCATGTGGTCGTGGGTGCTGCACCGCATCACGGGCGTCGCGATCTTCTTCTTCCTGCTGGTGCACGTCCTCGACACGGCGCTCATCCGCGTGTCGCCCGAGGCCTACGACGTCGTCATCGGCGCGTACAAGAACCCGATCATGGCGATCGGCGAGGTGGTGCTCGTCGCCGGCATCGCTTTCCACGCGATGAACGGACTGCGCATCATCGTCGTCGACTTCTGGTCGAAGGGCGCGCAGTACCAGCGTCAGCTGTTTTGGATCGTCCTCGGCGTCTGGGCCGTGATCATGGCGGGCTTCGTGCCGCGTCACCTCGTCCTCGCGTTCGCCGGATTCGGAGGGGGCAACTGATGTCCGCCCAGACCATCGCACCCGCCCGTCGCCAGCGCGGCGTCAACCTCGAGAAGTGGGGCTGGCTGTTCATGCGCGGCTCCGGCGTGCTGCTCGTCGTGCTCATCTTCGGACACCTGTTCGTCAACCTCATGGTCGGCGAGGGCATCCACGCGGTCGACTTCGCCTTCGTCGCCGGGAAGTACGCCACGCCGTTCTGGCAGTGGTGGGACGTACTGATGCTGTGGCTCGCGCTCATCCACGGCTCCAACGGCATGCGCACGATCGTCAACGACTACGTCACCCACGAGAAGGCCCGCACGGCTCTCGTCTGGGCGCTGGGCCTGGCGGCGGCGCTCCTCATCATCCTGGGCACCCTCGTGGTGTTCACGTTCGACCCCTGCGCGGGCGTCCTGGCGGACGGCTCGATGTGGGAGACCTGCCAGGCACTGGGCAAGTAAGCGAAGAAGGCAGATCATTGACTACGCAGACCTCTGACTCCGTCGTGCGCGACGGCGTGCACTACCACCAGTTCGACATCGTCATCGTGGGCGCCGGCGGCGCCGGCATGCGCGCGGCCATCGAGGCCGGTCCCGGCGCGAAGACCGCCGTGATCACGAAGCTGTACCCCACGCGTTCGCACACCGGTGCGGCACAGGGCGGCATGGCTGCGGCCCTCGCGAACGTCGAGGACGACAACTGGGAGTGGCACACCTACGACACGGTCAAGGGCGGTGACTACCTCGTCGATCAGGATGCGGCGGAGATCCTCGCCAAAGAGGCCATCGACGCGGTCATCGACCTCGAGAACATGGGTCTGCCGTTCAACCGCACGCCCGACGGCAAGATCGATCAGCGTCGCTTCGGCGGTCACACCGCCGAGCACGGCAAGACTCCCGTCCGCCGCGCCTGCTACGCGGCGGACCGCACCGGTCACATGATCCTGCAGACGCTGTTCCAGAACTGCGTCAAGCTCGGCATCAACTTCTTCAACGAGTTCTACGTGCTCGACCTGATCACCGTGAAGGACGCCGCGGGCGCCACGCAGGTCGCGGGCGTCGTCGCATACGACCTCGCCACCGGCGACCTGCACGTGTTCCAGTCGAAGGCCGTGATCTTCGCGACCGGCGGCTTCGGCAAGATCTTCAAGACCACGTCGAACGCGCACACCCTCACGGGAGACGGCGTCGGCATCATCTGGCGCAAGGGGCTGCCGCTCGAGGACCTCGAGTTCTTCCAGTTCCACCCGACAGGCCTGGCCGGCCTCGGCATCCTCCTCACCGAGGGTGCGCGCGGCGAGGGAGCCATCCTGCGCAACGCCTCGGGTGAGCGCTTCATGGAGCGCTACGCGCCCACCATCAAGGACCTCGCACCGCGCGACATCGTCGCCCGCAGCATGGTGCAGGAGGTGCTCGACGGTCGCGGTGCCGGCCCGCACAAGGACTACGTGCTGCTGGACTGCACGCACCTGGGCGCCGAGGTGCTCGAGACCAAGCTGCCCGACATCACCGAGTTCGCCCGCACCTATCTGGGCGTCGACCCGGTCGTCGAGCCCGTGCCGGTGATGCCGACCGCGCACTACGCGATGGGCGGCATCCCGACCAACAACGATGCCGAGGTGCTCTCCGACAACTCGACCGTGGTCCCCGGCCTGTACGCCGCGGGCGAGTGCGCGTGCGTCTCGGTGCACGGCTCGAACCGCCTGGGCACCAACTCGCTGCTCGACATCAACGTGTTCGGCAAGCGCGCCGGACGCAACGCCGTGGAGTACGTCAAGACCGCCGACTTCGTGCCGCTGCCGGAGAACCCCGCCGCGTTCGTGAAGGACATGGTGGAGGGTCTGCGCAACAACCAGGGCACCGAGCGCATCGCCGTGCTGCGCAAGACGCTGCAGGACGAGATGGACAAGGGCGCCCAGGTGTTCCGCACCGAGGAGTCGCTGACCCACGTGCTCGGCGTCATCGAGGAGCTACGCGAGCGCTACAAGAACATCCACGTCGACGACAAGGGCAGGCGGTTCAACACCGACCTGCTCGAGGCTGTCGAGCTGGGCTTCCTGCTCGACATCGCCGAGGTCGTCGTCTACGCCGCACGCAACCGCAAGGAGAGCCGCGGCGGTCACATGCGCGACGACTTCCCGAAGCGCGACGACGAGAACTACATGAAGCACACGATGGCCTACCTCGTGGGCGACGCGCACTCGTCCGACGCCACCGACCACATCAAACTGGACTGGAAGCCCGTGGTCATCACGAACTACCAGCCCATGGAGAGGAAGTACTGATCATGACCGACGTCGTAGAGGCACACGCTGACGCCGCGAACGACTCGGGAGTGCAGTCCTTCCTGGTCACCTTCAACATCCGCCGCTTCGACCCCGAGGTCGACGAGGAGCCGCGCTGGGTCGACTACGACGTCGAGCTGTACGCGACCGACCGCGTGCTCGACGCGCTGCACAAGATCAAGTGGGAGGTCGACGGCTCGCTGTCGTTCCGCCGCTCGTGCGCCCACGGCATCTGCGGTTCGGATGCCATGCGCATCAACGGCCGCAACCGACTGGCCTGCAAGACGCTGATCAAGGACCTCGACATCTCGAAGCCGATCTACGTCGAGGCCATCAAGGGCCTTCCGCTCGAGAAGGACCTCATCGTCGACATGGAGCCGTTCTTCGCGTCCTACCGCGAGGTGCAGCCGTTCCTCATCGCGAACTCCACTCCCGAGAAGGGCAAGGAGCGCGTGCAGTCGATCACCGACCGGGCGATCTTCGACGACACCACCAAGTGCATCCTGTGCGCCGCGTGCACCTCGTCGTGCCCGATCTTCTGGACCGACGGGCAGTACTTCGGTCCCGCGGCGATCGTGAACGCGCACCGCTTCATCTTCGACTCGCGCGACGACGCGGGCGACGTGCGCCTCGACATCCTGAACGACAAGGAGGGCGTGTGGCGCTGCCGCACGACCTTCAACTGCACCGAGGCGTGCCCGCGCGGCATCGAGGTCACCAAGGCGATCGCCGAGGTCAAGCAGGCCGTCTTGCGCGGTGGCTCCCGCTGAGCGCAGCCAGCCCCATGCGCGCCCGACTGGATCGTTCAGCCGGGCGCGCTGCTGTGTGGGGGCGGCGGATCGCCGCCCTGTTCCCGGTGCGGGTGTGGCGGCACTTCCTGCGCCGCAACGGCTTCCTGCTGTCGGCGGGCATGGCGTATCAAGCCCTGTTCGCGCTGTTCGCGCTGCTCTACGTCGCGTTCGCGGGTGCCGGGCTCTGGGTCGGCGGCAGCGATGCGGCGGTCGACACGATGATCAAGATCGTGAACAGCTACATCCCCGGATTCATCGGAGCCGACGGAATCGTCGCACCGGATGCCGTACGAGAGGTGGCGATGTCCGCGACCGGCGCGTTCACCCTCACCGGAGTCATCGCCGCGGTCGTCGTCGTGTGGACGGGCATCGGCGCGGTCACTTTCACCCGTCGCGCAGTGCGCGGCATCTTCGGCCTGCCCTTCGACACCCGCAGCTACGTGCTGCTGAAGCTGCACGACGCGGCGGCCGCGCTCGTCTTCGGGGTGAGCCTGCTGCTCGGCGCCGCGATCAGCGTCGGCGGTGTGTGGGCGCTGCGCGCGCTGCTCGAACTGCTCGGGCAGGAGGTGCCCGGCACCACGGCCCGCACCCTCGTCTCGATCTCGTCGGCGCTGGTCGTGGTCGTCATCGACGTCGCGGCCATCGCCGCCCTGGTGCGCTTCCTCACCGGCACGGAGATCCGGTGGCGGCGGATCCTGCCCGGAGCCGTGCTGGGCGGCGTCGCCGTGGCCGTGCTGCAGCTCGGCGCCGGTCTGCTGGCGGCGCACACCCCGGGGAACCCGCTGCTGGCGACCTTCGCGGTGATGGTCGGGCTTCTGCTGTGGTGCCGCGTGATCGCCGCGGTGATCCTGCTGGCGGCATCCTGGATCGCCCTGAGCGCCGACGACCGCAACGAGCCGCTGCGCGACAGCGGAGCCCTGCCGCCGTTGCGAACGACTGCCGTGCGGCGGTCGCGTCGGGATGTCCGATCCCGTCGTTAGGCTGGATGCCATGCCCCACCTGCGTATCGCCTCTGTCAACGTCAACGGCGTCCGAGCCGCCGTCCGCAACGGGATGCACGCGTGGCTCGAGCAGGCCGACGTCGACATCCTCACGCTGCAGGAGGTGCGCGCCGACGACGAGCACCTCGCCGCGGCCTTCCCCGACTGGCAGATCGTGCACGACAAGGCCACCGCGAAGGGCCGGGCCGGCGTCGCCGTGCTCAGCCGCACCCCCGCTCTCGCCAGCCGCACCGCGCTCGGCGCCGACGACTTCGATTCCGCGGGCCGCTGGATCGAAGCCGACTTCGAGATCGGCGGGGCGTCGCTCACCGTCGTCAGCGCGTACGTGCACTCCGGCGAGGCCGACACCCCGAAGCAGGACGAGAAGTGGAAGTTCCTCGACGCGATGAGCGTGCGCATGGCGCAGCTCGGCGCCGACGACGCGCATGCGCTCGTCACCGGCGACCTCAACGTCGGCCACCGCCCGTTCGACATCCTGAACTGGAGGGGAAACGTGAAGAAGTCCGGCTTCCTCGCGCGCGAGCGGGCCTATTTCGATCGCTTCCTCGGCGCCGCAGGCGAGAGCGTGGTCGGCCAGGAGGGCGTCGGCCGGGGGATGGTGGGCCAGCTCAGCGACACCCGCTCGTTCGCGTCGGAGGGCGGCGGGCTGGGGCTCGGCTGGATCGACGTGGGCCGCGAACACCACGGCGAGGTTGCCGGGCCGTACACCTGGTGGTCGATGCGGGGCAAGGCGTTCGACAACGACAGCGGCTGGCGGATCGACTACCATCTCGCGACCCCGCCCCTGGCGGCCCGCGCCACCGGGTACTCGGTCGCCCGCGCCGCGACGTACGCGGAGCGCTGGAGTGATCACGCACCCGTGATCGTCGACTACACGTACTGACCCTTCGGCAGGCTCAGCGGCCTTCGGCAGGCTCCGGGGCGCAGGCCGCATAGGATTGCTTCGTGACCAAACCACGCCTCTACTCCGGAATGCAGCCCTCCGCCGACTCCCTCCAGGCCGGCAACTACATCGGGGCGCTCCTGCAGTGGCGTGACATGCAGAGCTCGTACGACGCGTTCTTCTCGGTGGTCGATCTGCACGCGATCACCGTGCCGCAGGACCCCAGCGAACTGCGCGAGAAGACCCGTCGCACGGCGGCGCAGTACATCGCCGCCGGCATCGAGCCGTCGAAGTCGACGCTGTACGTGCAGTCGCACGTGCGCGCGCACGCAGAACTCGCCTGGATCCTCAGCACGATCACCGGCTTCGGTGAGGCGGGCCGGATGACCCAGTTCAAAGACAAGTCCCAGCGCTACGGCCAGGACTCGACCTCCGTCGGCCTGTTCACCTATCCGGTGCTGATGGCCGCCGACATCCTGCTCTACCAGAGCGAGCTGGTGCCGGTGGGCGACGACCAGAAGCAGCATGTCGAGCTGACGCGCGATCTGGCCGAGCGGTTCAACAGCCGATTCGGCACGACCTTCACCGTGCCCACCCCGGTGATCCAGAAGGGCACCGCGCGCATCTACGATCTGCAGAACCCGACGTCGAAGATGTCGAAGTCGGCTGAGAGCGACGCCGGGGTGCTGTGGCTGCTCGACGACCCGGCGAAGTCGGCGAAGAAGATCATGCGCGCTGTCACCGACAACGAGGGCTCGGTGCGCTTCGACCGCGAGAACAAGCCCGGGGTGTCGAACCTGCTGACGATCTACGCCGCGCTCACCGGGCGTCAGGTGGGTTCGATCGAAGACGAGTACGCCGGACGCGGGTACGGCGATTTCAAGAAGGGGCTGGCTGAGGTCGTCGTCGACGAGTTCGGTTCCGTGCGCGAGCGCGCCAACGCCCTGCTCGACGACCCGGCCGAACTCGACAGGCTGCTGGCGGTGAACGCGGCCAAGGCCGATGAGGTCGCCGACGCCACCCTCGCCGACGTCTACGACCGCGTCGGACTGCTGCGCCGCGTCTGAGGAGCGAGATGACCGATCCCTTCGTCCCTCCCGGGCTGCCTCCCCAGGGGGTCCCTGCCCCCCAGGGCGTCCCGGTCCCCCAGGCGCCACCGCCCGGTGCGTATCGCGTGCCAGTGGGCGGATACCAGGCGCCGGTCGGCGGCTACTCGGCACCTCCCGCTCCGGCACCGTCGCGCGCCCTGGGTGCGATGTCGCTCGCGGCCGCTCTGATCGCCGCCCTCGTCACCCCCGTCGTGGCAGGCGTGCTCGCTCTGCAGATCGGACTCGCCGTCTCGGTGGACGATCTCGTCAACGGCAGCGGTGATTTCGTGATCGCGGCCCTCTCCCCCGTCCGCGTCGAGACGCTGTGGGCGGAGATCATGTTCTGGCTGGGCACCGCGCTCGGGTTGTTCGGGGTGATCGGCGGGATCGTCGCCGTGGCCCGCCGGCGTGGACGAGGGATGGGCATCGCCGCGATCGTGATCGCCCTGTTGGGCCCCGGGATCTTCTTCCTCGCCGTGACGCTCATGTACGGCATCGGCAACGGCATCGCCACCGATCCGCTGTTCTGACCCTCCGTACCGGTCTGCGTCGACCGGATGCGCGGGAATCAGCGCGAGTGGTGCCGCTGCTGCGCGGCCAGCAGCCCCTCGTCGACGAGCTGCTCCACAGCATCCGCCGCGTCCGAGATGAAGACGGGCAGCGTCTTCTGCTCGACCGGACCGAACGGCGCGAGCACCCAGTCCGCCGGGTCCTGTCGTCCTGGCGGGCGCCCGATGCCCGCACGCACGCGCAGGAAGTCAGGGCTGGTGAGGGTTCGCGCGATGTCGCGGACGCCGTTGTGCCCGCCGTGTCCTCCGCCGACCTTCATGCGGATGCTGTCGAACGGGATGTCGAGTTCGTCGTGCACGACGATCACGTTCTCGGGCGCCACCGAGTAGAACCGCGCCAGGGCAGCGACGGGGGTGCCGGAGACGTTCATGAACGAGTTGGGCTTGGCCAGCACGAGGCGATCTCCGCCGGGACGCACCCGGGTCTCGACGACGCGCGCACCCGCCTTGTGCTCCCGGAAACGCTCGCCACGACGGTCGGCGAGCTCGTCGACGACCATCTGCCCGATGTTGTGGCGGGTCGCCGCGTAGCGAGGGCCGGGGTTGCCGAGGCCGACGATCAGCCAGGTGGTGGTCATTCGAGTCCCTTTCCAGCGGAAATGACGGAGGGGACGCGATCAGCTCGCGCCCCCTCCATCGACATCTCAGCGGATCACTCCGCAGCGGCCTCCGCGGCGGGAGCCGAGGCGGCGGCCTCTTCAGCGCCCTCCTCGGCGACCTCAGCGGCCGGGAGGGAGACGGCGACGAGCAGCACGTCGGGCTCGTCGAGCAGCGCCGCGTCCTTGGGCAGCGTCACGTCGCCGGCGGTGATGTGCGAACCCTCTTCCAGACCCTCGACGCTGACCTCGAGGTGCTGGGGGATGTGGGTGGCCTCGACCTCGAGCTTGATCGTGGCGAGGTCGACGGTCACGATGGTGCCGCTGAACGACTCGCCGGTGACGATGATCGGCACCTCGACGACGACCTTCTCGCCCTTCTTCACGACGAGCAGGTCGATGTGCTCGATGATCTGGCGCACCGGGTCCTTCTGCACGTCCTTGACGAGCGCGAGCTGCGAGGTGCCGTCGATCTCGAGGTCGAGCAGCGCGTTGGCGCGGCGGATGATGAGCGACACCTGGTGGCCGGGCAGCGCGAGGTGCACGGGGTCGGTGCCGTGGCCGTAGATCACGGCGGGGATCTTGCCGGCGGCGCGCAGGCGGCGGGCGAAGCCCTTGCCGAAGTTCGTGCGGGTCTCGGCGACGACCTTGTTCTCGTCAGACATGTTGTTCTCCTTCAGGCACGCGGGACGGGGCCGCGCGATGGTCATGGTCTCGGAAGCCTCGGTGCGGACACGAAGAGGCGAGACGCTACGCGGCTGAGGGATTCAGCCGACCACCGGGCTCACGTCACCGCGTCGATCACGGATGCGCGCATTCACGCGCTCCCTCGCCGAGGAACTACTCCATGGTACCCGAAAGGTCGATAGGCTGTGGGCATGCTCGATGCCGCCTTCCTCTCGCATGTCACCCTCTGGATCATCGGCGCACTCGCGGTCTGCGGCGTCGTGTCGTCGTTCGCCGCCATGTTCGCGATGGGACGCTCGGGCTACCGCGAGGACTGACTCGGGCATCCGATCGGGTGAAACGAAGGGATGTCCGAGGGTCGCACACCGATACCCTGGGATCACGCCCTTCACCACCGAGGAGATCCCTGTGCCCACCGCAGCAGCCAACATCGGAGTCGTCGGACTCGCCGTCATGGGGTCGAACCTGGCCCGCAACCTCGCCAGCCGCGAGGGCAACACGGTGGCGGTGCTGAACCGCTCGCGGGCGAAGACCGACGATCTGGTCGCGCTGCACGCCGACGCCGGTTTCGTGCCCACCTTCTCGTACGAGGAGTTCGCCGCGTCGCTGCAGAAGCCGCGCACGGCGATCATCATGGTCAAGGCGGGGCTGGGCACCGACGCGGTGATCGACGAGCTCGTGCGCGTCTTCGAGCCGGGCGACATCATCGTCGACGGCGGCAACGCCTACTTCCCCGACACCATCCGCCGCGAGAAGGCGGTGCGCGAGACGGGCATCAACTTCGTCGGTGCGGGCATCTCGGGTGGCGAAGAGGGTGCCCTGCTCGGACCGAGCATCATGCCCGGCGGTTCGGACGAGTCGTGGGTGACCCTCGGCCCGATCCTCGAGTCGATCGCCGCGGTCGCCGAAGGTGAGCCGTGCGTCACGCACGTCGGGCACGGCGGCGCGGGTCACTTCGTGAAGATGGTGCACAACGGCATCGAGTACGCCGACATGCAGCTGATCGCCGAGGCCTACGACCTCATCCGCCGTGCCACGGGCAAGTCGCCGGCCGAGATCGCCGACATCTTCGCCGAGTGGAACACCGGCGAGCTCGAGTCGTACCTCATCGAGATCACCGCCGAGGTGCTGCGCCAGATCGATGCGGAGACCGGCAAGCCGCTCGTCGATGTCATCGTCGACCAGGCGGGCGCCAAGGGCACCGGAGCGTGGACCGTGCAGACCGCGCTCGCGCTCGGCGTTCCCGTCTCGGGCATCGCCGAGGCGACCTTCGCCCGCTCGCTCTCGTCGCACCCCGAGCAGCGCGCGGTCGCCGCGCACCTGCCCGGTCCTTCGACAGACTCAGGGACCCAGGAGTTCGTCGTCGATGACGTGGACGCCTTCATCGAGGACGTGCGCCTCGCCCTGTACGCATCGAAGATCGTCGCATACTCCCAGGGCTTCGACGAGATCCGCGCCGGTGCCGCCGAGTACGGCTGGAGCATCGACCTGGGCGCCGTGGCGAAGATCTGGCGCGCCGGCTGCATCATCCGCGCGCAGTTCCTCAACCGCATCGCCGAGGCGTACGCGGGCGAGCCCGATCTGCCCGCACTGCTCACGGCCCCCTACTTCGCCGAGGCGCTCTCGCGCGGTCAGGCCGCGTGGCGTCGGGTCGTCATCGCCGCCGCGCAGGCGGGCATCCCGGCTCCTGCGTTCTCGTCGTCGCTGTCGTACTACGACGGCATCCGCGCCGAGCGTCTGCCCGCCGCCCTCATCCAGGGTCAGCGCGACTTCTTCGGCGCGCACACCTACCGGCGGATCGACAAGGAAGGCACCTTCCACACGCTGTGGTCGGGCGACCGCAGCGAGATCCCGGCGATCGACACGCACTGATCCCGCCGCGCGATCCGCCACCGGGAGGCCTGCACAGGTGACGCATAGGAGATCCAAGGGAATCTCGATGTCGATGCGCGCACAATGGAGCAATGAGCACCGAGCATCCCGACCTGCGTCGTCCTGACGGAACCCCGCTGCGCATCCTCGCCGTCGACGATGAGCCGATGCTCACCGACCTGCTCGCCATGGCGCTGCGTATGGAGGGCTGGGAGGTGCGCACCGCAGCCTCGGGCCTGGAGGCCCTGCAGGTTGCGCGCGACTTCGAACCGGATGCCCTGGTGCTCGACGTCATGATGCCCGACCTCGACGGCATGAGCGTGCTGCGCCGGCTGCGGGAATCCGGCAACCTCGTGCCCGTCGTCTTCCTGACGGCGAAGGACGCCGTCGCCGACCGCATCGCCGGGCTGACCGCCGGCGGCGACGACTACGTCACCAAGCCGTTCAGCCTCGAAGAGGTCATCGCGCGACTGCGGGCCGTCATCCGCCGCTCGGGTCAGGGGCAGACCGAGGACGAGCAGTCGATCCTGCGGGTCGCCGACCTGTCTCTCAACGAGGACAGCCACGAGGTGATGCGCGGCGACGACGAGATCGAGCTCACCGCGACGGAGTTCGAGCTGCTCCGCTTCCTCATGCGCAACGAGCGGCGTGTGCTGTCGAAGGCTCAGATCCTCGATCGGGTGTGGAGCTACGACTTCGGCGGCAAGTCGTCGGTGGTCGAGCTGTACATCTCGTACCTGCGCAAGAAGATCGACGCCGGCCGCACCCCGCTGCTGCACACCGTGCGCGGCGTCGGATACATGATCAAGTCACCGCAGTAGCCCATGCTCCCCCACCCGTTGAGCCTCCAGGCGCGGCTGATGGCCGCGGTGATCGGGTTCGTCTCGCTCATCCTCGTGATCGTCGCGATCATCACCAGCGCGACACTGGGCAAGACCCTCGAAGACGATCTGCAGAGGAAGCTCGAGGCCACGTCGAACGTGACGACGGCGCTGGTCACCAGCCGCGCCGATGCGGCGGCGAGCCGCGGCGAGCCGCTCACCGCCGCGGATGCGGTCAGCGGTGGCATCGTTCAGACCGGCAGCCTGCTGCTCGCGGTGCTGCCCCCGAACACACCCGCGTCCGGGGTGATCGTCACCCCCGAGTCGCGGCGTGACCTGCCGGCCCGCGATCTGCTGACCCTCACCTCCGCGCTGCAGGCATCCGAGTCGGCGACCGTCACCCTGCACGACGTCGGCTCGTTCCGGGTGACCGTCGACCGCACCGACAACGGCGTGGTCGTGATCACCGGCCTGCCCCGCGCCGAGGTGCAGCACACGATGACGTCGCTGTTCACCGTGATCGCCCTCGCGACCCTCGGCGGGCTGATCCTGCTGGCGATCACCACCGCGCTCACGATCAGCATGGGCCTGCGTCCGCTGCGCGCGGTCGCGGCGACCGCGTCGCGAGTCGCCGGCCAGCCGCTCGATCGCGGCGAGGTGAGCATCACCGAACGCGTGCCCGACTACGAGGCCGATCCGCGCACCGAGGTCGGCCGCGTGGGGGTCGCGCTGAACACCCTCCTCGACCACGTCGACTCCTCGCTCTCGGCACGCCAGCGCAACGAGGAGCGCATGCGGCGGTTCGTGGCGGATGCCAGCCACGAGCTGCGCACGCCGCTCGCGTCGATCCGCGGGTACTCCGAGCTGTCGCTGCGGGCGCTGCGCCAGTCGCACGACGACTCCACCGTCGAGAACACCACCTCGGCGCTGGAGCGCATCCAGGCGCAGTCGCTGCGCATGACGCGACTCGTCGAGGATCTGCTGCTGCTCGCCCGGCTCGACGAGGGCGCCGAGCTCGTGCACGGCGAGGTCGACCTGTCGCAGCTCGCCGTCGAGGCCCTCGCCGACGCGCAGCCGACCGCCCCCGGCCACCACTGGCAGCTCGAGACCCCCGGCGAGCCGGTGATCGTCACGGGCGACGTCGGACGCCTGCACCAGGTGGTCGGCAATCTGCTCGCCAACGCCCGCACGCACACGCCGGAGGGAACGACCATCACGCTGTCGCTGACGGCCACCCCCGCGGGCGCCGAGCTTCGGGTGCACGACGACGGGCCCGGCATCGATCCCGCCGTGCGCGAGGAGCTGTTCGCCCGGTTCGCCCGCGGCGACGTGTCGCGAGCACGGCAGACCGGCGGCACCGGGCTCGGTCTCGCGATCGCCAAGGCGATCGTCGAGGGCCACGGCGGCACCGTCACGGTCGAGAGCGCGCCGGGCGACACGTCGTTCACCGTGCGACTGCCGCGCGGCGAGCAGCCGACGCCGCCACCGGCACCGTCAGCACCGGAGCGGTCGACGCCAGGGCATCCGGACCAGCCCCGGCATCCGGACCAGCCCGGACATCCGGACCAGGCCGGGCATCCGGCTCAGTAGCCGGCGAACGCGTCGGTCGTGACCCCGCGGGCCTTCTGCAGCGCCGGTGCGAGATCGGCGATGAGACGCGGCGGCCCCGAGATGTACGCGTGCCGGCCGGCGAGGTCGGGCACCATGCGGTGCAGGCCGTCAGCGTCGAGGCGGATGCCCTGCGCCCACGTCCAGTGCGGCGGAAGGTCTGCCGGCTCGTCGCGCGTGAACACGATCGTCCGGGCGCCGGTCTCGGCGAGCTCGTCGCGGAAGGCGAGCTCGGCCGCCTCGGCGGCCACGTAGACGAGCACGACGTCGCGCTCGGCACCCGTCGCCCGCAGCTGACGCAGCTGCGACACGAACGGGGTCACGCCGATGCCTGCCGCGACCATCAGCACCGGGGTGCGCCCGCGAGGCAGCACGAAGTCGCCCCAGGTTCCGGTGACGGCGAGCACCGCGCCCGGCTCGGCCGCCTTCAGTGCCCGCTTGTAGCTCGAGGGATGCTTCTGGTCGCCGTCCTTGTAGGCGACACGCAGGGTGGGCAGGTCGGCGGGCGCTGAGACGATGCTGAACTCGCGGCGGGTGCCCCTGGCATCCGGATTGCGGTGCGGCACCTCGAGCTCGAGATACTGCCCCGCGATGAAGCGCAGCCGGCCCTTCGTTCGGAACGTGAGCTCCTGCGCGGTCGGGGTGACGAAGGTGCGCCCGGTGAGCACGAGCCGCACCGAGCTGCGCAGCGCGAAGGCGAACGCGAGCAGGTTGCCGATCAGCAGAGCGCGCTCCTGGCCCAGCGTGAACAGCGAGCCGATCGCGATCGGCCAGCCGGCGAGCACGCCCACGAGCGCGGCGACGCTGTACTGCTGCCAGCGTCGGGGCGGAAGCGTGAGCGGCTCGGAGAGCATGAACGCGCCGAGGAAGAGGTACGGCGCCTGCGTGAGCGCCGTGAGCAGCGCGTCACCGGCGCTGAACGGGATGCCGAAGCTCTGCGACTGCACCACCTGGCGCACGACCGACACCGCGACGACCACCACGAGGAAGAGCAGCACCAAGCGCACCTTCTCGGTGCGCCACAGCACGATCAGACCGCTCAGGGCGACGAACAGCGTCAGCCACGGCGTGCCGACCCACCACGCCGAGAAGGTGCCGAGGCCGAAGATCGTCACGACGGCGGCTCCGAACGCGGCGGGATTGAAGATGTGCCGCCCGCGCCACGCGATCAGGTACTTCGACAGGCTCGCCAGCACACCCGCGATCGCCGTCCCCGCCAGGCCCGCCGCAGTGAGCGAGGGTTGCAGCACGAACAGCAGGATGAGCGCGGTGACCAGCGACGACTCGATGCGCCACGGCAGGCGCAGGACGCGCTGCGCGACCGCGTCGACCGCGGAGATCGACACGGCCAGAGCGGCGAAGGACGCCACGATCTCGCCGGCTGTCGGTCCCACGAGACCTGCGAGTGACAGCCCGAGCGCGATGGCCGCGAGACCCGCGAGGGCGAAGAGCACGAGCCGGTACATCGAGAGAGCGCCGAGCACGGCCAGCACACGCTGTCGCATGGCGAGGAACGCAGTGATCACCGTTCTACTCTTCCGTATCCCGGCCGTTCGGGCTCGATGAGCGCACCGGCACGCCGTTGCTCCGCGTCCTCAGCGGCCGGGCTCGGTGAACAGCACACCGGGGAAGCCGCTCGAGCGCTCCACGCGTCCGTCGCTCGACATCCGCACCCAGTGGGCGCCCCAGCGGTCGGCGAGCTCATCACCGCCGTCGAAGAACAGCGCCGTCGCTGCGGCGTCGGCGTGCAGCGCGTCGTGGGCGAGGGCCCAGGTCGCGACCCAGGTGGTCACCGGCAGCCCGGTGCGTCCGTCGAGCACGTGATGCAGTCCGCTCGCCCACGCGCGGCGCGTCACCGCAGACGCGCACAGCGCGGCATCCGTCACCTCCACCACACCGACTGCAGAGGTGGGATCGTACGGGTGCTCGAGCGCGATTCGGGCCGTGCCGCCGCGCACGCGGACATCACCGCTGCCGTCGACGGTCACCCGTCCCGGCAGGCGCGCCAGTGCGCCGCTGACCACGTCGACCAGCCGGCCCTTGCCGACGGCGCCGACATCGATGACCGCCGGCTCATCGAGGGTCAGCCCCCGCTCGTCGCAGCGCAGCATCCGCTCCCACTCGGCGGGAGCCGTCTGCGGCGTTCCGGGGCGCAGCGTGAGAGCGGCGTCGTAGCCGAGAGCGTCGAGTGCCGATCCGATCAGCGGGGTGACGCCGCCGTCGGTCGCGTGCGCGAGAGCGCGATAGACCTCGAGCATCGCCGCGGCGTCGCCGACGGCGCTCGGAGTCAGCTCTGCCGTGCCGCCGTGCGCGCGCAGCGAGGAGACGACGGAGTCGTCACGGAAGCGCGACCAGACCGCGTCGAATTCCTCGATGATCTCGCCGACGCGCGCGCGAGCCGATCCGTCCAGCGGCTCGGCGGTCTCGATCTCCCAGCGCGTGCCGATGGCGTCGAACCGCCACGAGTGCATGCCGGATCACTCAGCCGCGGCTGCGGCTGCGGCCTCGTCCTTGATCCTCACCACGGCCTGATCGAACCCGTCGCTGGTGAGCGACGATCCGGCGACGCGGTCGACCTGCAGCTCATCGAGCTTCTTGCCGACCACGACATCCGAGATGCCCGCGATGAACTGGCCCTGGAAGTTCTTCGACTCCGGCGCCAGCGGGTCGCCGACCACCTCGACGTCGGTGACCGTGTCGTCGGCGATCGTGAGGGTCACCGCGATCGTCTCGACCGTCTCGGGTGTGCGGTACGACCCCTCTGCCGCGTAGGTGCCGTCGGCGTACGGCGCGCTCGCGTCGGTGCTCAGCGGAGACGGGTCGGGCTTCGTCGTGTCCGCGTCTGCGGCGCCCGAGCATCCGGTGAGCATGAGCGCGCCGGCGACACCGAGCAGAGCGGTTCCGGTGCGGGCTGCGGGGTGCACGTTCATGCCTCCAGCTTCGGGCATCCGGCTATGAGGAATCCGGATGCCCTCGTCGCTGCGTGCCGAGGATCAGGCGTCTCCGCCGAACATGCTCGTCACTGAGCCGTCTTCGAACACCTGCTTGATCGCGGTGGCGAGCAGCGGCGCGATCGGCAGGATCGTGAGCCCGTCCCACTGGCGCGACTCGGTGAGCGGGATCGTGTCGGTGATGACGACCTGGTCGATCGAGTCGTCCTGCAGGCGCTCGGATGCCGGGTCGCTGAACACGGCGTGCGTGGCCGCGACGATCACCTTGCGGGCGCCGTTCGACTTGAGCGCCTGCGCGGCCTTGACGATCGTGCCGCCGGTGTCGATCATGTCGTCGACGAGCAAGCAGGTGCGGCCGTCGACCGCGCCGACGATCTCGTGCACCGAGACCTGGTTGGCGACCTTCGGGTCGCGGCGCTTG
>NZ_DAMDLU010000020.1:0-27487 GCF_032084865.1 Microbacterium sp.
GGGGATGCCGAGTCGCTCGTAGGTGTTCTTGATGTCGTCGGGAAGGTCTTCCCAGCTCTGCGCCTGCTTCTCCGTGGAGCGCACGAAGTACTTGATGTTGTCGAAGTCGATCTCGCTCAGATCCGCGCCCCAGGTGGGCATCGGCTTGCGGTCGAACAGCGACAGCCCCTTGAGACGGGTCTTGAGCATCCACTCCGGCTCGCTCTTGAGAGCCGAGATGTCGCGCACGACGTCCTCAGAGAGGCCGCGGCGCGCGCTGGCTCCGGCGGCATCAGCGTCGTGCCAGCCGAACTCGTACACCCCCAGCCCATCGAGTTCCGGGCGGTCGATCAGCACATCCGACATGACTCACTCTCCTCAATATGGGCCCAGACGGTGTCATCCGCCCCGGCACACCGGTTCCCCGTCGAGTCTTCAGGGAAAGGATGCCGCTCATGGGCCCTCATCTTCGGCGCAGGACTCGCGCCTAAACTGTCGGTGAGGGATTTCGCGCTGTGTGCGCCCCTCGTCACAATCCTGATTCTACAGGTTCCGCCTCGCGAGCGGGCCGCGCCCGCCTGTCGATTCCGCGAACCGGAGGCACCATGAACCACACCAGCGCTGCGGATATCATCACGCGCAGCCGCTCCCGCGGCGATTCCTTCGGGTGGCTGCCGACGACGATCGGTCGACGGCTGCGCGTGTTCGCGTGGCTGTCCTTCCTCGCCGAGGTCATCATCATCGGCACCGGTGGGGCCGTGCGCCTGACCGGGTCGGGACTCGGATGCTCGGAGTGGCCGCTCTGCACGCCCGAGTCACTCGTGCCGATCCTCGAGGTGCAGGGCCTGCACGGAGCCATCGAATTCGGCAACCGCGTCATGACCGGCGTGGTGGGGCTGCTGGCGCTCGCGGTGCTGATGCTGACCCTGCACGTCGTCAGCGGCCGCCGCCTCGTGGTGCGCGCCGTGTGGTTCGCGCTGGGCGGAATCGCGCTCGGTGTACTGGTGTACACCGGAATCGCCGTGGTGGGCGTGCCGGGAGCCGATGAGCGGACGACGGCGGTGATCGCGGCGGCGCTCATGTCGGCCGCGCTGCTGCTGGCGGTGCTCGTCGGAGCCACCGACTCGCTGCGCCAGCCGATGCCCCGTAAAGACCTGGCGGTGCTCGCCTGGGTGGTGCTGGTGGGTGTGATGGCCCAGGCCGTGGTCGGCGGATTCGCGGTGATCAGCAGCCTGAACGCCTTCATCGTGGGCTTCCACTACACCGTCTCCCTCGCGCTCGTGTGCGTGACGGCGCTGTTCCTCGTTCGGCTCGACGCCGGAGACGCGCGCCGCGTGTCGGCCGTGCCGAGGTGGTTCTCGGTGCTGACCCACGTCACCGGTCTCGCTCTGGCGACCACCATCGTCGTCGGCGTGCTGACGACCGGATCCGGGCCGCACTCGGGCGACGAGGCGATCCGGCGAGAGGGCTTCGATGCGACGGTGCTGGCACACGTGCACTCCTGGCCCGGCTACATCCTGGCCGCACTCGTGCTGACGCTGCTCGTCGCGAGCTGGGCCATGCGCCTGCGTCCGCGCACCTGGCTGCTGGCGCTCACTGCGGCGATCGCCGTGCAGGTCGGGGTGGGCGTCCTGCAGGCCCGCTCCGGGCTCCCGCCGCTGCTCGTGGGCGTGCACATGGTGCTCGCGGCGCTCTCCGCCGCGACCTACGTGGTCGTCGTCACGAAGCTGAAGAAGCCCGTCGCCTGAGCGCATCGCGGATCGTGCGAAGAGGCCCCCGCCGGATTCCGGTGGGGGCCTCTTCGCGATCGTGCGGACGGCAGATCAGAACGGCAGCAGCGGGTCGACCGCGACCGCGAGGAAGATCAGCGTGAGGTACGTGATCGACGCGTGGAACACGCGCATCGGGCGCGGCTCGCCGCCGCGCACGGCACGGCTGTACAGGCGGTGCGACTCGTAGACGAACCAGCCGCCGAAGACGAGCGCCGAGACGGTGTAGACCAGCCCCATATGCGCGACGGGCACGAGCAGCAGCGAGCACGCAACGGTCGCCCACGCGTACAGGATGACCTGCAGACCGACCTGCGAGGCCGAGCGTGTGACGCCGAGCATCGGCACGTCGACATCGTCGTAATCGTCCTTGTACTTCATCGACAGCGGCCAGTAGTGCGGCGGCGTCCAGAGGAAGACGAGCAGGAACAGGATGAAGGCGGGCCAGTCGAGCGATCCGGTGACGGCGGACCAGCCGATGAGGACCGGGAAGCAGCCCGCGATGCCGCCCCAGATGATGTTCTGCTCGGTACGGCGCTTGAGGATCATCGTGTAGATCACGACGTAGAAGAAGATCGCGGAGGCCGACAGGACCGCCGTGAGCCAGTTCGTGGTGAACCAGAGCCACACGGTCGACACGATCGCGAGCGTCCACGAGAAGATCAGGGCACCGCGCGGGCTGACCTCGCCGGTCACGAGCGGGCGGTTCTCCGTACGGTGCATGTGCGCGTCGATGTCGCGATCGAGGTACATGTTGAACGCGCCGGCGGAACCGGCGCTCATGGACCCGCCGATGACGGTCGCGAGGACCAGCCAGAGATCGGGCAGCCCACCCTGCGCGAGGAACATGACCGGAACGGTCGAGACGAGGAGGAGTTCGAGGACTCGGGGCTTCGTCAGAGTGACGTAGGCGCTCACCGTGCGACCGATGGACGACTTCCGTACGGTCTGATCAGACATCGTCGAGATCTCGATCGCCTCCTCCGCGCGCGTTACCGGACAACCTCTCCAGTGTATGACACGCCGTGACGCCTTCCGCGCCTTCCGGCCCCCGGCCGCCGGGACCGTCACCGCTATGCTGAGAGCACTCGCGCGCCCGGTGCTGCGCACAAACCCGCCCGTCCCCGGACGATGCGGGATGCGCCAGGGAAGTTGCGGATGCGCCAGGGAATACCGGCGCCCTCGAAACTGTCGGAAAGGGCATGAACGTGTCGGAATTGCAGTGGGACGAGATCGATCGACGCGCGGTGGACACCGCCCGGATCCTGGCGGCCGATGCGGTCGAAAAGGTCGGCAACGGTCATCCCGGCACGGCGATGAGTCTGGCCCCCGCCGCCTATCTGCTGTACCAGCGTGTGCTGCGGCATGACCCGACCGACACCGACTGGCTCGGCCGCGACCGCTTCATCCTCTCGGTCGGCCACTCGTCGCTGACGCAGTACGTGCAGCTCTACCTCGGTGGGTTCGGCCTCGAGCTCGACGACCTCAAGGCGCTCCGCACGTGGGGTTCGAAGACGCCCGGCCATCCCGAGTACGGCCACACCAAGGGCGTCGAGATCACGACGGGTCCGCTGGGCCAGGGCCTCGCCTCCGCGGTGGGCTTCGCCTACGCCGCCCGCTACGAGCGCGGCCTCTTCGACCCCGAGGCCGCAGCGGGCACGAGCCCGTTCGACCACTTCGTCTACGTGATCGCGGGCGACGGCGACCTGCAGGAGGGCGTCACCAGCGAGGCCTCCTCGCTCGCCGGCCACCAGCAGCTCGGCAACCTCATCGCGATCTACGACTCCAACCAGATCTCGATCGAGGACGACACCGACGTCGCCTTCACCGAGGACGTCGCTGCACGTTACGAGGCGTACGGCTGGCACGTGCAGACCGTCGACTGGAAGAAGACCGGCCAGTACGTCGAGGACGTCGCCGAGCTGCACGCCGCGATCACCGCCGCGCAGGGCGAGCAGTCCAAGCCCTCGCTCATCATCCTGAAGACCATCATCGGCTGGCCCTCCCCCGGCAAGCAGAACACGGGCAAGATCCACGGCTCCGCGCTGGGCGCCGACGAGCTGGCCGCCACCAAGAAGGTGCTCGGCTTCGACCCCGAGCAGCACTTCGTCGTCGCAGACGACGTCATCGCGCGCACCCGCACGCTCGCAGAGCGGGCGGCCGACGTCCGCGCCGAGTGGCAGAAGTCGTTCGACGCGTGGGCCGAGGCGAACCCCGAGCGCAAGGCGCTGCTCGACCGTCTCGAGGCGCACGAGCTTCCCGAGGGCATCGCCGACGCGCTGCCGGTCTTCGAGGCCGGCAAGGACGTGTCGACCCGCGCGGCATCCGGTCAGGTCATCAACACTCTCGCCGCCCAGCTGCCCGAACTGTGGGGCGGTTCGGCCGACCTGGCCGAGTCGAACCTGACCACCATCAAGGACGCGCCGTCGTTCATCCCGACCGAATGGTCGACTCACGAGTGGAAGGGCAACCCGTACGGCCGGGTGCTGCACTTCGGCATCCGCGAGCACGCGATGGGCGCGATCATCAACGGCATCGTGCTGCACGGTCCCACCCGCGCATTCGGCGGCACGTTCCTCATCTTCAGCGACTACATGCGCCCCGCCGTGCGTCTGGCCGCCCTGATGAACGTGCCGAGCATCTTCGTCTGGACCCACGACTCCGTGGCGCTGGGTGAGGACGGCCCGACGCACCAGCCGATCGAGCAGCTCGCGTCGCTGCGCCTCATCCCCAACTTCACCGTCGTGCGCCCCGCCGACGCCAACGAGACAGCCGCGGCGTGGCTCGAGCTGCTGCGCCGTCATGGCGGACCCGCCGGCATCGCGCTGACCCGGCAGAACATCGCCGTCTTCGAGCGCGGCGACGGCGAGGCCTCCGGCGACACGTTCGCCTCGGCCGCGCACACGGCGAAGGGAGCCTACGTGCTCGCCGAGGCGCCGAGCGGCACGCCCGACGTGATCCTCATCGCCACCGGCTCCGAGGTGCAGCTCGCCGTCGCCGCACGCGAGACGCTCGCGGCGGAGGGCGTCAACGCCCGCGTCGTGTCCGCGCCGTCGCTGGAGTGGTTCGCCGAGCAGGACGAGGCGTACCGCGAGTCGGTGCTGCCGGCATCCGTCACCGCCCGCGTCTCCGTCGAGGCGGGCTCCATCGCGAGCTGGCGCGGCATCGTCGGCGACCGCGGTCGCTCGATCGGCATCGACCACTTCGGTGCGTCGGCCGACTACAAGACCCTGTTCGAGAAGTTCGGCGTCACCGCCGAGGCGGTCGTCTCGGCCGCGCGCGAGACCATCGCCGACGCGGCGCGCTGAGCGCTGCAGAAGGAGAGCAAGAGATCATGAGCACCCCCACCGAGAACCTCGCGCAGGCCGGCGTCAGCATCTGGCTCGACGACCTGTCCCGCACGCGGATCAGCTCCGGCAACCTCCAGCAGCTCATCGAGGGCCGCAACGTCGTCGGCGTCACCACGAACCCGACGATCTTCGCGACGGCGCTGATGGACGAGAACGACACCTCCTACGACGAGCAGACCCACGAGCTCGCCGTCGCGGGCGCCAGTGCGTCCGAGGCGATCTTCGCCGCCACCACGCAGGATGTCGCGAACGCGCTCGACGTCTTCCGCCCGGTGTGGGAGGCCACGAACCACGTCGACGGACGCGTCTCGATCGAGGTCTCCCCCGACCTCGCCCACGACACCGAGGGCACGGTCGCGTCGGCCAAGGAGCTGTGGCAGAAGATCGACCGGCCCAACCTGCTGGTGAAGATCCCTGCCACCGAGGCCGGTCTTCCGGCGATCACCGAAGCGATCGCCACCGGCATCAGCGTGAACGTCACCCTGATCTTCAGCCTGGAGCGCTACAACGACGTCATCGACGCCTACCTGACCGGACTCGAGCGCGCGCACTCGGCCGACTTCGACCTGTCGAGCATCCACTCGGTCGCCTCGTTCTTCGTGTCGCGCGTCGACACCGAGACCGACCGGCGTCTGGAGGAGATCGGCACCGAAGAGGCGCTCGCGCTGAAGAGCAAGGCCGGGCTCGCCAACGCCCGCCTCGCCTACGAGCTCTTCGAGAAGAAGTTCGCCGAGAAGCGCGCGCAGGATCTCATCGCCCTCGGCGCCAACCTGCAGCGTCCGCTGTGGGCATCGACCGGCGTCAAGGATCCGAGCCTGCCCGACACCCTTTATGTGACCCAGCTGGTCGCCCCCGGTGTCGTCAACACGATGCCCGAGAAGACGCTCGAGGCGACCTTCGATCACGGCGAGGTCACCGGCGACACCATCACCTCGACCTACGCCGAATCGCACGAGGTGATGGCGAGCCTCAAGGCCGTCGGCGTCGACTTCGACGACGTCACCCGCGTGCTCGAAGAGGAGGGCGTCGCCAAGTTCATCGACTCGTGGCACGGCCTGCTCGACAGCGTCGCGAAGGTTCTGGAAACCGCACGATGACCGTCTCGGTGCACGTGTCGCAGGGGGCGCAGACGGCGGTCGAGCAGCTCGTGCCGGGCTTGGTCGACGACCTCGTCGCGTCACGTGTCACCGCTGCCGACAGCGACCTGTGGGGCGCGGATGCCTCGGCCGAGGCCTCGGTGCGTCTCGCCTGGGTCGACGCCGTCTCGAACTCCCGTCCACTCGTCGCGGAGATCGTCGCTCTGCGCGACGACCTCCGCGCGCGCGGGATCGACCGCATCGTGCTGGCCGGCATGGGCGGATCGTCGCTCGCTCCCGAAGTCATCGCGAACACCGCAGGCGTGCCGCTGACCATCCTCGACAGCACGGCGCCGGCCCAGGTGCTGCGCGCGATCGACGAGGGTCTGGCCCGGACAGCCCTGGTCGTCTCGTCGAAGTCGGGATCCACGATCGAGACCGACTCGCAGCGTCGCGCCTTCGAGGCCGCCTTCAGCGACCTCGGCATCGACTCGGCCGAGCGCATCATCGTGGTCACCGACCCCGGATCTCCGCTGGAGGCGTCGGCTCGGGATGCCGGATACCGCGTCTTCACCTCCGACCCGAACGTGGGCGGACGGTATTCGGCGCTCACGGCCTTCGGCCTGGTCCCCGCGGGCCTGGCAGGCGCCGACATCGACGAGCTGCTCGACGAGGCGGAGGCCTCGCTGCTGCAGTTCGCCGTCGACTCGCCCGAGAACCCGGCGCTGCGTCTGGCCGCCGCCATTGTGGGAACCGAGCCGCGCCGCGACAAGCTCGGGCTCATCAGCGACGGCACGCACATCGAGGGGCTGCCCGACTGGATCGAGCAGCTGATCGCCGAATCCACCGGAAAGGCCGGCACCGGCATCCTCCCGGTCGTGATGCTGCCCGTCTCCCCCGAGGTGGAGTCCCGGCCCGCCGATCTGCAGCTCGTGCGACTCGTCGACGACGCCGCCGAGTTCCACCTGCGACACCACGGTGAGATCCTCGTCAGCGGAACCCTCGGCGCGCAGTTCCTGCTCTGGGAGTACGCGACCGCGATCGCGGGCCGCCTGCTCGGCATCAACCCGTTCGACCAGCCCGACGTCGAAGCCGCGAAGACCGCCGCACGCGGGCTCCTCGATGCGCGACCGGAGGCCACCACGGCGGCGTTCGTCGAGAGCGGGATCGAGGTGCGGGCGTCTGATCCGGCACTGCTCGGCTCGGGGACGCTCGCGGGTGTCCTCGACGCACTGTGGGCTCGGCTGGGCCCCGACGGGTACGTCGCGATCCAGGCGTACGTCGACCGCACCGAGATGCCCCAGCTTCAGGGGCTGCGCGAGATGGTGGCGGCGGACTCCGGGCGCCCGACCACGTTCGGCTGGGGACCCCGCTTCCTGCACTCGACGGGCCAGTATCACAAGGGCGGCCCGGCGCAGGGCGTGTTCCTTCAGATCACCGAGCGCACCGACGTCGACCTCGAGATCCCCGGGCGTCCGTTCACGTTCGGGCAGCTGATCGAGGCGCAGGCCGCGGGTGACGCGGCGGTGCTCGCAGGCCTCGGTCGCCCCGTGGTCACCCTCACCATCACAGACGCCGTGGATGACGTGCTGGCGCTCTTCGAAGCCGCCCAGTGACAACATCCTCACCACTTGGAGATATCCCCCACCGATGACTGCCACCGTCTCCCGCGGACACAACCCCCTCCGCGATCCCGATGATCGCCGACTGAACCGCATCGCAGGTCCCAGCGCCCTGGTGATCTTCGGCGTGACGGGCGACCTGTCACGCAAGAAGCTCATGCCCGCGGTCTACGACCTCGCGAACCGCGGTCTGCTGCCCCCCGGTTTCGCCCTCGTCGGCTTCGCCCGGCGCGACTGGGAGGACCAGGACTTCGCGAAGGTCGTATACGACGCCGTGAAGGAGCACTCCCGCACCGAGTTCCGTGAGGAGACCTGGCAGCAGCTGCTGCAGGGCATCCGGTTCGTACAGGGGACCTTCGACGACCCGCAGTCGTTCGCCCGACTGCGGCAGACCGTCGAGACGCTCGACGTCGAGCGCGGCACCATGGGCAACCACGCCTTCTACCTGTCGATCCCGCCGAAGGACTTCCCCACGGTGGCGCGTCAGCTGAAGGAATCCGGCCTGGTCGGCGAGCACAGCGACGACGACACGTGCTGGCGTCGCGTCGTGATCGAGAAGCCGTTCGGCGATGACCTCGAGTCGGCTCGTGCGCTGAACAGCGCGCTCGAGGTCGCGTTCCCCACCGACTCGATCTTCCGCATCGACCATTATCTCGGCAAGGAGACGGTGCAGAACATCCTCGCGCTGCGCTTCGCGAACGAGCTGTACGAGCCGATCTGGAACCGCAACCACATCGATCACGTGCAGATCACCATGGCCGAGGACATCGGCGTGGGCGGACGCGCGGGCTACTACGACGGCATCGGCGCGGCGCGCGACGTCATTCAGAACCACCTGCTGCAGCTGCTCGCGCTCACCGCGATGGAAGAGCCCATCAGCCTGTCGGCAGAGCACCTGCGCGCCGAGAAGGAGAAGGTGCTCGAGGCCGTTCAGCTGCCCGAGGATCTGTCGACGGCGGCCGCCCGCGGCCAGTACGCCGGCGGCTGGCAGGGTGGCGAGAAGGTGAACGGCTTCCTCGAGGAGGAGGGGATGAACCCGCAGTCGACCACCGAGACGTACGCCGCGCTCAAGCTCGAGATCGCCACCCGCCGCTGGGCCGGGGTGCCGTTCTACCTGCGCACGGGAAAGCGCCTGGGCCGCCGGGTCACCGAGATCGCCGTCGTCTTCAAGCGCGCACCGCATCATCTGATGGGCCGCGAGTCGGAGCTCGGCCAGAACGCACTGGTCATCCGCGTGCAGCCCAACGAGGGCGTCACGATCCGCTTCGGATCGAAGGTTCCCGGCGCCGGCACCCAGGTGCGCGACGTGACCATGGACTTCGGGTACGGCCACGCCTTCACCGAGGCGAGCCCGGAGGCGTACGAGCGGCTCATCCTCGACGTGCTGCTGGGTGATCCGCCGCTGTTCCCGCGCCACGAGGAGGTCGAGCTCTCGTGGAAGATCCTCGACCCGATCGAGCAGTACTGGGCATCGCTCGACGAGCAGCCCGAGCAGTACGCCCCCGGCTCGTGGGGCCCCGCCTCGGCCGATGAGCTGCTTGCCCGCGACGGACGAGTCTGGAGACGCCCGTGATCATCGACATCCCCGACACGACGATCAGCCAGGTCGCCAAGCGGCTGGTCAACATGCGCGAGGAGGGCGGCGCCGTCGCCCTCGGTCGCGTGCTCACCCTGATCATCGCCGCCCGAAACGGCGTGGCAGAAGAGGCGATCGAGGCGGCCAACGACGCATCCCGCGAGCATCCGATGCGGGTTATCGTCCTCACCGTCGGCGACGGCGAGGCTCGTCTCGACGCGCAGATCCGCGTCGGCGGCGACGCAGGCGCGAGCGAGGTCGTGGTGCTGCGCGCCTTCGGCGACGCCGCGAGCAACGCCGAGAGCCTGGTCACCGGTCTGCTGCTGCCGGATGCTCCGGTCGTCGCGTGGTGGCCCGACGAGGCGCCGCAGGATGCCGCGGACTCGCCCCTCGGGCGGATCGCCCAGCGCCGCATCACCGATGCGGCCACGAGCCCCGACGTGCGCGACCGGCTCAGCATGCTGAGCCGCACGCACGCCCCCGGCGACACGGATCTCGCCTGGACCCGCCTCACGCACTGGCGCGAGCAGCTCGCGGCCGTGCTCGACCAGCCGCCGTTCGAGGACGTCACGGGCGCCGAGGTGCGCGGCGCTGCGGCGTCGCCGTCGACCGCGCTGCTCGCCGCGTGGCTGCAGATGGCGCTGCAGGTGACCGTGACGTGGTCGTACGAGGACCCGAGCGTGTGGGAGGAGGGAATCAAGTCGGTGCGTCTCACCCGGGCCAGCGGCGACATCCTCCTCGAGCGCCCCTCGCCGAGCGTCGCCGTGCTGACCCAGCCCGGCCAGCCGGATCACGAGCTGCACCTGCCGCGGCGCACGCTGCGCGAGTGCCTTGCCGAGGAGCTGCGCCGCCTCGACGCGGATCTGCTCTATGGTCGAGTCATCACCGAGGGCTGGACGCACCTCGGTCCGCCCGAGCAGAAGGTGTGAGTGAATGAAGGTCCAGGGAACGACGAAGTCGGTGGTCGTCGAGCCCACCCCCGCCGAGCTCGCGACGCGCGTGGCAGACCGATTCATCACGCGGCTGCAGGCCCGCACCCGCAACGGCCGCATCGCGCATGTGTGCCTCACAGGCGGTTCGATGGGCGGGGCTGTGCTCGCTGCGACGGCGGAGGACCCGCGCTCGGCTGACATCGACTGGTCTCTGGTGCACTTCTGGTGGGGCGACGAGCGCTTCGTCGAGCGCGACGACCCCGACCGCAATTCGCTGCAGTCGCGACGGGCGCTGCTCGATCACATCCCCGTGCCGGCCGAGAACGTGCACGAGGTGGCCGCTCCCAGCGACGGTGTCACCCTCGACGAAGCCGCGGATGCCTACGCCGCCGAGCTCGCCCGCTTCGCCAGCGTGCACGGCGAGTGGCCCTCGTTCGCCGTCTGCTTCCTGGGCGTCGGACCCGACGGGCACATCGCGTCGCTCTTCCCCGATCGTCCCGAGGTGACGGTGACGGACGCGGCGGCGCTGCCCGTCCGCAACTCCCCGAAGCCGCCGGCGGAGCGCGTCACGCTGACCCGTCCGGTGCTGAACTCCGCCAAGCGCGTCTGGCTGGTGCTGACCGGCGCAGACAAGGCATCCGCTCTCGGCCTCGCCCTCGCCGGCGCGAGCTACGCCAGCGTGCCCGCTGCGGGCGCCAAGGGCCGGCGCCGCACGGTGTTCTTCGTCGACGAGGCCGCGGCCGCCGAGGTCTCCCCCGACCTCATCGATCGCGACTACTGACCCCTGGGCCCCTCAGCCCCTCAGCTTTCTTGGGTCCCTGAGCCTGTCGAAGGGCCCCGAGCTTTCCTGGGCCCCTGAGCCTGTCGAAGGGCCCCGAGCCCACTCACTGGGCCCCTGAGCCTTCCTGGGCCCCTGAGCCTGTCGAAGGGCCCTCACCCCTCCTGGGTTCCCGACCCCTCCTGGGTTCCCGACCCCTCCTGGGTCCCTGCGCCGGTCGAAGGGTCGCTCCCCCGCCGGATGCCCAGCTCCTGACTGTCGCTGAGCACCTGCGGGTGGTACCGCGCCAGGCTGAACACGCCCCAGATCGCGATCGCCCCGGCCACGACGAACAGCACGACGACCCACAACGGCGCCGCGGCCGCCTCGCCGAGCACGAGCGCGCCGATGAGCACGGCGACGATCGGATCGACGACCGTCAGGCCGGCGATCACGAGGTCGGGCGGCCCCGAGCTGTAGGCGGTCTGCACGAAGTACGCCCCCACCGCTGCGGCGGCGATGAGCGCGATGACGCAGACCACGGTGAGCCACTCGAAGTTCCCCGCCTGGATGCGGCTGATGACCGCCTTGGCGAGTGTGGCGACGAAGCCGTACAGGATTCCCGCGCCGGTGACGTAGAACAGGGCGCGCATGCGGCGGCGCAGGATCAGCCAGAACGCGCCGAGCACGATGATCACCACCAGCAGGATCGTGAGGATCATGAACAGGTCATCGTTACGGATCGGTCGTTCGGTCGCGTACAGCGCGGCGAGGACGACGAACAGGAAGATGCCGCCGAGACACGCGGTGATCGCGATCAGCGACTGCCTGGTCGGCGTGTGACCGGAGATCCGCGCGTTCAGAAGGGTGGTGACGACCAGCGCGATCGCGCCGAGCGGCTGCACGACGATGAGCGGGGCGATCGCGATGGCGCTGAGCTGGCAGGCGATCGCGAGGCCCAGCATCATCGTCCCGATGATCCACGACGGGCGGGTCAGCAGCGCCCTGAGCTGTGCGCCGCTGAGTCCGGTGGTGCCGTGCGTGCCGCTGAGCCGTTCCACCTTCTCGACGCCGCGGTGCTGGTACTGCGCGCCGAGTGACATGAAGACCGCCCCGGCCAGCGCCAGGGGGATGCCGAGGAGCAGAGCCGGGTTCTGGAACACCCCGACCAGCTGCTCGCTCATGTTCCCTGCGAAGTCCGCCCCATGCTGCACCGTTTCACCCTACCCGGCAGTTCCCGCCCGTTAGGGTTGTGGCGTGGCTGTTCTTCCGATTCGCATCATGGGCGATCCCGTCCTGCACGCGCGCGCGAGCGAGGTCGTCGAGGTGACCGACGAGGTCCGCTCTCTCGTCGCCGACATGTACGAGACGATGGACGTCGCTCCCGGCGTCGGCCTTGCCGCACCGCAGGTGGGAGTCGGTCTGCGCATCTACGTCTACTCGTACGTCGACGACGACGAGAACCCGTGGCGCGGCGAGATCATCAACCCCGTTCTGTGGATGGCTCCTCTCGAGCCCGGCTCCCCCGACCCCGATGAAGAGTCCGAGGGATGCCTGTCGTTCCCGGGTGAGCGCTTCGCCCTGCGTAGATCCGACCGTGTGCTCGTCACGGGCACCGATCTCGAGGGTCGCGACGTGCGCATCGAGGTCGACGGCTGGCGGGCGCGCATCATGCAGCACGAGTTCGACCACCTCGACGGCATCCTGTACGTCGACCGCCTCGACGAGTCGGGCTGGAAGACGGTGCAGAAGATCGCCCGCAAGCGGGGCTGGAATCGCGGCTCGCACAGCTGGATGCCCGGCGTCGACGACCTCGAGGGCTGAGCCCTTCCACCTATCTCCAGGAGCTCGCACGTTGAACACGCACATCCGCATCGGCATCGTCGGCTACGGCAACCTCGGCCGCGGGGTGGAGCGCTCGCTCGCGCGCAACCCCGACATGCGTCTCGTCGGGGTGTTCACCCGGCGCGACCCCGCGTCGATCGGCACGGTCGGCCCCGGCGTCCCGGTGCGACGCATCGACGAGCTCGACGCGATGCACGACGAGATCGACGTGCTGATCCTGTGCGGCGGATCGAAGAGCGACCTGCCCGAGCAGACACCGGCGCTGGCATCCCGCTTCTCGGTGGTCGACAGCTTCGACACGCACGCGCGCATTCCCGAGCACTTCGCCGCGGTCGACGCCGCTGCCCGAGCTGCGGGAACGACGGCGGTGATCTCGACCGGGTGGGACCCGGGTCTGTTCTCGCTGCAGCGGCTGTACGGCGAGGCGATCCTGCCGCAGGGCGAGACGTACACTTTCTGGGGCCGCGGCCTCAGCCAGGGGCACTCCGACGCCATCCGGCGAGTGCCCGGCGTCGCCGCGGGCGTGCAGTACACCATCCCGTCCGAAGAGGCGGTGGCCCGCGTGCGCGCGGGCGAGCGACCCGAGCTGAGCACGCGCGACAAGCACACCAGGGAGTGCTTCGTGGTGCTCGAGGCCGGTGCGGATCCGGATGCCGTGCGCGAGGCGATCGTGACGATGCCCGACTACTTCGAGCCCTACGACACGACGGTGCACGTCGTGTCGCCCGAGGAGCTCGCGCGCGATCACACCGGCGCGCCGCACGGCGGCTTCGTGATCCGCAGCGGAACGACCTCCGACGGGGTCTCGCAGACCGTGGAGTTCCGGCTCGCGCTGGAGTCGAACCCCGAGTTCACCGCCAGCGTCCTCGTGGCGTACGCCCGGGCTGCAGCGCGGCTGGCGGCATCCGCAGATCACGGCGCGAAGACGCCGTTCGACATCGCACCGGGACTGCTCTCCCCCAAGTCACCCGAGCAGCTGCGCGCCGAGCTGCTTTGACGCCAGGACTCGGTGCAGTCGCGCCCGTCGGGAGTCTCAGATGGTCAGGACGCCTCCGGCGCGCCGCTGTGCCGATCAGCACCGACACGCCGGATGCCGGGCATCCGGTCTGTGATCTCCGACCGGCGATCACGCCAGCCGCACGCCGAGACGACGAAACCCCGCCACGAGGGCGGGGTTTCGAGGGGGTGGCTCCCCGGCTTGGACTCGAACCAAGAACCTGCCGGTTAACAGCCGGCTGCTCTGCCAATTGAGCTACCGAGGATCATTCGGTGGTTCCCCGCTGCGCGGGCAACTCCCCCAGCTTAGCAAACTCCGCGAGCGCTGCTGAACACGGGCGCCGCCCGGGCGTGGCGTGGTCAGGGAGCGATGTCGGCCTCGGCATTCGGGGCCCAGACGAGGTTCGAGCCGACCCCCCGAGCCACGACATGGCCGGACTTCAGCAGCAGCGTCTCGGCCTCGAGTTCGCGGATGAACGCCGCGTCGTTCGTCACCAGCAGAGCCGCCATGGCCCGCTCGGTGCGGCGGCGGGCGATGGCGTCGAAGACGACGGGTCGCACCTCGAGGTCGAGGTTCGCGAGCGGCTCGTCGGCGATCAGCACGTGCGGCTCGAGCATGAGCGCACGGGCGATCGCGACGCGTTGGCGCATGCCGGCGCTCAGCTCATAGGGGAACTTCGACGCGAGTCCGAGCGGCAGATGCAGCTCGTCGAGCAGCGACGCCACTCGGATGGCCAGCGCCTTGCCGTTGACCTTCTTCTCGCGAGAGGTGATCGGCTCGGAGATCGCCTCGCCGACCGTGAGTCTGGGCGGCAGCGACGCACCCGCCGCCTGGCCGAGGTGACCGCTGAGGGCGGTGAGGGTGCGGCGTCTGCGCCCCGGCTTGCGGATGTTCACACCGCAGACCGTGGCCCGGCCGCCCGCGACCTTCAGCGACGCATCGCCCATTCCGGCCAGCGCCGTCACGAGGGTCGACTTCCCCGCGCCGGTGGCCCCGCCGATGCACATCAGCTCGCCGGGCCTGAGCGAGAACGTCACACCGTCGACGGCGCGGGTCGTTCCGCCGTGTCCGATCCGGTCGATGACCAGATCGTGGCAGTCGATGGCGAACTCGCTGTCGGCAGGCATGATGTCCATCCTGCCGGGTTCTCAGACCGAAAGCGCTCAGGACTCGGCGAAGCGCAGCCGCTCGGCATCCACGTCGCGCAGCCGCATGCGCAGTGCCCGCCCGCCGTCCGAGTCGGCCGGCACCCGCTGCACGGCTCCCAGCAGCTCGTGCTTCTCACGTTCGATGGCGCGCAGGATCAGCCGGCGGCAGAGATCTGCCGACGACGCGAGTGCTCCCTCGTCGTCGCGTGCGGGGAAGGGCATCATCAGCAGTTCGCCGGCGAGGCTTCGGTACGGCTCTCGCACGGCATCCGCCGCTGCCGTCGCCCAGCCGACGCGTGTGCGATCGGCGACGGATGCCACCGCGTCACGCACCGCTTCCAGAGCCGGGTTGCGGAACGGCTCGCTCAGCGCGCGGGCCAGCGTCTGCTGATCGAGCCGGTGACCGTACTGCAGCACGCCCATGAGCGCATCGCGCTCGAGCGCGACCTCCGGCGTGCGCGGCAGATCGGCCAATCGAATGCGCGAGACGCCCTCCGGACTGTCACCGCCCGGCGCCTGCTGTCGCGGAACCTGCTGTTCGCGTTCCCCGCGCGCGGCGCGCTGCACCTGCTGGTGCACGGCCGTGGGGTCCATCCCCAGCCGGCGGGCCAGCACCCGCTCGTATCCGGGGCGCAGCAGCTCGTCGCGGATCTCGGCGACGATGGGTGCCGCGGCGCGCAACGCGCCGACCTGACCCTCGACGGTCGCCAGGTCGTATCCGGCGAGCTTGCGATCGATCGCGAACTCGAACATGGGGACCTTGGCATCCATCAGACCGCGCACCGCGGCATCCCCCCGCTGCAGACGCATGTCGCACGGATCGAGACCGTCGGGGGCGACGGCGACGAAGGTCTGCGCCGTGAAGCGCGAATCCTCCGAGAAGGCGCGCAGCGCTGCCTTCTGGCCCGCCTCGTCGCCGTCGAATGTGAACACGACCTCGCCCGCCGCCGAGTCGTCGCCCATCACCCGGCGCAGCACCTTGATGTGCTCGGCGCCGAACGCCGTGCCGCAGGTGGCGATCGCCGTGGTGACGCCCGCGAGGTGGCATGCCATGACGTCGGTGTACCCCTCGACGACCACGACGCGTCGCGGCTCGCCGCGTGCGATGTCGCGCTTGGCCAGGTCGAGCCCGTACAGCACCTGCGCCTTCTTGTAGATCGGCGTCTCGGGGGTGTTCAGGTACTTCGGCCCCTGGTCGTCGTCGTAGAGCTTGCGCGCGCCGAAGCCGATGGTCTGACCTGTGACGTCGCGGATGGGCCACACGACCCGGCCGCGGAACCGGTCGTAGACACCGCGCTGGCCGGCCGAGACGAGACCGGCGGCGGTGAGCTCGTCGCGGGTGAACCCCTTCGCGCTCAGCGCCTTGAGCATGTTGTCCCAGCCACGCGGCGCGTAGCCGACGCCGAAGTGGGCCGCCGCCCCGGCGTCGAAGCCGCGCTCGCCGAGGAAGCGCCGTGCAGTCTCGGCCTCGGGGCTCAGCAACTGCGAGCGGAAGTACTCCCCCGCCGCCGTGTTCGCTGCGTACAGCCGGCTGCGTCCGCTGGTCTCGGGCGCCGCACCGCCGTCCTCGTAGTGCAGCGAGTAGCCGACCCGGGCGGCGAGCCGCTCGACGGCCTCGGTGAAGCTGACGTGATCCATCTCGCGCAGGAACGAGTACACGTCCCCGGACGCCCCGCAGCCGAAGCAGTGGTAGTACCCGACCTGCGGGCGCACGTGGAAGCTCGGGCTCTTCTCGTCGTGGAACGGACAGAGGCCCTTGAGTGATCCGACGCCCGCGGACTTCAGCGCGACCCGTTCACCGACGATGTCGGCGATGTTCGTGCGCGTCTTGACCTCTTCGACATCCGCCTGCAGGATCCGGGGCATCAGACGGCCCCTTCGACGACCACCCGAGACTCGGACCGGCGGTGTACGCCGGGGCGCGCGTGCCGCGGCGACCAGATCCCCACCTCGGCAGGATCGATCTCGCCGACGAGTCTGTTGTGCCAGTCGACGGCGGTCTGGTCGGTCAGGCTCGCGATCTGGTCGACGACCACCCGCGCGCGCTGCGCATCGGAATCGGCCGCGAGGAAGTCGGCTGAGAACGCCGGCTCCAGCACGTCGGCACCGGCCGACCACAGGGCATCCGTCGACCACAGCGCATCGGCCAGGCGGTGCAGCACCCGACGCTGCTCCTTGTAGACGCCCTTGCGCGCATCGATGGTCACGATCGCCTGGCCCATGATGCCCTTCAGCACGGCGATCTCGGTCTCGACCTCGCGCGGGATCACGACGTGCGCGCTGTAGCGGGCGAGGCTCTCGCCCGGGTAGGCGGCCCTGGTGGCCGCGACAGAGCCGCGTGCGAAGCGGCCGATCATGTCGCTGGTCAGGTTCTTCAGCCGCGCGAGGTCGCGACGCGAGCGGTCGAACGACCGCATCCACATCGTCTCGCGGGTGAGCCGGTAGAGCGCGTCGGCCAGTTCGTCGCGGGTGTAGTCGTACCCGACCCACTGCTGGATGCGTCCGATCAGCGGGTGGTGCTCGATCGGATCCGACAGCTGCGCCACGTCGACGTAGCCGTTCACGATCGCATCCTCGAAGTCGTGCACCGAGTAGGCGATGTCGTCGGAGAGGTCCATGATCTCGGCCTCGATGCACCGTTCGCGTCCGGCGGCGCCCTCGCGCATCCACCGGAAGACCGGCTCGTCCTCGGGGTAGACGCCGAACTTCAGCCGGCCGCCCGGATCGGGGACGGGCTCGTCGACGGTCCACGGGTACTTGCAGGTCGCATCGAGACTGGCTCTGGTCAGGTTGAGCCCGACGGACTGGTCGCGGTCATCGAGCACCTTCGCCTCGAGGCGGGTGAGGATGCGCAGCGACTGGGCGTTGCCCTCGAAGCCGCCGATGTCTTCCGCCCACTCGTTCAGGGCCCGCTCACCGTTGTGCCCGAACGGCGGATGCCCGAGATCGTGGCTCAGGCACGCCGTGTCGACCACGTCGGCCGACACGCCCAGGGCGCTGGCCAGCTCTCGGCCGACCTGCGCGACCTCGAGCGAGTGCGTGAGCCGGTTGCGCGCGAAATCGGCAGTGCTGGCGGGGCTGAGCACCTGCGTCTTCGCCGCGAGTCGACGCAGCGCCGCTGAGTGCAGCACGCGGGCGCGGTCGCGAGAGAAGTCGTCGCGCTCGGACCGATGTGTCTCCGAGAAGAAGCGCTCGGCGTCATGGTCCCCGTAACTCTGGGTTCCTGAGCCTGTCGAAGGATCAGCCGCCATCGTTCTCGGTCTCCGCTCCGCGCATCATGTCGCCGACGCCCTCGCCGATCTCACGCGAGTCGAGCCATCCCTCAGGCAGGGCGGTGCGCTTGGGCGAGCCGGCGCGGCCGCGCTGCCCCTCGGCGCCGACGCCGGGGTACGGCGCGTCGCCGATCGTCCCGAGCAGGTCGTCGATCTCCTGCAGGGTGGATGCCCGTGCCAGCGCCGCACGCAGCTCGCCGCCCACGGGATAGCCCTTGAAGTACCAGGCGACGTGCTTGCGGATGTCCTTGCAGCCGCGGTCTTCATCCTCGAAGAACTCGACCAGCAGCTCGGCGTGCCGACGGAAGGCCTCCTTGACGAAGCCGAGCGTCGCGTCGACGACCGGTGCCGCCTGGGTCCCTGAGCCTGCCCCCTGGGTCCCTGAGCCTGCCCCCTGCTGGGACCCTGAGCCTGTCGAAGGGCCCAGCGCCGCGGCGAGCTCGCCGAACAGCCACGGCCGGCCCAGGCATCCCCGTCCCACGACCACACCGTCGCAGCCGGTCTCGTCCATCATCCGCACCGCATCGTCGGCCGACCAGATGTCGCCGTTGCCGAGGACGGGGATGCTGGTGACCGCCTGCTTGAGCTCGCCGATGGCGCTCCAGTCGGCGTGACCGGAGTAGTACTCCGACGCGGTGCGCGCGTGCAGCGCGACGGCGGCGGCACCGGCATCCTCCGCCGCACGACCGGCGTCGAGGAAGGTGAGGTGGTCTTTGTTGATGCCCTTGCGCATCTTGACGGTGAGCGGCACGTCGCCTGCCGCCTTCACCGCCCGCTGCACGATGTCGGAGAACAGGCCGATCTTCCACGGCAGCGCGGCACCCCCGCCCTTGCGGGTGACCTTGGGAACCGGGCAGCCGAAGTTCAGATCGATGTGGTCGGCACGGTCTTCGGCGACGATGATCCGCACGGCCTCGGCGATCGTCGCGGGATCGACGCCGTACAGCTGGATCGACCGCGGGGTCTCGCTCTCGTGGTGCTGGATGAGCCGCATCGTGATCGCGTTGCGCTCGACGAGAGCGCGCGAGGTGATCATCTCGCTGACGTACAGACCCGCACCGTACTCGCGGCAAAGTCGCCGGAATGCCGTGTTGGTGATGCCGGCCATCGGGGCCAGCACCACCGGCGTGTCGAGAGCGATCGGGCCGATGCGCAGCGCCGGGGCCGGCGCGACAGTGGATCCCTGAGCGGGTCGAAGGGCAGCGGCGGTAGTCATGTCTCCCCCATTCTCCCAGACGGCGGCTGTGTCGGGGCACAGCGCGCATAGGCTGTGGAGATGGCCGATGCGACCCTGCGACAGATCCCGTTCACCGATGCCGCGGGCGCCGAGAAGACGCTCGACGACATCGGCGCCGACGTGCTGATGGTGGTCAACGTCGCCTCGAAATGCGGGCTCACTCCGCAGTACACGCAGCTCGAGCAGCTGCAGCAGCGGTATGCCGACCGTGGCTTCAGCGTCATCGGCTTCCCCTGCAACCAGTTCTTCGGCCAGGAGCCGGGGTCGATCGAGAAGATCCTCGAGTTCTGCTCGACGAGCTACGGCGTCACCTTCCCGATCAACGACAAGGTCAAGGTCAACGGGCGCAACGCGCACGACCTGTACAAGGCGCTGAAGGAGACTCCGGATGCCGCCGGCAGGGCCGGCCGGGTGGAGTGGAACTTCGAGAAATTCCTCGTCGGCGCCGACGGGTCGGTGCAGCGCTTCCGCCCGAAGCAGCTTCCGGACTCCGTTGAGATCGTCTCGGCGATCGAGACGGCCCTGACGGAGGCCGGCCGCTGATCAGCTCACGGCGGTCTTCTTCTGCGCCCACACGTCGCGGATGACGTTCTCGAACGCCTCCGGCGGCTGAGCGCCGCTCACGCCGTACTGTCCGTCGATGACGAAGAACGGCACGCCGTTGATGCCGTAGGCGCGCGCCTGCGCCTGATCCGCGCGGACCGCGTCGAGGTAGGCCTCGGTCTCGAGCGCTGAGCGCGCTTCAGCGGCATCCAGCCCCACCTCTTCGGCCAGGGCGGCGAGGTCGTCGATGCGCCCCACGTGCCGGCCTTCGGTGAAGTAGGCCGACATCAGCTTCTCCTCCATCTCGTGCTGCAGGCCCTTCTCCTTCGCGAAGTGCAGCAGCTCATGCGCCTTGACCGTGTTGGTGTGCTGCAGCAGGTCGAAGCGGTACTCGAGGCCGGCCCCGGATGCGACATTGGTGACGTGCGCGAGCATCTGCTCGACCTGCTCGCGGGGCATCCCCTTGTGCCCGGCGAGGAAGTCGACCTCGTCGCCGTCGAAGTCGACCGGGGTGTCGGGTGAGAGCTCGAAGGAGTGGAACGTGACCTTCACCTTCGGGGCGTCGTCATCACCGGCGGTGGCGGCGAGCCCCTTCTCGAGATTGCGCTTGCCGATGTAGCACCAAGGGCAGGCGATGTCGGACCAGATGTCGATGTTGATGGGTTCGCTCACATTCAGTGCAACTGCATGCCCCGGTGCGCATATTCCCGATCGAGTAGCCTTCTCGAGTGCTGACCGCCGACCATCCCGTGCCGTTCCGCCCGTCGCGAGTGCTGATCGCGGGTGTCACCGGGTCAGGAAAGACGACGCTCGCGCGGCGCATCGCTGCGGCGAGGGGTCTGCGGCACGTCGAGATCGACGGACTGTTCCACGGGCCGGCGTGGACCCCTCGCCCTTCCTTCCTCGACGATGTCCGGGCATTCGCCGCCGAAGACCACTGGGTGACCGAATGGCAGTACACCAGCAAGGGCACCGATCAGATTCTGGCTCCTCGCGCGCAGATGGTGCTGTGGCTCGACTACCCCTACCGCGTGGTGCGGTCACGGCTCGTGCGTCGCACCGTATCGCGCCAGATCCTGCGAACGGAGCTCTGGAACGGCAACAGGGAGCGCGGGCTGTCGAACATCCTCCTTCGTGATCCGGAGGAGAACATCCTGCTGTGGCAGACGAGGACGCTGCACAAGTGGGCTGAGCGGATGCCCGAGGTGGTGGCGCGATTCCCGCACTTGGCGATCGTTCGATTCGCCCACCCGCGTGAGACCGAGCGCTGGCTCCGGGCACTGTCCGGGTGAATGTCGGAGGTGCGTTCTACTCTCTGAGCATGGCCACCGCATCGCAGGATCCGTTCGCCCGGCAGCGTGAGCTGCTGGATGAGTGGGTCGAGACGCGCGCGGAGATCAACCGGCTCGAAGCGCGGGCGGCGGCGCTGCTGGCGCAGCGGATCGAGGTGATGGATGCCGACGTCGCGGCAGCCCCTGTGCACCGTGAGGCGATCCGCCGGTCGATGGTGGCGGAGTACTCCGCGGCGGGGCGGATGGCGACGGGCAGCGTGGAGCATGCGTTCGCCGACGCCCGTGCCCTGCGCGACGACTTCCCCGCGCTGCGCGCCTCGTACGCCGAGGGGCGGGTCACCGCAGCGCACGTGCGGGAGGTCATCCGGGCGGCGGCTCCGCTGACCCAGGCGATCGATGCCGGTGAGGCGACGGGCGCGGACTGGGCCCTGTACGAGGCGGCGGCCCTGGAGTTCGCCGAGACCGAAGCGCCGGCCCGCACCCGAGCGCACGTGCGTGAACTGGTCGCCGCCCTCGTGCCGCAGACGGTGACCGAGCGGCACCGCGCCGCCGCCGCCGAGCAGTCGGTCACGGTGCGAGAGCTCGACGATGAGATGTCGCTGCTGCAGGCGATCATGCCCACCTACAAGGCGGTGGCGATTCTCGACCGGCTCACCGCGATGGGCCGTGCGCAGAAGCAGCATCCGGAGAATCGCCGTCCCACCCTTCCCACCGACCTCGAAGCCGACCTCGAGTACGAGACCGGTCGCGCGCAGGCAGAGGCTGAGGCGCGGGCGATCTTCGGCCGTGACGACACCTACACCACCGACCCGTTCTACGTGCCCGGTGCGTGGGAGGCGTATGAAGACGCGATGGATCGCGCCGTCGACACCGGCCCCGCGGTGATCCGGATCACCTCCGACACCCGAGGGCTGGACGAGATCCGCACCGAACTGCTCTGTGACCTCCTGCTCAGTGCCACGCCGAGCGAGATCATGGGCACCGGGCTCGATAACATCCACGCCCGCATCCAGGTCACCGTCGCCGCCTCCACCCTCACCGGCGCCGACGAGCACCCCGCCCAGCTCGACGGGCACGGCACCCTGCACCCCGACATCGCCCGGCAGCTCGCCGGCCAGAGCACCGGATGGACGCGACTGTTCCTCGATCCCACCGGCCTCGTCACCGAGACCGACACCTACACCCCGACCGAGCCGATGCGGCGATTCCTGCGCGCCCGCGATCAGCACTGCCGTTTCCCCGGCTGCCGCATGCCCGTCCACCGCTGCGAATCCGACCACACCATCGACTGGGCCCTCAGTGGACCCACCCGCACCGACAACCTCGCCCATCTCTGCCTCACTCATCATGCGCTGAAGCATCCGGACATACCGGTGCAGTTCCGCTGGACCGCCCGGCAGCTGTCCGACTGGTCGCTCGAGTGGACCAGTCCCACCGGACGCATCCACCACGACAAACCACCCCGTCGCGTCATGTTCGCGCCCAGCGGCTCACCACCGGTCGACGACGGGTGGGAGGCGAAAGGCGACCCACCACCCTGGGAGACCGGTCCGCTCTGAACAGTCAGCGTCGGGCGAAATGACACCGTGAGAGGCAACCGCGTCCTGAGACTCGCACAGCCGGTCTCAGACCGACGCGTCGGGAGTGTCCACCGCTCCGCCGAAGCGCCGGTCGCGCGACAGGTAGATCTCGATCGCCCGCCACAGCTCCTCGCGGGAGAAGTCCGGCCAGAGCGTGTCGAGGAACACCATCTCGGCGTACGCGGCCTGCCAGAGCAGGAAGTTCGACGTGCGCTGCTCGCCCGAGCTGCGCAGGAACAGATCGACGTCGGGCATGTCCGGCACGTACAGGTGCCGGCGGATCTGCTTCTCGGTGATCGCGCTGGGGCGCATCCGCCCCGCCTTCACCTCTTCGGCCATCGCCCGCATGGCGTCGACGAGTTCGACGCGGCCGCCGTAGTTCACGCACATGGTCAGGGTGAGCACGTCGTTGTCGCGGGTGAGCTGCTCGGCGAACTGCAGCTCCTTGATGACCGACCCCCACAGCCGGGGCTTGCGGCCCGCCCAGCGCACGCGCACGCCCCACTCGTTCAGCTGATCGCGTCGACGGTGCAGCACGTCGCGGTTGTAGCCCATGAGGAAGCGCACCTCTTCAGGCGAGCGCGCCCAGTTCTCGGTCGAGAACGCGTATACCGACAGGTGCTTCACACCCACCTGGATGGCGCCGGCGACGACATCGAGCAGCACCTCCTCGCCGGCCTTATGCCCTTCGACGCGGTTGAGGCCGCGACGGTTCGCCCAGCGCCCGTTGCCGTCCATCACGATCGCGACGTGCTCCGGCACGGCGGGGAACGCCGGCGGCGTCTTGCCTGTCCAGTCGAGCGGCCGGAACGGCACCGCGTCCTTGTGCGTGTAGGGCTTCGGGGTCACCGTGCTCCAATGCTCGACGGGTGCGTGACGTGCTCGAGCGAGCGGATGCCGCGCTCGAGATGCCATTGGGCGTACGCGGCGACCGTGCCGGAGGCAGCCGCCAGGTCGGCCGGAGGCGCGGCATCCACCATCGTCCAGTCGCCGCCCATCAGGGCGCGCATCAGCGCAAGGGCCGCACTCCCGATCCGCGGGCTGCCGGCCGGCGCGCACGAGTCGCACACCGAGCCGCCCAGCTGTGCACCGAAGTGCCGGTGCGGGCCCGCAGCGCCGCAGCGTGCGCACTGGTCGAGGGCGGGCGCCCAGCCCGACAGTGCCATGACGCGAAGCAGGTAGGAATCCAGGATGCTGCGGGCGGCATGCTCGCCGCGCGAGAGCGACCGCAGCCCGCCCACGAGCAGCAGATACTGCTCGGCGGTCGCCTCGGCCTCGTTGAGCCGGTCGGCGGTCTCGACCATCGCGCTGGCTGCGGTGAAGCGCTCGTAGTCGACGGCGATGTCGGCCCCGTAGGCGCCCAGTGAGTCGGCCTGCTGCACGATGTCGAGCGAGCGACCCTTGTACATCTGCACGTCGGCGACCATGAACGGCTCGAGCCTCGAGCCGAACTTCGACGAGGTGCGCCGCACTCCCTTCGCGACCGCACGGATCTTGCCGTTGCGTCGCGAGAGCATCGTGACGATGCGATCGGCCTCACCCAGCTTGTGGGTGCGCAGGATCACCGCTTCGTCTCGATAGGTGGGCACCCTTCGATTATCTCCCGGGCACGACACAATGGATGGGTGACGGAACCGCTCTTCACCATCCCGCTGTGGGCTGATCTTCTCGGCGTCGCGCTCGGCGGCATCCAGGGGGCGATGTTCGCCTCCGGCTTCCAGGGGCAGCGCCGCCTCGACTGGCTCGGCGTCGCGATCATCGGCATCATGATCGGCATGGGCGGCGGCCTCATCCGCGACCTGCTGATCGGGCAGCCGCCCGCGACCCTGCAGAACGACTGGTACCTCATCACTGCGTCCGGTGCGGCACTGTTCGGGATGCTGCTCGCCGGCGTCTTCAACCGCGTCAACACCCTGATCGTCGTGCTCGACGCCGCCGTGATCGGCATGTTCGGCGCCTTCGGCGTGAGCAAGGCCATCGCTTTCGGCATCCCGCCGGTGCCCGCCGTGTTCATCGGCGTCTGCGCCGCGGTCGGCGGCGGCGTGCTGCGCGACGTGCTCATGGGTCTGCCCGTCGCGATCATGCACGTCGGCTCGCTCTACGCGGTGGCTGCGGGAGTCGGATGCACGACCATCGTCATCCTGAACGCTCTCGACGTCTCGCTCACCGTCGCGGCGGTGATCGGCATCGGCGTGACCGCGGTCATCCGAGTGCTCGCGGTGGTGTTCGACGTGTCGCTGCCCGAGCAGCGCCGCCTGTACCGCCGCAAGGTGGCCACCGAGACGGGGATGATCCCGATCATCAAGCCGTGACCCTTCGACAGGCTCAGGGCCCTTCGACAGGCTCAGGGACCCAGGGTGGCTCAGGGGCCCAGTCTGGGTCGCTGAGCCTGTCGAAGCGCCGTCACACCACCCCGGCGAGCTGAGCTTCCCGGGTGCGGATCGAGCGGTTCACGCACGACACGATCGCCTTGAGCGACGCCGTCGAGATGTCCCCGTCGATGCCGACGCCCCACAGCCGCTGGTCGTCGACCTGCAGCTCGACGTAGGCGGCAGCCTGCGCGTCGCCACCCGTCGACAGGGTGTGCTCGACGTAGTCGTACAGCGAGATCTCGAAACCGCGCTCGCGCAGCACCTCGATGAACGCCGCGATGGGGCCGTTGCCCCGGCCGGATGCCTGCTCGCGGGTCTCGCCGTCGCGCAGCACGACATCGAGCGAGACCTCGCCCGACATGTCGCTGCGGGTCTGGGTTCCCAGCAGCTCGAAGCGACCCCACTTGGCGGTGTCGTCGTCGGCCGGCAGGTACTCGTCGTGGAAGATCGACCAGATCTGCTCGCTGGTGACCTCGCCGCCCTCGGCATCCGTCTTCGCCTGCACGACCCCCGAGAACTCGATCTGCAGCTTGCGCGGCAGGTCGAGGGCGTGGTCGGTCTTCAGCAGGTAGGCGACGCCGCCCTTGCCCGACTGCGAGTTGACGCGGATGACGGCCTCGTACGAGCGGCCGAGATCCTTCGGGTCGACGGGCAGGTAGGGCACGCCCCACTCGATGTCGTCGATCGACACGTTCTGCTCCGCGGCCTTCGCGGCCATCGCCTCGAAGCCCTTCTTGATCGCGTCCTGGTGCGAGCCGCTGAACGCGGTGAACACCAGGTCGCCGGCCCACGGACTGCGCTCGGGAACGGGCAGCTGGTTGCAGTACTCGACCGTGCGCTTGACCTGGTCGATGTCGCTGAAGTCGATCTGCGGGTCGATGCCCTGCGTGAACAGGTTGATGCCGAGGGCGACCAGGTCGACGTTCCCGGTGCGCTCGCCGTTGCCGAACAGGCATCCCTCGATGCGGTCGGCGCCGGCCAGGTACCCGAGTTCGGCTGCGGCGATCGCCGTGCCGCGGTCGTTGTGCGGATGCAGCGACAGGATCACGTTCTCACGGTGCGCCAGGTGGCGGTTCATCCACTCGATCGAGTCCGCGTAGACGTTGGGCGAGGCCATCTCGACGGTCGCCGGCAGATTGATGATCACCTTGCGGTCGGGCGTCGGCTCGAGCACCTCGAGCACGGCGTTGCAGACCTCGACCGCATACTCCAGCTCCGTGCCGGTGTAGCTCTCGGGCGAGTACTCGTAGTACACCTGCGTGTCGGGAATGCGCTTCTCGAACTGCCGGCACAGGCGCGCGCCCTCCAGCGCGATCTGCTTGACGCCCTCGCGGTCGGAGCGGAAGACGACCTCGCGCTGCAGCACGCTGGTGGAGTTGTAGAAATGCACGATCGCCTGCTTGGCACCGGTGATGGCCTCGTAGGTGCGCTCGATCAGGTGCTCACGGCACTGCGTCAGCACCTGGATCGTGACGTCATCGGGGATGAGGTCCTCTTCGATCAGCTGCCGCACGAAGTCGAAGTCGGTCTGGCTGGCAGAGGGGAAACCGACCTCGATCTCCTTGTATCCCATGCTCACGAGCAGCTCGAACATCACGCGCTTGCGCTCGGGTGACATGGGGTCGATCAGGGCCTGGTTGCCGTCCCGCAGGTCGACGGCGCACCAGCGCGGCGCCTCGGAGATGCGCCTCGACGGCCAGGTGCGGTCTTCGAGATCGATGCGGATCTGCTCGTGGAACGGACGGTACTTGTGCACCGGCATGGAGGTGGGCTTCTGGTTGTTCTTCATGATGGGGCTGCTTCTCTTCGTCAGAAAACGTGCTCAGGCCAACACAAGCGCCGCGACGAGAGAGGCCCGATTGTCAGGACTCGTCGCGGCAGCTAAGAAGAAGCAGACCGCCCAGAGGCATGCATCGATCGTAACACCCCGCTTGGCACTCTGCTCACCCGCGAGGCGATTCAGGGGATCAACGCGAGCTTTCCCCCCGGATGCCCCTCGGCGAGGAACGCGAGCGCCTGCGGCGCCCCACCGAGCGGGTACTCGCGCGCGACCGGCACGACGATGTCGCCTGCCTCGGCGGCCTCGACCAGCTGGGTGCGCGCCCCGTCACGGTACCGCGCGGTCTCGGGATCGGCGCCC
>NZ_DAMDLU010000021.1:0-27154 GCF_032084865.1 Microbacterium sp.
CGGGTCCGCCGCGGGCGGAGTCAGCCGGCGGCGGGCGGGGTCTGCTTCGACTCGGCGTACTCGTCGACGACGAGGGTGTGGGCCTGGATCGTGCCGTTGCGGTACGCCTGACGGCCCACCATGTGGGCCGACAGCGGCGCGGTCGCGAACTGCAGCAGGATCACTGGGATGACGATCACCAGGCCCAGCAGCATGCCGCCGATCGTGCGCTGCGCCACCGCGACGGCCAGGCAGATCAGCACGAGACCGAGCACCTGCGGCTTGGTTCCCGCGTGCAGACGACTGGGCACGTCGCGGAAGTGCAGCAGACCGACCGAGGCCGACAGGCAGAGGATGGCACCCAGCAGCACGAGGATCAGCGCGATCGTCTCAGCCACCGGCGCCGGCAGGGCGATCTGGAGGAACGATGTCACGGTCATGGTGTCGTGTTGTCCCTTCGGGCGACGTAGCGGGCGACGGAGATGGATGCGAAGACGCCGACGGCGGCGATGATGAGCATCACGGGGATGTTGCGCGTGTGCCCGTTGATCGCCATGTCGGCACCGAGCACGCACATCACCTCGGTGAGCAGCACGTCCGATGCCACCGTGCGGTCGAGGATCGACGGCCCCCGCACGATCCGGATCACGGCCATGATCGCCGCGACGCCGAAGACGACGAGGATGGCGATGAGCAGCGGGTTCATCCTGTGCCTCTCTTCACGTCGGCCTTGAGCTCCCGGTACTGCTCGGGCGTGCCGACGGCGCGCACGATGCGGCGCTCCCAGCGCAGCACCCCGTCGCGGAACCGGTCTACGTCGTCGCGGGTGCGCACGCCGATCACGTGCAGGTACAGGATGCGTCGGTCGCGGTCGCTCTCGACGACCAGCGACCCGGGGATGAGCGAGGCCGTCACGGCGACGTGCGTGGTGAGGATGTCGTCGGCATACCGCAGCGGGATCGCGATGATCGCCGCCCCCGGCTGGCGCCGGAGGTCGAACACCTGGACGGTCACGCTGATGGCGCCCATCACCACCGCGCCGAGGAAGAGGGCGATGAACACCAGTGAGTGCCCGATGTTCACCCGACCGACCAGCTCGACCGTCGGCAGGCGGAAGACCCGGGTCACGAAGATCGCGACCAGGATGCCGGTGACGACAGCCAGCGGCGTGAGCTGCTGCCACAGCAGCATCCAGAGCACCACCAGCCAGATCATGAACGGCAGTTGAAGCAGGATGTCGCGAACGATGCGGCGCCGGGAATCGGTGTTCATCAGCTCGCCCCCTCGTCGATCAGCTCGAGCGTGACCGGCTGCAGCAGCCCGGCTCCGATGCGGTCGCAGATCGCGTACAGCGGACCGGCGAAGACGGTCAGCGCGATCGTGACCACCACCATGCCTGCTGTGGCATACGTCATGATCGCGGGGATCTCACGCGTCTCGCCCTGCTCGTCGGCCGCCGGCGCGTTGCCCAGGTACTCGATGCGGGCGTCGTTCTCGGCGCCGCCGTCGTCCTCACGCCAGAATGCGAGGTTCCACGCGCGCATGAGCGCGTAGAGGGTGAGCAGCGAGGTCAGGATGCCGCCGAAGATCAGCACGATCATCAGCGGCGTGCCCACCGCTGCCGCGGCCTCGAAGAGCGCGACCTTGCCGATGAAGCCCGAGAACGGCGGCAGACCGCCGAGGTTGATGGCGGGCACGAAGTACAGCACCGCCAGCACCGGCGCGGCCTTCATCAGTCCGCTCACCCGCAGGATCGACGTGCTGCCCGCCTTGCGCTCGATGAGCCCGACGGCGAGGAACAGGGTGGTCTGCACGACGATGTGGTGCACGATGTAGTACACGGTGGCGCCGATCGCAGCCTCCGTCGCGATCGCCAGGCCGAAGATCATGTACCCGACGTGACTGACCAGCGTGAACGACAGGATCCGCTTCAGCTCGGCCTGCGCCACGGCGCCGAGCACCCCGATCACCATGGTGGCTAGCGCGACGATCAGCAGCAGGGTGTTGACGTCGTTGCTCGCGAACAGCTGGGTCTCGGTGCGGATCAGCGCGTACACGCCGACCTTGGTGAGCAGGCCCGCGAACACCGCGGTCACGGGTGCCGGCGCGGTCGGATACGAGTCGGGCAGCCAGAACGACACCGGGAAGATGGCGGCCTTGATGCCGAACGCGATGAGCAGGATGAGGTGCAGCACGAGCTGGGTCTCCTGCGGCAGCTGGGCCACGCGCTCGGCGACCTGAGCCATGTTCACCGTGCCGACGGCGCCGTAGATCAGCGCGATCGCGGCGAGGAAGAGGATCGACGACACGAGCGAGACGACGATGTACACCGCGCCCGTGCGGATGCGCGACTCGGTGCTGCCCAAGGTGATCAGCACGTACGACGCGACGAGCAGGATCTCGAATCCGACGTAGAGGTTGAACAGATCACCCGCGATGAACGCGTCGAAGATGCCGGCCGCGAGGATGAGGTAGGTGGGGTTGAAGATCGAGATCGGCGTCTCCTCGGCGCCGTCGGCGGCGCCCTGACCGATCGAGAAGAGCAGCACCGCGAGCAGCACGATGCTCGAGATCAGCACGAGCAGCGCCGCCAGACGGTCGACGTAGAGGATGATGCCGAACGGCACCGGCCAGCCGCCGACGGAGACGGCGAACGGCTGATCCGAGGCATCCACCGCCAGCAGCAGCACCGCCGCGATGATCGAGACCGCCACGAGAGTGACCGTGGTGACGACGACCTGCAGCCGGGGATTGCGACCAAAGATCAGCGTGAGAGCCGCGCCGAGCAGCGGCAGCATCACGATGAGGGGGACGAGTGCGCTCATCGGCGGTCCCCGCTCTCGTCCTGGGCCCCTGAGCCACCCGGGCCGCCCGAGCCACCCTGGGCCTCCGCGCCACCACGGCCCGCCGCGCCGCCCTGGGCCCCTGAGCCTGCCGAAGGGCCGGAGTCCCGGGCATCCGGAACATCCACCGGTGCGTCGTCGACGATGGCGGCGTGGTCGCGCATGTTCAGCACGGTGATGGGAGCGGTGGAGACGCCGACGAAGTCTGTGGTCGCCTCCTCGTCCTCGGGAGTGGACTCGTCGTCGAAGAGGTCCTCCTCGGCATCCGTGCGCTCGCGCACGGCGATGTCGCCCGGGTCGTCCTCGACGGTGTCTGCCTGCCCGAGCTGCCACGAGCGGTAGATGAGGGCGAGCAGGAACGCCGAGACGGCGAACGTGATGACGATCGCGGTCAGCGTCAGCGCCTGCGGCAGCGGGTCGCTGACAGCCCCCGTCTCGTCATAGAACGGCGCGGCGCCCGGCACGCCCATCACGATCAGCAGCAGCAGGTTCGTGGCGTTGCCGAGCAGCAGGAAGCCGATGAGCACGCGGGTGAGGCTGCGCTCCATCATCGCGTAGACGCCGGCGGCGAACAGCACGGCCATGATCACGATGAGGGTGAGGGAGACGTCCATCAGATGACCGCCCCCCTGCTGCGCGTCTCGAGGGCCTGCCGGTCGACCTCGGCGCCGAGGCTGCGCAGCACGTCGAGCACGAGCCCGATGACGACGAGGTACACGCCGATGTCGAAGACCGTCGAGCTGACGAACTCGATGTGACCGAGCAGCGGCACCTCGGCCTCCCACACCGCGCTCTGCAGCGGCGCCAGGCCGAAGAACAGCGGCAGCAGCGCCGCACCCACGGCGAGGATCAGCCCTCCGCCGAGCAGGCGTCCGGCGTCGGTGGGGGCGGCCGCTCCCAGCTCCCACCGCCCGCCGGCGATGTAGCGCATCACGAGCGCCATCCCCGCGACCAGTCCCCCGGCGAAGCCGCCGCCGGGCAGGTTGTGGCCGGCGAACAGCAGGTAGATCGACACGAGGATGATCGTGTGGAACAGCACCCGCACGATCACCTCGAGCAGGATCGAACGGTTCTCGGCCTTCATCTGCTGACCGCTGACCAGCCATGCGCGCGGTGCGCCGCGGTTCTCGGCGGTCTGGAATCGCAGGCCCTCGTCGGTCTCGACCATCGGCCGGCGCGCCGTCGAGCGGCGGGTCGTCTCGGGCAGGTCGCGCGTGGCCGAGAGCAGGTCGGCGCGGTGGGTGACGAAGACGAGGGACGCCACCCCGGTCGCGGCCAGCACGAGCACGCTCAGCTCGCCCATCGTGTCCCATCCGCGCAGGTCGACGAGCGCGACGTTGACGACGTTCTTGCCGTGCCCCAGCTCGTAGGCGAGCTGCGGGAAGTCGATCGAGATCGGGTCGAACATGCGCGCCTGGGTGGCGACGATGGCGAGGAAGGCCATCACCACGCCGACACCGACAGCCAGCACGGCACGCGGGATCCGCCCCACCGACGCGTTGTGCTCGCCCATCCGCGAGGGCAGCCGGCGCAGCACCAGGGCGAAGGTGACCATGGTCACGGTCTCGACGAGGATCTGCGTGAGCGCGAGGTCGGGAGCCCCGCTGGTCGCGAACAGCACGACCATGCCGAGCCCCGTCACCGAGACGAGCACCACTCCCGTGTAGCGCTTGCGTGCGCGCACGGCGACGATGCCCGCGATGGCCATCACCGGCGCCACGACGATCTGCACCGGCGTGTGCCACGCCGAGAGGGCGAGTCGATCGGGCATCGCGGCGACGAGCGCGGTGGCCTCTGCGGCGAGCAGCACGACGAAGATCGTGCCGACGTACAGCGGCAGCGAACCGCGCTGCGTGACGCTCGTGGTCAGCACCGAGAGGCGGTCGACGCCGCGCATGACGAGGTAGTACGCGTCGGCGGCGGTGAAGCGCAGCAGGCGGCGACGACGATCCCATCGGGTCCGGATACTGAGCGCGAACGCCCCGATGCCCAGGGCGATCGCGCCCACGGACAGCAGCAGCGCGGGTTCGAGTCCGTGCCAGAGGGCCAGATGCCCGGGCTCCTCGGAGCCCAGCGTCTTCGCGTAGCCCTGCAGGGCCACGTCGACGGCGGGCGCCCCGATGCCGGCGGCGACCGTGAGACCGGCCAGCACGATCGGAGCCGACAGGAAGCCCACCGGCGGATCGGGCCATGCCGTATCGGGCATGAAGGCACCGTCGGCATCCTTCTTGCGCCAGAACGCACCCCAGAGGAACCGGCAGCCGTAGGCGACGGTGAGGATCGCACCGACGGTCACGCCGACCAGGGCCACCCACCCCCACGCCGAGCCGCGCAGGGCGTCATCGAGCAGGGCGGTGAGGGTGGACTCCTTGGCGACGTACCCGATCGTCGGGGCGACGCCCATCATCGAGGCCACCGAGATGAACGCGGCCGTCGCCATCACCGGTGCCTGGCGCCCGACGCCCGAGAGCTCGTCGATGTCGCGCGTCGAGAGCTGGCGGTCGATCACACCGACGATGAGGAACAGCGCAGACTTGAACAGCGCGTGCCCGATGACGAGAGCGAGGCCCGCCAGTGCCGCGGCGGGCGTGCCGTAGCCGACCACGACCGAGAAGAAGCCGAGCTGGCTGACGGTTCCGAAGGCGAGGATGCGCTTGAGGTCGGTCTCGCGCAGCGCCTGGATGCCGCCGACCAGCATCGTGAACACGCCGAGCGTGATGACGATCGGGCGCCACGGAGCCGACAGGGCGAAGATCGGCGCGAAGCGCGCGATGAGGTAGATGCCGGCCTTCACCATCGCCGCGGCGTGCAGATACGCGCTGACCGGCGTGGGTGCGGCCATGGCGCCGGGCAGCCAGAAGTGGAAAGGGAACAGCGCCGACTTCGAGATCGCGCCGATGAGCAGCATCACGATCGCGGCGTCGACGACAGGTCCGGTCGGGGCGAGAGAAAGCAGCTCCCGGATGCTCGCCGTGCCGGCGTCGACGACGAGAAGGATCACCCCGATGAACATGACCAGCCCGCCGAGTGTGGTCACCAGCAGGGCCTGGAGGGCGGCTCGTCGACTGGCCGCGCGGCGGCGGTAGTGGCCGATGAGCAGGTACGACAGGATGCTGGTGAGCTCCCAGAACATCACGAGCATCACCAGATCATCGGTGAGCACCAGCCCGTACATCGCGCCGGCGAACCCGAGCAGGACGCCGGCGAACTGGCCGACCTCGCGCCCGTCGTCGTAGAAGTACCAGCGGCAGTACAGCAGCACGAGCGCCCCGACCCCGGTGACGATCAACGTGAGCACCCAGCCGAGCACGTCCATGTGCATCGACAGGTCCAGTCCGAGCCGCGGTATCCATCGGTACAGCTCGAAGGGGACGTCCTGACCGTTCAGCACCTGCGGCGTCTGCACGAGGGCGTGCACGAAGGCCGCAGCGGGGATGAGCGCCCCGAACATGAACGCCTGTGCTCCGAGCCAGCGCACCAGAACGGGAAGGATGACAGACCCGGCCAGGAACACGGCGAGGAGCAACAGCATAAGCGGCTCCTCAAGCTCGTCGAGGCCTTCCGGCGCAGGCGGGCGATGTGACTCTATTCTACGGGCGCGTTTCGCCCCTTCGGTTGCTCAGCCGCACATTCCGAAATGTGGGTGCCCGAGCGGGCACCCACATGGCTTCGCACGAACTGTCCGTGTGCCCCGCCACTACCTCCGCACAGCTATCCGACAGCGACGGGCGTTCCGCTCAGTGCGGACCGCCGCGCAGCATCCACAATCTGCACCGTGCGAAGGCCGACGTCACCGTCCGGCTGCGGACGAACGGACGGGGCCGCACCGGCGCTGGGCCTTCCCGTTGTCCGCACAGCGCCGAGGAACTCCTGAAGCAGGGCCGCATCCGTGTCGGTCGCGTAGCCGAGGTGAATGGGGCCGTCTGCTCCCTGCCCGTCGACACGCTCGGCGAACGGGGCGATCTCGACAGAGCCCGCGGAGCCCGTGACCTTCAAGGTGAGCCCGCCCCAGGTGGGGGCGGAGTCGGGCTGGCTCCACGAGCAGTCGATCGTCGCGATGAGGCCGCTGCGGTAGGTGATGGTCACGAGTCCACCTGTCTCGACCCGAACCTTCTTATCAGCGTGCAGGATGCGGTTCGCCGCCGCGTACACGGTGACCGCGGGCTCCCCGCCGGTGAGCGCGTCGATGAGATCAGCACAGTGCACGACATGGTCGACGAGCGCACCTCCGCCCGAGAGATCCGGATCCGTGAACCAGCGGCGGGCGTCGATCGGGATCTTGCCGTTGTTGGTGCCGACGATCGCGAACGGGTCGCCGATGCTGCCTCCCTCGACGTGCGCACGCATCGCGGTGAACTGCGGCGCGAAGCGGACAGGGAAGGCGACCATGAGAATGACCCCGGCTCGCTCGCAGGCTTCGACCATGGCGCGCGCGTCGTCGACTTCCGTGGCGAGCGGCTTCTCGCACAGCACGTGCGCTCCTGCTGCCGCTGCCCGCTCGACGAGAGCGCGGTGTCCGGCGTTCTCACTCGTCACGATCACCGCATCCGGTCTCCAGGAGAAGAGCGCGTCGTAATCATCGACATAGTCGACGTCCATTTCGGCCGCCAGAGCAGCGCCGCGCGGCTGCTCGTCCGGAGCCTCGGCCCCGCCTGGGTCACTGGCGAGCAGCTCTATTCCCGGAGTGGACTTCAGAGCCGCGATGTAGGACGTGGCATGCAGGTGCGCGAAGGACGCGATCGCGATGCGCAGTGGGCGGTCCGTGTTCATGCTGTCTCCTCCTGCGCTTGGTGGGCGCTGTCGGGGTCGGAGACTCGCTGTTCCGCGAACTCCGACATGGTCACCACCGCCCCGGTGCGCAGCGACTGCTGCGCGGCCTGAGCGAGATACACAGCCATCGCGCCGTCCTCGGCGTTCACCCGAGCCGGGCGGCCGGTGCGGAACGATTCGGCGAAGTCCCGCAGCTCGGTCAGGTACGGGCTCTCCCGCACCGCCGCTTCGGGAATGGTCAGATCGCCCTCGTCCTGTCCCTGAGCCTCGAGCACGAGCCCGGTGTTCTGCAGCGAGGAGTACTCGAGCACTCCGCGGTCTCCCGCGAGCGAGAAGCCGGTCTTGAAGACCGTGCCGAGTGCTCCCCATGTGGCGTTCATGTGCGAGATGGCGCCCCCGGCGTGCGTTAGCGAGACGTGCGCCGAGACGAACGGCGGGCTGATCCCATCGACGCTCGGCGGGTTCTGCACCGCGTACACCGACTCGACCTCGCCGCATATCCACCGCGCCTGGTCGAGGTCGTGCAACATCAGGTCCATGATCACGCCGCCGGATTCCGCCTCGTTCTGGAACCAGGTTCCGTCGGCGGGCGACGAGCCCTCGCGGAAGAAGCGCGCCACCGCGACGGTGCCGATCCGCCCGGCATCCACGGCGACCTTGGCTCGCACGTACGGCGCCATGTATCGCACGACGTGCGCGGGGTAGATCTGCACTCCCGCCGCCTGCGCAGCGGCGTGCACGCGGCGCGTCGCCTCGGCCGAGAGGGTCAGCGGCTTCTCGCAGACGATGTTGCGCCCGACTGCGATGGCGGCGAGAGCGACCTCCTCGTGCGTGTGCGTCGGCGTGACGATGTCGACTATCTCGGCCCGCTCGAGAAGTTCGTCGAGCGAGCCGACCACCTCGAGGCCATGACGGGCGGCCAGGGCCTCGGCGCCCGCCAGCGAGTGAACGAGCACATGCGCGCCCAGCTGCTTCCAGGCCGCGGCGTGCACCTGCGAGATCCCGCCGGCACCGACCAGCCCGACGACGAGCGGTTCGGGCTCTGCTGAGTGAGTCATGGGTTCCCTTCTATTTCAGCCCGGAGAAGGCGATGCCCTCGACGACCCGGCGCTGCAGGATGATGAACGAGATGAGAACGGGCGCCATGGCCAGCAGCGAGGCGGCCATCAGCACTCCGGTGTGGATGCTGGAGCGATACCCCTGCAGGGTTGCGAGTCCGACCGACAACGGCATGGACTCGGGCGTGCTGGCGACCACCAGTGGCCATAGCAGATCGTTCCAAGACGCGAGGATCGTGATGATGGCGAGGGAGATCAGCCCGGGCTTGGCGAGCGGAAGCATCACCCGCCAGAACACCTGCCAGCTGTTGCACCCATCCAGACGGGCGGCCTGCTCGAGCTCCGCAGGCATGGTGCGGAAGAACTGCACCATGAGGAACGTACCGAATGCGCTGAACAGTCCGGGCAGGGCGATGCCGAGCACGGTGTCGAGCAGCCCGAATCCCTGAATGATCTGGTACTGCGGGATGAGGTAGACCTGTGCCGGCACCATCAGGATCGACAGGATGAGCGCCAGCAGCACTCCCTTGAAACGAAACTGCAAGCGCGCGAACGCGTAGCCGGCCATCGAGCACAGCAAGACCTGGCCGAGCGTGCGCAGGGCGGTGACGCCCACCGAGACCCAGAACTGGCTGAGGAACGGAAGCCGCTGGAACACCTCGGCGTAGTTCTGCCACTCAGCCGATGAAGGCCAGAAGTTCGGCGGGATCGCCATGATCTCGGCCTCGGTCGACAGTGACAGCTTCACCTGCCACAGGAAGGGGAAGATCATCAGCAGCGATGCGAGGGCGAGCACGATGTGCGCTATCTTGTGGCTGCCCGTGCGACCGCCGCGCGTCACCCGAGGGCGCCCGCCGGAGCGTCGTCCGACGGTCACCATGGCCTCGGTAGCCGGACCTGTCGCGTTGGTCGTGTCAATCGACATAGTGCACCCACTTCCTCTGCATCCGGAACTGCAGCAAGGTCACCGCAGCGATGATGACGAGGATGACCATCGCCACCGCCGAGGCGTAGCCCTTGTCGTTGGCGAGGAAGGCCGCATCGTAGAAGCGGAACACCAGCGACTGCGTCTTGGGCATGACCGGGTTGGTCGGACCGAGTAGCGCGTACAGCAGGTCGAACAGCTGGAAGCCGTTGATGAGCTGCATGACCGTCAGGAAGAAGATCGACGGCGTCAGCAACGGTACGGTCACGGAGAAGAACTGCCGCGTCGGCGAGGCGCCGTCGAGAGACGAGGCCTCGTACAGCTCTGCGGGGATCCCCTTCAGGCCGGCGGCGAGAATGATCATGTTGAAGCCGATCGACATCCACAGCCCCAGTACCGACACGGCGATCAGCGCGAACCACTCCGTCGAGATCCATGCGGGGCCACGGATGCCGAAGGTGGACAGCATCGCGTTGATGATGCCGTAGTCCTGGTTGTAGATGATCTTCCAGACCATGGCTATCGCGGTGGGCATCGCCACGTACGGCAGGAAGAAGCAGATTCGGTACAGGGTTGCGAATCGCAGCCCTGGCCGGTTCAGCAGACTCGCGAGCACTGTGGCGATCGGGATTCCGAGCAGCAGGATCGCCGTATAGATCACCGTATTGAGAATCGACCGCATCGTCTGCGAATCGTTCAACAGTCGCACATAGTTCTCGATGCCGATCCAGGTGGCCCCGCCGAACACGCCCCACTCAGTGAAGCTGTAGTAGGCGGACTGGGCGAGCGGCCACAGGTAGAAGAGAATCACGCCGGCGAACAGCGGCGCGACGAAGACGAAGGGCCAGTAGCCGTCGGTCGAGCGCATTCGCTTCGCGACCGGGACGGCCGGGGTGGGAGCGGTGCGCGCGCCCACCCCGTTCCGTGCGGAGCTCATCCGACTCACTTCTCCTTGCCGAGAGCCTCGTTCATCTTCTCCGCGAGCTCCTGGGCGACCTCGTCGACAGGACGGTCGCCAGAGAATGCCTCGGGGAGCAGCTCGGTCTCGAACTTGTTCCACGCGCTCGTGTTCTTCGAGATCGGGTACGGCTGCGCGTACTGATCGGCCGCCTCGAGGAAGATCTCCAGGTTGTAATCCGGCGCCGAGTCGACGAATGCCTGCTGGGTTTCCTCGTAGGCCGGGTTGGCGGTGCCCATCTCGGCCTGAATGAGCGCCGCCTTCTCCGACCCGAGGTAGGCGAGGAACGCCTGGGCCGCAGGGTCGGAGGCTGCCTTCGCGCTCATCGAGTTTCCGATGCCGTGGATGACGGTCTGCCGGTCTCCGGAGGGCGAAAGCGGCAACTCGACGACGCCGATCTTGTCCTTGACAACTGAGTCAAGCAGCGGCGCGACCTGCCATGTGCCCGACCACACCATGCCAGCCTGGCCGTTGAGGAAACGCTGGGTGCCCGTAGTGTCGGCGTTCTGCGCCGGGGTCAGCATGGCGCCGTCGGCGACCATGTCGCGCCAGAACTGGATCGCCTCGATGGTCTTCGGGTCGTCGTAGCCGGACTTGCCGTCCTTGATGATGCTCCCGCCGTTGCTGACGATCGCGGGGTAGAGCATGGGCTGGTTGTCGTAGTTCTCGCCGGTGCCGATAATGCCTTCCGAGCCGAGGCGGTCGGTGATCTGGTTGGCCATGGCCCGGTAGTCGTCCCAGGTCCAGTCGGAGGTGGGCTCCTCGAGTCCCGCGCGCTCGAGAATCTCGCGGTTGTAGTACACCGCGATGGTGTCGAAGTCCTTTGGCACGCTGTACTGCTCGTCGCCGAGGCTGTACATGCTGTTCAGAGCCTCGGGGTACTTCGAGGTGTCAAGCATGTCGGCCTCGACGAGCGGGGACAGCGGCGCGAGCATGTCGTTGGAGGCGAAGAGCTGGAAGTTGGGGCCATTCATCCAGAACACCTCGGGAAGGGTGCCGGACGACGCCTGGGTCTGCAGCTTGGTGAAGTACTGCGCATACGCGGTGACCTCGACCTTGACCTTGACGTTCGGGTAGGTCTTATTGAAGTCGTCGATCAGCGCCTCCATACCGGGCTGCTGGTTGACATCCCAGATGGCGTACGACAGCTTGCCGCTGATTTCGGCGGGATCAAGCGAGGTGTCGACCTCGCCTCCGCCTGTCGTTCCGCCGCTTGAGCAGCTGGTGAGCATGAGTGCACCGACGATGATGCCGACGCCGATGCCGCTTCGCATGGACCGCATGTTTCTCTCTTTCGTTCGGTGGGCGCGGGCAGCGCCCGCCCGCCGTCAGGCGGGGACTTGGTGGTTGTCGAAGTAGTGCTGGAGTGCGGGAGGGAGCGGAGCGATGGTTATCGGCACCGACCCCTCTCGCAGCGACTCGGCGGCGGTGATGCCCGTCGCGACGGCCTGTCGCGCGGCGACCGGAGACGTTTCGGTTGACCCGCCGTCCGCGACGAATCGCAGGAATTCGGCCATCGTCAGCTGATCTGCTTCCCCATGGCCGGCCGCATCACCGGCGATCGGAAACTCGAGATCGCCCCGTTCCTGGTAATCGTGCCGACGGTTCCAGACACGCACGACACCGCCTTCCGCGTCACCGAAATTCTCCGCTCGCCCGCGAGTGCCGATGACGGTGTAGTTCCGCCAGTAGTCCGGCGTGAAGTGACACTGCTGGTACGAGGCGAGCACTCCGTTTGAGAGCCGCATCTGGATCATCGAGATGTCTTCGACATCGATCGTGGGATTGAGATCGATCTGGTCCTCCGGCGGCCAGTTGTCGTGGCTGAACCAGTCGCGCAGCAGCCGATCGGAGTTGTCACGTCGGGAGGTCACCTTGTCAAACACCATGAGGTCGCCCATGCCGACAACCCGTTCGGTGTACGCACCGGCGATCCAGTGGATGACGTCGATGTCATGGGCGCCCTTCTGAAGAAGGAGGCTGCCGACCCTGGCCCGCTCGGCATGCCAATCCTTGAAGTAGTAGTCGCCGCCATTGCCGACGAAATGCCGGCACCAGACGGCTCGGACGTCGCCGATCGCACCGCTCGCGACGATCTCGCGCAGACGACGGACCACATCCATGTGGCGCATGTTGTGCCCGACGTACAGTCGGCTGCCGGACTCGTACGCCGCCAGCAGGATGCGGTCGCAGTCCTCGACAGTGATGGCGAGGGGCTTCTCGAGGTATACCGCGACTCCTGCGCGAAGCAGGGACTCCGCGGCATCCGCGTGTGCGTCGTCTGGAGTGGTGACGATCACCGCGTCGACGCCGAGAGCCATAAGGCTGTCGAGGGACGTGACGAATGCGACGTCGCTGCCGAACAGGCTACGCACCCGCCCAGCCGCCTCGGGACGCACATCCGCAGCGGCAACCAGCCGAGCATCGACGCCCGAATCCCCCACCCATCGCCCGATCTCGGCTCGCGCGCCAACGCCGACGATCCCCACTCGGAGCGTCATGCCACTGCCTGCCCGTCCGCCGGCATGGTGATCGCAGGTACTGGGACATCGGGGATGCCGAAAAGTCGCTGCGAGCCGCGCTGGAAGGCCAGGGCGAGCGCTCCCGCCGCCGAACCTATTGAACCGAGCGGCGAAGCCAGGACCTCGGGCTGCGCCGGCAGGACGATCAGCCGGTGGATCTCGTCGCGCAACATGTCGACGAAGAGTTCGCCTGCGCGCGATAATCCGCCGCCGATGACGATCCGCGCGGGATCCACCACAAGTGCGACCGTGCTGAGCAAGGGCGCGATCTCGGTGACGAATTCGCGCACCTCCTCGAGCGCCTCCGCGTCGCCCGCTGATGCCGCGGCGAGTACATGCTCGCCGCTCGGCCCGGTGCGCCACGTGAGGTTGCCCTTGACCGAGGTGCGCGTCCAACGCATACCGCGGAGGCTTCCGACCTCTCCGGCGCTGCGATGAGCTCCCTGGAAGATCTGTCCGCCGAACGTCTGCGAGAGGGAGATCCGGTTGCCGATCTGGATGAAGAGGATGTCTTCGATGCCCCGTGCCGCACCCATGTGATGCTCCGCGTAGGCGGCGAGCTTGATGTCGTTCTCGATCAGGGACTCGCAATCGAAGCGTCGCGCCACCTCCTTTGCGATGGGCGTGCCGTTCCACTCCGGCACGGCGAAGCTGTCGACCAGTCGGCCGTCATCGCCGATGATGCCCGAGACCGCTGTGCAGCTCGCCTGCAACCGATCGGGGGCCGCGCCGCTCGCTGCCAGCGCCTGCCGCACTGTGTCGGTGACGACGTCGAGACGCTCTACGGCAGTGGGTGTCCCTCGCACCGTCGCGTCGGCGCGGCTCACGACTCGCCCGCGGAGATCGGAGATCAGGACGCGCACGTTCCTGGGCCCGGCGTCGATGCCGGCGACCAGAGCGCTCATCTCGTCGAGGATGTAGCGTCGTGCTGGCCGCCCCCCGGCACTCGATCCGGCTGACGCCGCTGCTGCGACGACCGTTCCGCGCCGCTCGAACCCCGCAACGACCGCCTCGACGGTCGGACGCGAGAGCTCCGTGACCGATGCCAACTCGCTGATCGTGACCGGGGCTTCCGTGGCTCGCAGCGCGGACAGACACGCGAGGGCATTGCTGCGACGGATGTCCGCCGGGCCCAGTTGGTGCATTCTGGCCTGCCTTCGCGAGGTCTCGGGTTACGCTACGAGGTTATATAACCACATAGCGTAACTAGAAGACAAGGCATCGGCGATTGCCGTCGCACGTTACGGCTCAGATGACTGCCGGCCCGGCCGTCTCCCCGGCGCGGAACTCGCACGCGAAGTGCACTGAGTCGCCCGGCTCGCCTTGGAGCATCCGGGCGACCTGCTCCCCCGCCGCGCGGCCCTTCTCGAGCGCCGGCTGCGCCATCGTGGTGAGCTCGAGCGAGCCGAGCCCGTCGGCGGCGATCCCGTCGAAACCGACGACGGTGAGGTCGTCGGGCACCCGCAGACCGAGCTCCTCGGCGGCGCGGATCGCGCCCACGGCGAGCAGGTCGCTCTGCGCGACGATCGCGGTCGGCCGGTCGTCGCGCAGCGCTCCGTCGTCCGTGGCGAGCAGCATATGAGCGACGAGGTAGCCCTCGTCGACCAGGCTGCCCCCCGCCGTGACGGCTACCGCCTCGGGGAACACATCGCGGAAGCCCGCCAGCCGGTCGAGCGTGACCGAGACGGTGGCCATCGCCTCCCTCTCCGGAGTGAGCGGCACGCGCTCTCGCGTCGAGTCCACCGGCAGCGTGATGGTCGCCACTCGTCTATGCCCGAGCTGGAATACATGCCGGGAGATGGTCGCGCTCGCCTCACGATTGTCGAGCGTGACCTGCGGCACCTCGATACCCGCCTCACCCTCGATCACCACGACGGGCAGGCCGCGCTGCCGCACGACTTCGAGCAGCTCGCCGGCCCGCGCCGAGCATCCGATCAGCACGACGGCGTCGACGGGTGCCTCGGCGATGGCCGGCGGCTCGTCGTCGCGCGGGTCGTCGCGCAGCAGCAGGATGCCCGTGCTGATCGAGGCCAGCGCGTCGGTCAGGCCGTCCATCATCACCGTGGTGACCGGGTCGAGGAACGCGTGCCGCAGCTCACCGGCGAGCACGACACCCACGATGCCGCTCCGACCGGTGCGCAGCGAGGCGGCGCGAGGGTCGGGCCCGGTGTAGCCGAGGGCCGCCGCCGCTGCGAGCACCTTCGCGCGGGTGGCGTCTGCGACGTTCACCTTGCCGCTGAACACGACCGATGCCGTCGATGTCGACACCCCGGCCTCGCGCGCGACGTCGGCGATCGTCGCTCGTCGCATCCCGGTGCCCATTCTCTGAGGATAGCTCGCAGCACCCACCGGAGCGCTCGTGTATCGAATCGTTTCGATACACTGTTCCGATGGATACCGCCCTCACCCGCTCGCAGTTCGTGCGCTGGCGCATCGCGATCTTCGCGATCTTCCTCACCAGCGGCCTGTCGATCGCGACCTGGGCGTCGCGGGTGCCGAGCATCGCAGCCGCGCTGCAGATCGACAAGGCGCAGATCGGCCTGCTGCTGCTCGGTATGGGCATCTCGTCGATCATCGGCATCTCGACCGGTCCGGTCGTGATGGCCCGCACCGGCGCGCGCCTGGGCATGCTCATCGGCATGGTGCTCTTCGGCTCGGGCGTCATCCTCATCGGCGTCGGCACCGACGTGTTCGGATCCGTTCCCGTCGTCGTGCTGGGCATGGTGCTGTTCGGCTTCGGCAACGGCTCGGTCGACGTGATGATGAACGTCGAGGCCACCGCCATCGAGCAGCAGATGGGCAAGACGATCCTGCCGGTGTTCCACGCCTTCTTCAGCTTCGGCACGGTCATCGGCGCCGGCGCAGGCGCAGGAGCCGCCCTGCTCTCGATGAACGTCGCCACGCATGCCGGCATCATCGGCGCGATCATCCTGACCGCTGCCGTCATCTGCTTCTTCCAGGTGCCCGTGCGCGAGGCGGCCCTCGACCCCGCGCCCGACGAGAAGCCGTCGGTGCGCCGACGCCTGCACACCGCTCTCGAGGCGTGGCGCGAGCCGCGCACCTACGCGCTCGGCATCGTCATGCTCGGCATGTCGTTCGCCGAGGGTGGCGCCAACGACTGGATCGCCCTCGGCGTCGTCGAGGGCCACGGCGAAGAGGTGAGCATGGGTGCGCTCGCGCTCACCGTGTTCTCGGTGGGCATGACCGCCGTGCGCCTGTGCGGCGGGCCGCTCGTCGACCGCTTCGGTCGGGTCGCCGTGCTGCGCGTTCTCGCCGCGACCGCGGCATCCGGCATCCTGCTCTTCATCCTCGCGCCCAGCCTGCCGCTCGTGCTGCTGGGAGCCGCGCTGTGGGGGATCGGAGCCTCGCTCGGGTTCCCGCTCGGCATGTCCGCCGCAGCCGACGACCCGGCCAAGGCGGCAGCCCGGGTGAGCGCGGCGGCGACCATCGGCTATGTCGCCTTCCTCGGCGGCCCGCCCGTGCTCGGTCTGATCAGCGAGCACATCGGACTGCTGAACACCCTGTTCATCCTGGTGGCGCTCGTGGTGATGTCGGGACTGTTCTCGTCGGCCGCGAAGCCGCTGCACGCCGACGACCCCGCCCTGACGAAGTAGGCTCGACGGGTGCGTCTCGTCATCGCCCGCTGCTCGGTCGACTACACCGGGCGGCTCAACGCCCACCTGCCCCTCGCCACGCGCCTGCTGGTGCACAAGGGCGACGGCAGCCTGCTCGTGCACTCCGACGGCGGCAGCTACAAGCCGCTGAACTGGATGAGCCCGCCGTGCTCGCTCTCCCCCGAGATCCCCGGTGAGGAGGAGGCCGGCGCCGGCGTCATCGAGGTGTGGCGCGTCACCCACAAGAAGACCGGCGATGCGCTGCGCGTGCAGATCTACGAGATCATCCACGATTCGCAGCACGACCTCGGCATCGATCCCGGCCTGCAGAAGGACGGCGTCGAGGCCGACCTGCAGCGGCTGCTCGCCGAGCAGGTCGACCTCATCAGCGAGGGTGCGACGCTGGTGCGTCGCGAGTACCCGACGGCGATCGGTCCCGTCGACCTGATGGTTCGGGATGCCCGTGGCGCCGCCATCGCGGTCGAGGTGAAGCGGCGCGGTGACATCGACGGCGTGGAGCAGCTCACCCGTTACCTCGAGCTGCTCGGCCGCGACCCGCACCTCGCGCCCGTCACCGGGGTGTTCGCCGCCCAGGAGATCAAGCCCCAGGCGCGCGTGCTCGCCGAGGATCGCGGCATCCGCTGTGTCGTGCTCGACTACGAGGGCATGAAGGGCATCGAGTCGGGCATCCCCCGGCTTTTCTGAGCATCCTCTGCGCCCCGTAGGCTGGATGCATGCCCGCTTCGTCCTACACCTGCATCCTCTGGGACGTCGACGGCACCATCGCCGACGCGTCCGCCGGCATCCTCCCCCGCCTGCAGCAGGTGTTCGCGTCGTACGGTCTGCCCGAGCCCGAGGTCGAGGCGCTGTCGTCGTGGATCGGCCCGCCGATGCTCGAGTCGTTCGAGCTGCGCGCCGGTATGGACGCCGCACAGGCCGAAGAGGCGGTGCGGCGGTACCGCGCTCTCGCCGCGGCAGACGGCTACGCGGCCTCGGTCGACCTCTACCCCGGCGTCGCCGATGTGCTGCGCGCGGTTCACGCCGCGGGCATCCCGCAGGCGACGGCCAGCACCAAGCCCGAGAACCAGGTGCGGGCGATCCTCGATCACTATGAGCTGACGCCGCTGTTCACCGCGGTCTCCGGTGCCAGGGTCGGAAGCGTCGGCAACCACGACGGCAAGGCGTTCGTGGTCGGCCAGGCGCTCGACCGGCTGCGCTCCGCCGGGGTCGACGTGTCGCGCCCGGTGCTGATCGGCGACCGTCACCACGATGTCGACGGCGCCGCCGAGCACGGCATCCCGGTCATCTTCTCGGACTGGGGCTTCGGGCATCCGAGCGAGGCCGACGGCGCGACGGCGCGGGTGGCCGATGCCGACGAGCTGCACGACCTGCTGCTCGGCTGAGGTCTCGAGCACCCTGCAGACGCAGAACTCCCCGGCGCCGATCGGCACCGGGGAGTTCGGAACCCGCCTCAGAGAGGGCGGATGTTCTCGGCCTGAAGGCCCTTGGGGCCCTGTGCCACATCGAACTCGACGCGCTGGTTCTCGTCGAGTGAGCGGTAGCCGTTGGACTGGATCGCGGAGTAGTGCGCGAACACGTCGGCGCCTCCGTCATCGGGGGAGATGAAGCCGAAGCCCTTCTCCGAGTTGAACCACTTGACCGTGCCCTGGGTGCTCATCTACTGCCGTTCTGCTGATTGCCATGTCGACGCAGGACGCCCCGACTGCGCTAACGCTATCCCAGGGGACCCTTCCGTCAATAGGTCGAAGCGGAAGGTGATCCAAATGTTGCATGAAAAATGGATGGCCCCCACCGCGGGGGGAGCGGTGAGGGCCGAAGACGACCGGAGGGTGCGTCAGGATTCAGCATACACGAGTTTCGAGAAATTTGTCCCCCATATGGGGGACAAATCGGAGAATCAATGTCATGATGAGAGCGGGCCCCTCGCCTCAGCTTCTGGGGAGATGCAGGCGAAGGGACCGACCGCATGTGGAGATCGTCGGAAACTGGGGAGTAGCCGTCACCGAAGGGGAATCGGGGAACAAACGATCGGATCCCACCGCATGCACCTCCAGGATACGAACTGGGGGACAACAGGGGGATTGCAGGCTCGGAGAGGAATCGTCAGCACAGCGAGGCCGACGACCTCTCCGAGCCGCTTCATGCGGGATGCATCCTCGAGCATCCGAGAGCAGTTGACGCGTATCGCGCACCGCCGCGGCTGTCAATCCCTTGGTCTGATCCCCGCCCCCGGTGACACGCTGGCATCTCCACGTCAGACCGGGCGGTGATCCCGCCCCGAACGGAGGGAGACCCATGGGAGCCATGGACGACGCCAAGCACAACACCGAGAAGCTCGTGGGCAAGGCCAAGGAGGGCATCGGCGATGCCACCGACAACGAGCGTCTTCAGGCCGAGGGCAAGACCGACCAGGTCAAGGCCGACGCCAAGAAGATCGGCGACGACGTCAAGGACGCGTTCGACAAGTAGTCTTCGCGGCCGTTGCGCCTGACATCGCGCCGTCGACCCTCGGGTCGGCGGCGCTTGTCGTATCCCCCGGCGATAGGAGAAGCAGATGGATGCCGCACGCTTCGGCGTCGAGGAGGAGTTCCTGCTGCTCGACGAGTCGGCGCTCGTCCCCCTGTCGGGAAGCGGGGTCTTCGAGCGGGCGAAGGGACGCGCGCCCGGCGGGGGCACGATCACGTCCGAGTACCTCACCTGCCAGTTCGAGTGCGCCACGGATCCCGTCCGCGCGCTGAGTACGGCCGGGTCGCAGCTCAGCGGGATGCGCGGGCTGCTCGCCGAGCTGGCTCCCGACGACGCGCTGGTCGCGGCCACCGGAGCTCCGTTCGCGCAGTGGAGTGCGCCGCTGATCTCGGTGTCGACGCACTATGACGACGTCTCGACCCTGATCGGCCAGCTCACCAGGCAGCACGCCGTGAACGGCCTGCACGTGCACGTCGAGGTCGTCGGCGACGAAGAGCGGGTGCGCGCCCTGCGCCGCGTGCGGGCCCGGCTGCCGGTGCTGCTCGCGCTCAGCGCCAACTCGCCGTTCACGTACGGCGTGGCATCCGGGCTGGCGAGCTGGCGCAGCGTGCTGATCAGGCGGCTTCCGGTCTCGTGGGCGCCCCCGGCCTTCCACGATGCAGACGACTACCACCGCACGGTCGAGCGGATGGTGACCGTCGGGCTGCTCCCCTCGCGCGGATCGACGTCGTGGGCGGTGCGCCTGTCTGAGAGGTTCGCCACCGTGGAGACACGGGTGGCCGACGCTCAGCTGCGGGTCGACGATGCGCTGCTGCAGGCGTCACTCACGCGCGCCATCGCCGTGGCCGATGATCTGCCGGATGCCGCTCCGCCGGCCGCTGAGCTCGATGCGGCACTGTGGCTGGCGGCCCGCCACGGCATGGAGGCGCGGCTGTTCACGCCCGAGGGTGAGATCGAAGACGCGTGGGCGGCGACCGAGCGGATGCTCGACGGCATCCGGCCCGCACTCGCCGCCCTCGGCGATGAGGCCTTCGTCGACGAGCATCTGGCACGACTCCGGTCGGAGGGCACCGGATCTCACCGGCAGCTGCGCGCGTATCGGTCAGGCGGCGTGCAGGCGTTGGCGGCTCTGTACCGCGAGTGGTGACGGGAGGCGCGGATCGCGGGGGCTGCCGTGCGATCGAAATCGCCGCGCCCGGAACGCCGGGCGGCTTATCATCCAGTATGGGAAGACTGAAGTACGACAGCAGCGAGCCGGCGATCACGATCGACGATGAGACGCTCGTGCACCTCAAGATCGTCATCGGCACCAAGCTGCGCCGCAACGAGAGCTTCCTGCTGACCTGGCTGCGCGGCGACGACGCCGAAGACGCACGAACCACCATCTGGGTGCATCCGGCGATTCCGATCCAGTTCGGCTTCGACGCGGCCGTCCTCCCGCCGGTCGGGCCGGAGCGGATCACGACGATCATGACGGCGCTGAACGCCACCGGCGAGCTCGTGCTCGACGAGTACCTTCCCGCCGCCGCGCCGGCCACCGCGCCCGAGCCGGCGTGACGCCCTTCGCCCTACGTCGAGCGGAAACGGTGAAGGCCCCGGATGATCCGGGGCCTTCACCATCGTGTGCGCGAGGGGGGACTTGAACCCCCACGCCCTTGCGAGCACTGGCACCTGAAGCCAGCGCGTCTACCTATTCCGCCACTCGCGCGTCGTCTCGTTCCGGAGAACTCAACCTCGAAAGGCTATCACGATGGACGGCCTGCTTCGAACCGGGCCGACGTCCTGAAGCGGTCATCCAGCCCGCCTGACTACGATGGCCCTACCGGTCGGCATGCCAAAGGAACCTCGTGGGACTACTTGACAGCTTTGAGAAGGGTCTGGAACGCGCTGTGAACAGCGCGTTCGCCAAGACCTTCCGCAGCGGCATCCAGCCCGTCGAGATCGCCTCGGCGCTGCGGCGCGAGGCCGACACGAACGCGGCTGTGGTGAGCCGCGACCGCATCATCACGCCCAGCGACTACCTCGTGCGGCTCAGCCCCGACGACCACCAGCGGATGTCCGCCCTCGGACGCGCGCTGCACGAAGAGCTCTTCGCGCTGCTGACGACGCACGCCCGGGCACAGGGGTACAGCTTCGCCGGCCCGCTGCACATCTCGATGGAGGCCGACGAACGCGTCGCCACCGGCGTCGTGAGGGTGAACTCCTCCTCCGTCGAGAGCACTGTCGACTGGCAGGGCGTCGTCGAGATCGACGGCCGCAGGCATCCCCTCAGCAGCGCCCGCACGGTGATCGGCCGTGGCGGCGACGCCGACATCACCATCTCGGACGCGGGCTCCAGCCGCCGGCACGCCGAGATCCTGTGGGACGGCGAGCGCGCGATGCTGCGCGACCTGGGCTCGACGAACGGCACCAAGGTCGACGGGCAGAAGATCCGCGAGACCGCACTCACGCCGGGCACATCGTTCACGATCGGGCGCACCGAGCTAACTTTCCACGTCGTGCCGGTGAGCCCTTCGGCAGGCTCAGGGGCCGAGAGGGGAACACGACGATGAGCGAACTCGTGCTTCTGCTGCTGCGCATCGGCTTCCTGGTGCTGCTGTGGTTCTTCGTGTTCGGCGTCGTCTACTCGCTTCGCGCCGACCTGTTCGGCGTCCGCGTACGCAAGATGCCCGCCGGTGAGGCGGCCGCCGTTCCCGCCCCCGCTCCCGCTCCCAGGGCGCCGAGGGAGCCCGCGAACGGCCGCATCCCCACGCACCTGATCATCACCTCCGGCCCCAAGACCGGGCTCGAGGTGCCGCTGGGCTCGGCGGATTCGCTGTCGATCGGCCGCTCCAGCGAGTCGGGCCTCGTGATCCGCGACGACTACACCTCCAGCCACCACGCGCGACTGTCGAAGCGCGGCGACATCTGGACGATCCAGGATCTCGACTCCACCAACGGCACCTACCTGGATGGGCGACGCCTCGGCGACAAGCCCCTGCAGGTCGCGATCGGAACCCCCATCAAGGTGGGCGCCACGACCTTCGAGCTGCGATCCTAAGGCCCCGCATCCAGATGGTCTTCGAGGGCTCGAGTGCAGCGATCTCCCACACCGGGAAGGTCCGCTCCAACAATCAGGACTCCGGGTACTCCGGCGCCAACCTGTTCGTCGTCGCCGACGGCATGGGCGGCCACGCCGGCGGAGACGTCGCCTCGACACTCGCCGTCGCGCGCATGGAGGCGCTCGACCGCGCCTACGACTCCACCGACGACGCACAGGCCGAGCTGCAGGCCGCGGCCACCACCGCGGCCGGCGACCTCGTGCGGGCGTCGAAGGAGCGCCCCGAGCTGGCCGGACTCGGCACCACGCTCTGCGCCGTCGTGATGGTCGACGACCACGCGGTCATCGGCCACATCGGCGACTCGCGCATCTATCTGTACCGAGACGACGCGCTCACCCAGATCACCACCGACCACACGTTCGTGCAGCGCCTGGTCGACTCGGGCCGCATCACGGTGGAAGAGGCCCGCTACCACCCGCGCCGCTCCGTGCTCATGCGCGTGCTCAGCGACATGGACATCGCCCCCGATCTCGACATGTTCGTCATGCCGACTCGGCCCGGCGACCGCTGGCTGCTGTGCTCGGACGGGCTGTCGGGCGTCGTCGACGACGAGCACATCGCGAAGGCGATGCGTCTCGGCCTCGCCCCCGGCCGCACGGCCGACAACCTGCTCAAGCAGGCCCTCGACGGCGGCGCACCCGACAACGTGACGATCGTGCTCGTCGACGTCGGCGGCGCGCATCCGCTCTCGTCCGGCACCCCGACCATCGTCGGCGCGGCGTCGAACCCGGCGGACCTGCCGGTGCCGGCACCGCGGCCCTCCCTCACCGGGTGGCTGCACCCCGTGCTGCAGGCCGCGAACGAGCCCAGCCACTTCGAACCCGACTCCGACGACTTCTTCGAGGAGATCATCGAGGAGGACCGGCGTCGTGCTCGCCGGCGCCGCATCGCCTGGCTGGTCGCGCTGTTCCTCGCCGTCCTCGCCCTGGTCGGCGCCGGCCTGCTCGCCTACAACTGGACGCAGACCCGCTACTACGTGGGCGCCGATGACGACAGCGTCGTCATCTACCGCGGCGTGCAGCAGAGCATCGGCCCGTTCTCGCTGTCGACAGAGGTCAAGGACACGGGCATCCTGCTCGCCGATCTGCAGTCGTACCAGCGGTCGTCGGTCGAGCGGACGATCAACGCGCGCTCGCTCGCCGACGCCGAGGCGATCACCGATCGCCTCGCGAAGATGGTGCTGCCGGCCGAGCCGCCGCAGCCCCAGCCCTCGCCCACCGCGACCACGGAGGTGCCGACGCCATGACCGCCGTCTCGGCCGACACCAGCGTGCTGAAGGCCCTGAAGAGGATCCGGATGCCGCAGAAGCAGCGCAACCGGGAGTTCTGGCTGCTGCTGTTCGCGCTGCTCATCTCCGGTGCATCCCTGACCCTCGTGCAGCTGGGCGCGCTCGGCACGATCGATCCGATGATTCTCGCGATCGGCGGAGGACTGGCCGTGCTCGTGTTCGCGCTGCACGTGGTGCTGCGCGTCGTGGCATCCGATGCCGACCCGTTCGTCCTGCCCATCGCCACGGTGCTCTCCGGACTCGGCATCGCGATGATCTACCGCATCGACATCGCCAAGAAGTACACCGGCTGGGAGATGTTCTCGACCAAGCAGCTCGCCTGGACGGCGATCTCGCTGGCCGGCGCGATCGCGCTCGTGATCGCCCTGCGCAACTACCGCGTTCTCTACCGCTACACCTACGTCTCCGGCCTCGCCGGCATCGTCCTGCTGATCCTGCCGTTCATCCCGGGTCTGCGCGCCCGCGGCGCCAACGCCGATGTGTGGGTCTCGATCGGCGGCATCTTCTCGTTCCAGCCGGGTGAGCTGGCGAAGATCTGCCTGGCGATCTTCTTCGCCGGCTATCTGGTGCGCACGCGCGAGAGCCTCAGCTCGGTCGGCAAGAGGTTCCTCGGCATGACCTGGCCCCGGATGCGCGAGCTCGGACCGGTGCTGGTGGTGTGGCTGACCTCGCTGCTGATCATCGTCACCCAGCGCGACCTCGGCACCGGAATGCTCATCTTCGGCATGTTCATCGCCATGCTGTACGTCGCCACCGGCAAGACCAGCTGGGTGCTCATCGGACTCGCCGGCGTCGGCGTCGGCGTGTTCCTCGCCACCCGCGTGCTCGCCTACGTGCAGGGCCGGTTCACGAACTGGCTGCACGCGTTCGACCCCGACGTCATCGCCGCGAACGGCGGCAGCTTCCAGCTCGTCGAGGGCATCTTCGGCCTCGCCCACGGCGGCCTGATCGGCACCGGCTGGGGGCAGGGCCGACCCCAGATCACCCCTCTCGCGCACAGCGACTACATCATCCCGAGCCTCGGTGAGGAGCTGGGCATCGTCGGGCTGTTCGCCATCCTCTGCCTGTACATGGTGTTCATCAGCCGCGGCCTGCGCATCGGAATGGCAGGTCAAGACGACTTCGGCAAGCTGCTCGCCGCCGGTCTGTCGTTCACGATCGCGCTGCAGGTGTTCATCATGGTCGGCGGTGTGACCCGGGTCATCCCGCTGACCGGGCTGACCACGCCGTTCCTCGCCGCCGGCGGCTCATCGCTGGTGGCCAACTGGCTCATCGTCGCCCTGCTGCTGCGCATCAGCGACGCGGTGCGCCGCCAGCCCAGGGTGGTGATCGGCTGATGACCAAAGAGCTGAGACGGCTGAGCTTCGTCATCCTCGCCATGTTCCTGTCGCTGTTCGTCGCGACGAGCTGGATCCAGGTGGTCGACGCCGACAGCCTGGGGCAGAATCCCGCGAACACGCGCACCCGACTCGACAGCTACCAGATCCAGCGCGGATCGATCATCGTCGACGGCACGGCCATCGCGACCTCGGTGGCCGCCGACGATCGCTACCAGTACCAGCGGGTGTACAGCGATCCGGGGCTGTGGGCGCCGATCACCGGCTACTACAACCCCGTGCTCGATTCGCGCACGGGTATCGAGCAGGCGCTCAACTCGGATCTGTCGGGCACCGGCTCGAACGCGTTCTTCGGTGAGATCGAGCGCATCCTGTCCGGCCAGCCGCAGCAGGGTCTCAGCGTCGAGCTGACGATGGATCCCCGCGTGCAGCAGGCGGCGTACGACGCGATGCAGGGCCTGAAGGGTTCCGTCGTCGCCATCGAACCGGCCACGGGCCGCGTGCTCGCGATGGTGTCGACCCCTGGTTTCGACACGAACGCCCTCGCCGCGCACGACCCCGCAGCCGTCGAGGCGGAGTACGACCGCCTGTCGACCGACCCCGGCAAGCCGCTGTACAACCGCGCGATCGGCGGCAACCTGAACCCGCCCGGCTCGACCTTCAAGGTGATCGTCGCGGCCGCGGCCCTGGCATCCGGCCAGTGGACGCTCGACTCGACCTTCCCGAATCCCGCGCGCTACACGCTGCCCGGCACGACGACGACGGTGTCGAACGCATGGGGCGGCGCCTGCGGGGACGGCGAGACCACGACGCTGGCACAGGCGCTGAAGCTCAGCTGCAACATCCCGATGGCCGAGCTCGCCGTCGAGCTCGGCGACAAGCGCATCCGCGAGATGGCCGAGAAATTCGGGTTCAACACCGATCTCGAGATCCCCCTGGCCGTCACCCCGTCGACCTACCCGTCGGGGCTCAGCGACGACGCGACCGCCCTCACCGGCTTCGGCCAGGGCAAGGTCACCGCGACTCCGCTGACGATCGCGATGATGTCGGCCGGCCTCGCCAACGAGGGCACCGTGATGAAGCCGCGGATGGTGGATGCCGTGATCGGCGACGACTTCGCCGTGCACAGGCAGTTCGACGACGAGGCGTTCGCGCAGGCTCTCGATCGCGAGACGGCCGACGCGCTGACCGCGGTGCTGGTCGAGGGCGTCGCATCGGGCGCGGCGACGGGTGCAAGAATAGACGGCGTCGATGTCGCCGGGAAGACGGGCACGGCGGAGAACGGCGGCAAGCCGTACACGCTGTGGTTCACAGGTTTCGCGCCTGCGGAGAATCCGCAGGTCGCGGTGGCAGTCGTCGTCGAAGACGGCGGTGGAAGAGGCACATCGGGCAGCGGCAACGCGATCGCCGCTCCGATTGCCAAAAAGGTCATAGAGGCGGTGCTGGGCAGATGAGGCCGACGCAGGGTGTGTCGTTCGGAGGACGCTACGAGCTGTTGTCGCGGATTGCGATCGGCGGCATGGGTGAGGTGTGGGAGGCGACCGATCACGTGATCGGTCGCACCGTCGCCATCAAGATCCTCAAGGACGAGTACATGGGCGACCCGGGGTTCCTCGAGCGCTTCCGCGCCGAGGCCCGACATGCCGCCCTCGTCAACCACGAGGGCATCGCCAGCGTCTTCGACTACGGCGAGGAGAACGGCTCGGCCTTCCTCGTCATGGAGCTCGTGCCCGGTGAGGCGCTGTCGACCATCCTCGAGCGCGACGGTGCACTCGGCGCCGACAAGACCCTCGACATCGTGGCGCAGACCGCGTCGGCGCTGCAGGCCGCGCACGCCGCGGGTCTCGTGCACCGCGACATCAAGCCGGGCAACCTGCTGATCACGCCCGACGGGCGCGTGAAGATCACCGACTTCGGCATCGCCCGCATCGCCGACCAGGTGCCGCTGACCGCCACCGGGCAGGTCATGGGCACCGTGCAGTATCTGTCGCCCGAGCAGGCATCGGGGCACGCCGCGTCGCCCGCGACCGACGTCTACTCGCTCGGCATCGTCGCCTACGAGTGCCTCGCCGGCAAGCGGCCGTTCACCGGCGAGTCGCAGGTGGCCATCGCGATGGCGCAGATCAACGAGCAGCCGCCGCCGCTGCCTGACGCGGTGCCGGTGCCCGTGCGCAATCTCGTGATGGCGATGATCGCCAAGAAGCCGGCCGACCGGCCGTCGTCGGCGGCGACCGTCTCGCGCGCCGCGCAGGCGCTGCGCCGCGGCGACCTG
>NZ_DAMDLU010000022.1:0-26756 GCF_032084865.1 Microbacterium sp.
GCGCCGCCGCCGCGGCAGCCGTCGTCGCTGCCGGCCTCGCGGGAGCATGGATGCTGAGCAGCAGCGGCGGGCCCGAACCCGCGGCACCCGAGCCGGCCGCCACCCGACCATCCGCACCATTGACGCCGCCGCCCTCGCCCTCGAGCGCGCCCGACGATGATGCAGACACCCCGCAGCCGGACACGGGGACGAAGGAAGACCGCAAAGCGCAGGAGAAGGCGGCGAAAGAAGCCGAGAAGGCCGCCGAAGAGCAGCGAAAAGCGGTCGAGAAGGCTGCGGAGAAGGCCGAGAAGGAGGCGGAGAAGGCGCGGGAGGAGGCCGAGGACGTGGAGGAGCAGTGAGAGCACCAGGTGGAGACAGCGGTCGTGCGGGAGTGATTCTCGTCACCCGCGTCGTCCGGCGAAGGGGATTGCGCGCCCGCACCTCGGTCGCGCTGCGACGCGTGCGTCTGCTGCCGCGGTGGGTGCGCCGGATGGATGCGCGCACGGCGCGGAGGATCAACGGGCACCGGCATCTCCCCGAACTCGATGTCACCCTGGCTCGTCTTTCACAGCGTGCGGATCGCAGCAGACTCTGGTTCGCGATCGCCGGTGTGCTGTACGCGATCGGCGGATCGCCGCGCCGGGGCGCCGTGCGCGGCATCGCATCGCTCATCATCGGCAGCGCGTTGGCGAACCTCGTCGGCAAACGGGTCTTCGGCGGGGATCGGCCGCTGCTCAAGGACGTGCCGATGCCGCGACGGCTGGCGAGGACGCCGACTTCCGGATCCTTCCCGTCGGGCCATTCCGCATCTGCCGCCGCCTTCGTCACCGGCGTCGCTCTCGAGTCGGGCCGATCGGGTGCGGTGCTCGCGCCTCTCGGCGCCGCGGTGGCGTACTCACGGTTGCACACCGGAGCGCACTGGCTGTCGGACGTGCTCGGGGGAGCGACGCTGGGGTCGGCGGTTGCGATCGTCGGGCGGATGCTCGTACCTGCACGTCCGCGGCCCGAGCCGACGCACCGGGGGGCGACGATCGAACTGCCGCCACTGCCCGACGGTTCCGGGGCGCTGATCTTCGTGAACTCAGCGTCGGGGATCGATCCGCTGCGCCCCGAGCCGGTCGCCTTCCTCTCCCAGGAGCTGCCGTCGGCGCAGGTGCACGTGCTGGGGGAGGGGGAGGAGATCGCACTGCTCGTGCGCGACGCGGTGGCCTCCGAGAACCCGCCCCGGGTGATCGGTGTCTGGGGTGGCGACGGCACGGTGGCCAACACCGCCGACGCCGCCCGCCATGCGCACCTGCCGCTGGTGATCTTCCCCGGCGGCACCTTCAACCATTTCGCACGCACAGCAGGGGCGGCAACGCTCGAAGACGCTGCGCAGGCGCTGCGCGACGGAATCGGCAGCCGCGTCGATGTGGCCGAGCTCACGATCGATGACGGGCCGCCGATGACGGTGATGAACGTCGCCTCCATCGGGGTGTATCCCGGGTTCGTCGCGGAGCGGGAGCAGATGGAGGAAGCGCTGGGCAAGCCCGTCGCCGCGCTGATCGCCGCTGTGCGCGTGCTGGCGCGAGCGCACACGCTGCACGTGCGGATCGACGGTCGCTCAGCGCGGGTGTGGTCGATCGCGGTCGCCGCGGGTCAGAACTCATCGGCGTCGATGGTTCCGCTCCAGCGGCGCCGCCTCGACGATGGCGTTCTCGACGTGCGGGTGCTGCATGCGCGGGGACGGATGCCGCGCCTGCGCGGACTGGTCGCACTGGCCTTCGGAGTGCGGGTATCCGCTGTGCTCGACCGGGTGCCGGGGCGAATCGGGCTCGCGACGATCGAGGCCTTCACCAACGAGCAGGTGCGGATCGAGGCGAGATCGTCGACCGGGGCCGCGGTGAACGTGGCACATGACGGCGAGGTGTCCGTGCTCGAACAGGGCAGCACCGTCGCCACGGTGCGGATCGTTCCCGGTGGGCTTGACGTCTACGGTGCACCCGCCTCACCTGGCGAATAAGGCGGGGTCTCCGTGATACGGCGTGCCGCGCCCAGGAGAGGAGCGGAATCACTCGTTCTGACATAATGTGCATTATCGGTTATTCCGCACCGACGGAACGAGGTCGAGTGTCGGCGGATGGCTCCTCGCTCGAATCCCTGTTGCGGGCGGCTCGCGCTGAGTAGGCTCACGACCGTGAACGGCAGCAACGTCAGCATCGATTGGGAATCCGCGCGGCAGGCCAACCGCGAGAACTGGAATGACCGCGTCCCGCTGCACGAGATCGCGTACGGACTGCACCGGTACGACGACCCTGCACACCTGAGCGATGTCGTCCGCGAGGATCTGCCGGTGCTGCAGCGCTTCCTGCCCGATCGAAGCCTGCAAGGACTGGATCTCTGTCACCTGCAGTGCCACATCGGCACAGACACCGTTTCGCTGGCGCGAGCCGGTGCGAACGTGACCGGGATGGATTTCTCCGGACCGGCGCTGGCGGCAGCATCCGCACTGGCTGCACGCGCCGGCGTGCAGGCTCGCTGGGTGGAGACTGACGTGCTCGATGCGCGCCGCGCCGCCACCGGGGACTTCGACGTCGTGTACACCAGCATCGGAACGATCACGTGGCTCGAAGACCTGCATCGCTGGGCCGAGCAGATCCACGGGCTGCTGCGCCCCGGCGGCATCTTCTACATCCGCGACGGGCATCCCGCTCTGTATGCGCTCGACGAGGAAGCCCCCGAGCTGACGACCCGGTACCGCTACTTCGGCGACGGGCGCGCGCAGCTGTGGGACGACCCGTCGACCTACATCGGTGACGGCACGGTCGAGCATTCCCGCACCTACGAGTGGCCGCACCCCCTCTCGGAGATCCTCGGAGTGCTGCTGGCCGCCGGGTTGCGCCTCGTGCACTTCGATGAGGGGCGCACGCTGCCGTGGCGGTTCAGCCCGCGGATGGTCGAGGCTCCCGGCGGCTACGCCTGGCCGGAGTCCGAGCGCGATCTCATCCCGTGCACGTACACGATCGCCGCGCAGCGCGACTGACGAGCGACTTCACGCGACGTACTCCGCGAGGTGCTCGCCGGTGAGGGTCGAACGGTTCGCGACGAGATCGGCCGGAGTCCCCTCGAAGACGACTCGTCCGCCGTCGTGTCCGGCGCCGGGCCCGATGTCGATGATCCAGTCGGCGTGGGCCATCACCGCCTGGTGGTGCTCGATGACGATCACCGTCTTGCCCGAGTCGACCAGACGGTCGAGCAGCCCCAGCAGGTTGTCGACATCCGCGAGGTGCAGACCTGTGGTCGGCTCGTCGAGCACATAGATGTCGGCCTTCTCCCCCATCTGGATCGCGAGCTTGAGGCGCTGCCGTTCACCGCCCGACAGCGTGGAGAGCGGCTGGCCGAGGGTCAGGTAGCCCAGCCCGACGTCCTCGAGCCGGGTCAGCACTGAGACCACCGCAGGGATCTTCGTCTCCGGAGCCGAGAAGAACGCCCGCGCTTCGGCGACCGGCAGGTCGAGCACCTCTGTGATGTCGAGCCCGCCGAGCTTGTATTCGAGAACGCCCAGCTGGAAGCGCTTGCCGCCGCAGTCCTCGCAGGGCGTCTCGATCGTGTCCATGAACCCGAGCTCGGTCACGATCACGCCCGAGCCCTTGCAGCTCGGGCAGGCACCCTCGCTGTTCGCGCTGAACAGCGCCGGCTTCACCCCGTTCGCCTTCGCGAACGCCTTGCGGATCGGCTCCAGCATTCCCGTGTAGGTGGCCGGGTTGCTGCGACGCGAGCCCTTGATGGCCGTCTGATCGATCGCGACGACACCGTCCATCGGACTGATGGAGCCGTGCACGAGCGAGCTCTTCCCCGACCCCGCCACTCCCGTCACGACGGTGAGCACCCCGGTGGGGACGTCGACGTCCACGTCCTTCAGGTTGTTGGCATCCGCTCCCCTCACCTGCAGAGCGCCGGACGACGTGCGCACCGTATCCTTCAGCGCCGCACGGTCGTGCAGGTGACGCCCGGTCAGCGTTCCGCTCGTGGTGAGCTCATCGACGGTGCCCTCGAAGCACACCTCTCCCCCGCCGCTGCCGGCGCCCGGTCCGAGGTCGACGACGCGATCGGCGATCGCGATCGTCTCGGGCTTGTGCTCGACGACGAGCACGGTGTTGCCCTTGTCGCGCAGCTGCAGCAGCAGGGTGTTCATCCGCTGGATGTCGTGCGGATGAAGACCGATCGTCGGCTCATCGAACACGTAGGTCACGTCGGTGAGCGACGAGCCGAGGTGTCGCAGCAGCTTGATGCGCTGCGCCTCTCCCCCGCTCAGCGTTCCCGACGGACGCTCGAGGCTCAGATAGCCCAGCCCGAGGGTGACGAACGACTCGAGGTTCGCGCGCAGGGCCTCGAGCAGGGGACCTGCCCCGCTCACCGACAGGCCGCGCACCCACGCAGCCAGATCCGTGATCTGCATGCGACAGGCGTCGGCGATGCTCGTGCCGTCGATCTTCGATGATCGCGCGCCCTCGGTGAGGCGGGTGCCGTCGCACTCCGGACACGTCTTGAACGTCGCCACACGCTCGACGAACGCCCGGATGTGCGGTTGCAGGGCGTCGATGTCCTTCGACAGCATCGACTTCGTGATCTTCGGGATCAGACCTTCGTAGGTCATGTTGATGCCCGAGATCTTGACCTTGGTGACCTCACCGTAGAGGAACATCTGGCGCTGCTTCTCGGTGAACTCCGCGATGGGCTTGTCGGCCGGATAGAAGCCCGACTGCGAGAAGCCCTTCACCATCCAGCCGTCGGCTGTATAGCCGGGCACCATGATCGCGCCGTCGTCGAGCGACTTCGTCTCGTCGACGACCTGGGTCAGGTCGATGTCCGACACCGCTCCCCTGCCTTCGCAGCGCGGGCACATGCCGCCGAGATACACGACATCCTTGACGATCTTCTTCTCGCCCTTCGGTCCGGTCATCACGCCGCTGGCCTTCTGCGTCGGGATGTTGAACGAGAACGCCGTCGGCCCGCCGATGTACGGCTCACCGAACCGCGAGAACAGGATGCGCAGCATCGCGTTGGCATCCGTGACCGTGCCCACCGTCGAACGCGGGTTCGCGCCGAGGCGCTCCTGATCGACGATGATCGCGGTGGTCAGCCCCTCGAGCACGTCGACGTCGGGCCGGGGCACCGAGGGCATGAAACCCTGAACGAAGGCACTGTAGGTCTCATCGATCATCCGGCGGGACTCTGCGGCGATGGTGTCGAACACCAGCGAGCTCTTGCCCGACCCGGAGACGCCGGTGAACACCGTCAGGCGTCGCTTCGGCAGGTTGACCGAGACGTCCTTGAGATTGTTCTCACGCGCGCCCTCGACGCGGATGACGTCGTGGCTGTCGGCAGGGTGATCCTGTGGCACGGTGCTTCCTTCGATGGGATGGATTCGGATGCCGGGCGGCGCACGCGTCAGGCGATGGACTGATTGATACGGACGAAATTACCGGCAGGATCGCGGAACGCGCAGTCGCGCACGCCGTAGGGCTGATCGATGGGCTCCTGCACGACATCCGCGCCCTTCGCCTCGATCTCGGCGAAGGCGGCATCCACATCGTCGGCGGTGAGCACGACGCCCGCGTAGCTGCCCTTCGCCATGAGCTCGAGGATGGTGCGCCGCTCATCGTCGCTGATGCCCGGGTCGACCGCAGGAGGGGTGAGCACGATCGACGTGTCGGGCTGCCCGGCCGGTCCCACCGTGATCCACCGCATGTCTTCGTATCCGACGTCCTTGCGGACTTCGAATCCGAGGACGTCGCGGTAGAAGGCGAGGGATGCCTCCGGGTCGATGTGCGGGAGGAAGCTGACGCTGATGGTGATGTTGTTCATGGCGTCGACGCTACTCACGCCCGTGCGACGTCGCTTCTCGATTCCTGATCGGTCTGGTCGCCTGCTTCTCGACCCACGACGGGATGCCCGGGCCCAGCCCCGGATCTCGCCGGTACGCGCTCGGAGAGACGCCGACCAGTTCGCTGAACCGGGTGCTGAACGTGCCGAGCGACGAGAAGCCGACGGCGAAGCACGCCTCGGTCACTCCCACGTCTCCGCGGCGCAGCAGCGCCATGGCCCGTTCGATGCGGCGCGTCATCAGATACGAGTACGGGGACTCGCCGAAGACCTGACGAAATCTGCGGCTGAGGTGACCGGCCGACATGTGCTCCCCCCGCGCGAGCGTCTCGACGTCGAGCGGGCGAGCGTACTCGCGATCGATCCGGTCGCGCACCCGACGCAGTCTGGTCAGCTCGGCGAGTCGATACGAGTCCTCAGCACTCTGTCCCACATCCCGATCCTGGCATCCGATAGCGTGTGCGCGAAGGGTCCGCTCCACGAAAGGATCATCATGACCGCTCTCCGCTTCACCGAACCCGGCTTCCTGCGCTCCGTCCGTCTCTTCCTCGGCATCGCCGGCGCGATCACTCTCATCGCCGGCATCGTGCTGCTCGTCTGGCCCGCGAAGTCGGCGGTGATCGTCACCGGCATCTTCGCCAGCTACCTCATCATCGGCGGTCTCGTCTATCTCGGTCTCGCCGTGTTCTCCGGCAGAGGCGGCGGGTGGGTGCGCACCGGCCATGTCGTACTCGGACTGCTGTACATCGCGACCGGCATCATCGCCTTCGCGAACCTCGGTGCCGCCACCGTCACCCTCGCGATCGTCGTGGCGATCTTCATCGGCGTCAGCTGGATCGCCGACGGAGTCGTGGCGCTGAGCCTGATGGGACACGACGCGTCGCGGGTGTGGACGCTGCTCTACGCACTGCTCGGCATCATCGCCGGCATCGCCGTGCTGTTCTCGCCGCTCTACGCGGCGACGGTGCTCTGGCTGATCCTCGGCATCTCGCTGGTCGCGCTGGGAGTCGTGCAGCTGGTGCGCGCGTTCACCCTCAAGCAGGTCGAGTCGGCGCAGACGCCGGACGTCGTCGTCTGAGCCGACGCCGCAACGTGATGAGGGAGGCCACCCGGCGGGGTGGCCTCCCTCATCACGTGGACGTCACTCGGCGATGAAGTCCGAGGTGTCGCCGACGAGGCGGGTGTTGTCAGCGGGCACCGGCTCGACGGCGGCCTTGGCCACCTCGGCGGCGAACTCCGAGACGTTGTACAGCTTGCCCGCCGACTCGCGGCGCCCGGCGATCGCTCCGGGGTTGGCGCGCTCGAGCAGAGTCGCTGTGATGGTGCCCTCGATCATGTCGCCCGAGACGACGGTGAACCCGACGCCCTTCTCCGCAAGGCCGGGAATGAGCTCCCGCAGCGCGTCCTCACCCGCCCGCTTCGAGCGGGCGACCGGCTCGTACTCGGGCATGGTCGGCGTGGTGCGGATGAAGTGGGCCTGGTGGCTGGTGACGAAGACCACCCTGGCCTCGTCGCTCAGCAGCGGCTCAGCGGTCTGCAGCACGTTCACCTGTGCGTCGCGGTTGAGCGTCAGGGCGTAGTCCTCGGCCATGCCCGACTCCATGCCGCCCGACGCGTTGAGCACGAGCACGTCGAGGCGCCCGAACTCCTCGCGCACCCGATCGAACATCTCCGACACCGAGTCGGGATCGGTGAGGTCGGCGCCGACGACCAGAGCGCGGCGGCCGAGGGCGCGCAGCTCGTTCGCGAGCTTCTCGGCGCGGGGGGCCTTGTTGCGGAAGTTGATGACCACGTCGGCGCCCGCTTCGGCGAAGTAGCGGACGGTGTCGGCGCCGATGCCACGCGACGATCCGGTGACGAGGGCCACCTTGCCGTCGAGGGATCCGGCGGGAAGGACCTGGGTCATCTCTGCTCCTCGGGATGCGCGTGATCGCCCGGATGGCGACATCCCACCCTACAACGGCGGCTTGTCAGGACCGGGCCGCGAGCCCCGTGGTAGGTTGACGCCAGGAGGGCGAATGGACGGTCTGGCGACATTCTTAGCCGACATCGGGCAGTGGGCGTGGATCGCGTGGCTGGTGCTGATCGCCGTCTTCCTGGTGATCGAGATGCTCACCCTCGACTTCACCTTCCTCATGCTGTCGTTCGGCGGCCTTCTCGGACTCGTGGCGGGACTCGTGGGCCTTCCATGGTGGGCGCAGCTGATCGTCGCCTCTGCCGCCGCGGCGATGTTCATCTTCTTCCTCCGCCCTCCTCTGCTGCACCGCCTGCGCCGCGGCGAGGATCCGGCGAAGTCGAACGTCGACGCATTGACGGGCCTTCGGGGCACCGCCCTGCTCGACATCACCCAGATCACCGGTCAGGTCAAGCTCAGCAACGGCGACATCTGGACCGCGCGCAGCGCCGACGGCACGCCGATCATCACCGGCACCCGCATCGCGGTCGTCGACATCAGCGGCGCCACCGCCATCGTCCGTCCCGTCACCGAATAGGAGCATGATGAACGACTCCTCGTTCATTCCGACCGCCATCGCGTGGGTCCTCGCCATCGCGGTCATCATCTTCGTGCTGGTCACGATCGCCCGCGCGATCCGGATCATCCCGCAGGCTACGGCCGGCGTCGTCGAGCGCCTCGGTCGCTATCACAAGACCCTGCAGCCCGGGCTGAACATCCTCGTGCCGTTCATCGACCGGCTGCGTCCCCTGATCGACATGCGCGAGCAGGTCGTGTCGTTCCCGCCGCAGCCCGTCATCACCGAGGACAACCTGGTGGTGTCGATCGACACCGTCGTCTACTTCCAGGTGACGGATGCCCGTGCCGCGACCTACGAGATCGCCAATTACCTCGGTGCGGTCGAGCAGCTCACCACGACGACGCTGCGCAACGTCGTGGGTGGACTGAACCTCGAGGAGGCGCTCACCAGCCGTGACAACATCAACGGTCAGCTGCGCGTCGTGCTCGATGAGGCGACCGGCAAGTGGGGCATCCGCGTCTCGCGCGTCGAGCTGAAGGCGATCGACCCGCCCGTCTCGATCCAGGACTCGATGGAGAAGCAGATGCGCGCCGAGCGCGAGCGCCGTGCCACGATCCTGACCGCGGAAGGATCGAAGCAGTCGCAGATCCTCGAGGCGGAGGGACAGCGCCAGGCGGCGATCCTCAAGGCCGAGGGCGACAAGCAGGCGGCCGTGCTGCGCGCTCAGGGTGAGGCCGAGGCCATCCAGAACGTCTTCAGTGCGATCCACCAGGGACGCCCCGACGACAAGCTGCTCGCCTACCAGTACCTGCAGATGCTGCCCAAGATCAGCGAGAGCGAGTCGAGCAAGCTCTGGATCATCCCGAGCGAGCTGACTGAGGCCCTTAAGGGCATCGGATCGGCGTTCACTCCTCGCGGCGACGCCACCGGCGAGCCACCGCGCAGCACGTGACGCACCCGTTCTTCGCGGGCACCGGAAGTCCTCGCGTCTTCGCGCACCGCGGACTGGTGCTCGCCGACAGCGGACACGCGGCTGTGTGGGAGAACACGGCGGCCGCGTTCGCCGCAGCCCACGCGGCCGGTGCCGAGTACATCGAGACCGATTGCCGGGTCACCGCCGACGGCGACGTCGTTCTCGTCCATGACGAGACGCTGCAGCGTATCGCGGGCGACCCGCGCCCGGTGCGCTCGGTGCGCACCAGAGAGCTCGAGCACCTCTTCGCCGCGCACGGCGGACTGCTCACCGTGGCGGCAGCTCTGGATGCCTTCCCCGACACCAGGTTCAACATCGATGTGAAGACCGCCGAGGCATCCGTCCCGCTCGGCGCCGTGCTCGCGCCGCACACGCACCGGGTTCTGGTCACCAGCTTCTCCGACCGCCACCGGCTCACAGCGCTGCGGGCGACGCTGCAGGCAGGAGCGGAGATCACGCCCGCCACCTCGGGCGGTCGATCGGTGATCGCGCAGCTGCGCGCTCTCTCGGCGGCCCGCCTCTCCCCCGCCCGGGTACTGCGCGATGTCGACGCCGTGCAGATCCCGGAATCGCACGGCGGCATCCGCCTCTTCACGCCTTCGCTGCTGCGGGCCGCTCGCAGACACGGAGTCGAGGTGCACGTCTGGACGGTGAACGACCCTGCTGACATGACGCGACTGGTGGCCGACGGCGCTGACGGCATCGTGACCGATCGGGCCGATGTGGCGATGCACGTCCTCTCCTGACGGCCTCCGCGCCGACGAAAGCCCTGGGATTCCCCTGTGAGTCGGCGTGGGTTCTCATCGCTGTGGATGATTCGCACAGGCGCGAGCGTTATACCTGACAGCGACGAGAGGACCACACAATGGCAGATCGCAGCCTTCGCGGCATCCGGCTGGGTGCCCAGAGCCTTCAGAGCGAGGAGGGCGTCGTCTTCATGGAGCGACGCTCCACCGCGTACAAGTGCGACACGTGCGGCCAGGAGACCACACTGATGTTCGCGGCCGACGCCGAGGCACCGCAGACCTGGGAGTGCCGTCACTGCGGCGCCGAGGCGGTGCTGCAGATCGACGGCGCGTCCGTCAAGCTCGAGGACAGCGACCAGAAGGTGGCACGCACCCACTGGGACATGCTGCTCGAGCGTCGCACCCGCGACGAGCTCGAAGAGCTGCTCGCAGAGCGGCTCGCATACATCCGCGCCCGCCGTGGCGCGGGAGACGACCCCACGCGCCACCGCATCGGCGCCTGATCAGCGTCGTCGTTGCGACAGCAGTCCGGCGACGGCCAGCACGGCCGGAGAGATCAGCATCCCCAGTTGAATCCACGGCCCGAGTACGACCCCAGCCGTGAGGCCGGAACGCAGTTCGACATCCTCGATCAGCGCTCCGGCCTCATCGGCGTCCAGGGCGGCGACGGTCGACCCGTCAGGCCGGATGATCTGGCTCGTGCCCACGGTCGACACGTTCACCACACTGCGACCGGTCTCGATCGCCCGCATGCGGGCGAAGGCGAGCTGCTGCAGATTCTCGTCAGTCCCACGGAAGTCCGCGTTGTTCGTCTGGAAGACCAGCACCTCGGCTCCCCCGGTCACGCTCTCGCGGATCACCTCGTCGTAGATCACGTCGAAGCAGATCGCGAGGCCGACTCCCGTTCCGTCCACCCGCACGAGCGGCGGGTTGCTGCCGGGGGTGTACTCGCGGCCGATGAGCCCGATGAGGTCGGGGGCGAGCGCGTAGTAGAAGTCGCGGTCGGGGACGTACTCGCCGAAGGGCACGGGATGCCGCTTGTCGTGCAGCTGCGAGGCATCGCCCTGCTGCGTCCACAGGAACGACGTGTTGAAGATGTCTTCACCGCGCTCGGTGGCGGTGTTGGCGAGCAGCGGCGCGTCGAATTCGTTGACGAGGCGGGTGAGCCGCCGCGCGGTCGTCTCGTCTTGGAACGGGTCGTAGTCGACGCCGCCCTCCGGCCAGACGAGCAGGTCGACGTCCGCATCGCCGATCATTCTGGTGGCGTCGGTCTGAGCGCTGATCACCCCGTACGGCTCGCGCTCGTCGAAGTATCCCGTCGGGCCGTCGCCCTGCACCGCCGCGATGCGCATCTCCCCGGATCGCGCCGTCGGAAACAGCGGAGTCAGCAGCAGCACGACGAGGGTCACCGCCGGTGCGATGAGGGTGGTCGCGCGGCTCCATCCCCGCATCCGGAACAGCTCGATCAGCAGCGCGACCAGCGCGACCATCAGGAACGTCAGCCCGCTCACCCCCAGCCAGGAGGCGACCGGCGCGAACGGCCCCTGCGCCTGCGACATCCCCAGCCGGGCCCACGGGAAGCCTCCGTACGGCCAGTTGCCGAGGAAGAGCTCGTGCGTCGTCCAGAGACCTGCCACGACGAAGGGCAGCGCCACACGTGTGCCGCGGGGCCAGACGCGTGGAAGCCAGCGGTACGCGAGCGTGATCGGGATCAGCGCGACCGCGGTGAGCACGCCCTCCACGACGGTCAGCGCGATCCACGGCACCGGACCGAGGTAACGCGCCGTGAACGAGACCTGCAAAGCGAAGAACACCAGTCCGTAGGCGAGGCCGACCAGCAGAGCCCCGCCGACGCGTCGTCCGCGCAGAGCAGGCAGCAGCAGGGCCAGCGCCACGAACACGAGCGGCCAGATCGCCGCGGCGGGGAAAGCGAGTGCCATGAGGACCCCGGCGATCGCCGCCATGCCGGCAGCGGCCCACAGGGGCAGGTCGGGGCGCGCCGACGGCGGGTTGGTGACGCTCATCCGGTCACACCGCGGTGTAGACGACGATGCCGCGCCGCACGCCGTCGAGCGCGCGGCGAGCCGTCCGGGCGAGGTCTCCGTCCTCGGCGACGATCGAGAGCTGATCGAGCAGATCGATGGTCTGCTTGGCCCAGCGCACGAAGTCGCCGGCCGCCATGTCGGCGTCGATCAGCACCCGGTCGAGCGCGCCGCCGCGTGCCCAGGCGTGCATCGCGGCGGCGAGGCCGGGCGCGAGCGGCTCGGTGCGCGGCAGCGAGTAGTCGTGCTCGAGATCGTCGAGTTCTGCCCACAGCCTCGTCGTGGCGTCGTAGGCGATGCGGAACGCGCCGCGGGGCAGGCCCCGCTCCCCCATGTTCTGCTCGTCGCGTCGCGGTTCGTAGACCAGGCAGCTGGCCATCGCAGCCAGCGACGGCGCATCCAGCGTGCGCCACAGCCCCTGCCGCAGCGACTCGGCGACGAGCAGGTCGCGCTCACCGTAGATGCGACGCATCGTGCGGCCGGCGTCGGTCAGCGACAGACGATCGCCCTCGCCGTCAAGATAGCCGACCACCTGCAGCACATCGATCACCCGGTCGAAGATCCGGGCCACCGTGCCGGTGCGCGTCTCGATCTGACGGCGGATACGGTCGGTGTCGCGCTTGAGCGAGAAGTATCGCTCGGCCCAGCGTGCATGCGCCTCCCGATCGGGGCAGCTGTGGCAGGCATGCCGCCGCATTCGGGTGCGCAGCCCCTGGATCTTCTTGAGGCGCTTGTCGCGTGCGGCGCGTCCTCCGGCATCCCGTCGATCCTTCTTCTCGAGATCGCTGAGCTCGCGCCGCATCGCGGCGTACTCGAGGAAGTCACCGTGCTCGCACGTCATCGCCTCGCGGTAGCCGGCCAGCGAATCCTCCGCCTCGCGCACCTTGCGGGCGAGCCCGACGACAGATCGGTCGGCCTGGAACTGCGCGAACGACGACTCGAGGATCTCGCGCGCCCTCGACCTGCCGAACCGGTCGATGAGGTTGACGGCCATGTTGTAGGTCGGGCGGAAGCTCGAGTTGAGCGGATAGGTGCGGCGGGATGCCAGTGCCGCGACGGCCTGCGGATCCATGCCCTCGGTCCACTGGACCACGGCGTGACCTTCGATGTCGATCCCGCGGCGGCCGGCGCGACCGGTGAGCTGGGTGTACTCCCCCGACGTGATCGCGACCCTCGCCTCGCCGTTGAACTTCTCCATCTTCTCGAGCACCACCGTGCGGGCGGGCATGTTGATGCCGAGGGCGAGCGTCTCGGTCGCGAAGACCGCCTTGACGAGCTTGCGCTGGAAGAGCTCTTCGACGACCTCCTTGAACGCGGGCAGCATGCCGGCGTGGTGAGCGGCGACGCCGCGCTCGAGGTCGTCGCGCCACTGCCAGAATCCCAGCACGTCGAGGTCTTCGTCGAGCAGCGCCCGGGTGCGGTCGGTGACGATCTCACGGATCAGCGCGCGCTCCTCCTGAGTCGTCAGACGCACGCCGGACCGGCGCACCTGCTGCACGGCGGCGTCGCACCCGACCCGGCTGAAGATGAAGAAGATCGCCGGCAGCAGGTTCGCCCGCTCGAGCAGGCGCACCACCTCGGGCCGGTCCATCCGCTCGATCCGACGCATGTTCGACGCCCGCACGGGGCGCTTGCCACCGCGCGGCGGACGGTGTGCCTCCCGCCCGGCGTGCCGGGCGCTGCGGTAGTCCTGCGCGCGACTGTTGCTCTCGTGGCGTGAGCCGGTGAAGGAGCGGATGCGCAGCAGCTCCTGATTCACCTGAGCGGTCGCGATGCCCGCACGCTCGTCGAAGAGCGGCAGCAGGTCGTCGCGCACGAGGACATGCTGCTCGAGCGGCACCGGGCGGATCTCCGACACGATCACATCGGTGTCGCCGCGCACGGTGTCGAGCCAGTCGCCGAACTCCTCGGCGTTCGACACGGTCGCGCTCAGCGAGATGAGCCGCACGTGCTCGGGCAGGTGCAGGATGACCTCTTCCCACACCGGGCCGCGGAACCGGTCGGCGAGGTAGTGCACCTCGTCCATCACGACGTAGCGCAGCCCGCGCAGCGCGTCGGAGTCGGCATACAGCATGTTGCGCAGCACCTCGGTGGTCATCACCACGATGCGCGCGTTGCCGTTGATGTTCGTGTCGCCCGTGAGCAGGCCGACCTGATCCGCGCCGTATACGTCGACGAGCTCACGGAACTTCTGGTTCGACAGCGCCTTCATCGGCGTGGTGTAGAACGCCTTGTCGTTGCCGGTCTGCATGGCGAGGTGGATCGCGAACTCGCCGACGATCGTCTTCCCCGCACCCGTGGGAGCGGCGACCAGAACGCTGCGGCCGCGCTCGAGCGCGTAGCAGGCGTCGACCTGGAACGGGTCGAGCGCGAAGCGCTGCCGGTCGGCGAAGGCCTGCGTGTGCGGGTGCTCGGCCGCCGCGCGGGCGGCCGCGTAACGCTCGGCGGGCGAACTCATGCTGTGGGCAGGTCCGGGTCGAGTCCCTCGACGATCCGCCGCTTGCGACGCCGTCTGTCGAGCAGGAGGGTGAGGCCCGCGGCCGCGAAGTACAGCACCGTGAGCATGCCGGCCAGCATCAGCATGCTCACGACATCCGCGGCGGGCGTCGCGAGTGCCGCGAATGTGGTCGCGATGAGCACGGCGACCCGCCATCCCTTGAGGATCGCCTTCCCCGACAGGATGCCGGCGAAGTTGAGCACCACGAGGAACACGGGCAGCACGAAGGCGACGCCGATGACCATCATCATCTTGAAGACGAAGTCGTAGTACTTCTTCGCCTCGTACAGGTTGGTGGCGCCCTCGGCTGTGAAGGAGGCCATGAGCTCGATGACGTGCGGGACGACCAGCGTGCCGACGTAGCATCCGGCGAAGAAGAGCGGCAGGGCTGCGCCCAGGAACCCGACCGTGTACCTGATCTCCTTGCGTGTCAGCCCCGGCATGATGAACGCCCAGAGCTGCCACATCCAGATCGGTGCCGACAGGAAGATGCCGATGGAGAAGGCGATGCGCATCCGCAGGTCGAACGGCGCCGTGACCGAATCGTAGGTGAGCGCGACCAGCGTGTCGCTCGTCTTCGCGACCTGGTTGATCGGCTCGGTGATGAAGGCGATGATCGGGTCGGTGATGACGAACGCGATGATCATGCCGACCAGCAGGCCGGCAGCCGCGAGCATCAGCCGCTTGCGGAACTCGAGTAGATGAGCTCCCAGCGACATGCGCCGTTCACCGCGTGGCTGACTGTCCTTCGCGGCGTGGGAATCTACCGCAGCCACGGTGATCAGACTGTGCGATCAGGACCGGCGGGCGCGTCGGGGTCGACGTCTCCCACGGCATCCTTCTTCTTGACGGTGTCGGCGGCGTCTTCCTCGCGCATCGCCTTCATCTCGCCCTTGAAGACGCGAGCCGACTGGCCCATGCTCTTGGCCAGCGCCGGCAGCTTCGCCGCACCGAAGAGAAGAAGGATGACGACGAGCAGGATAACCAGGTGCCATCCGTTGAGGTTGCCGAGCATGCAGGACTCCTAGATCGAGATTACGGTCAGTCTACCTGGCGAGTGTTCACTCAGGCGCCTTATAGAGGTCGAGTCCGGCTGCGGCCCAGTCGTGGGTCGTCGTGCGCGCGAGAGGCGGGTCGAGCACCTCGAGTGCGCCGCCGAAGCGCGCGGCGACGCGCTTGATGCCTCGAGGGTCGGCCATGCGGATGCGGAGCGTGACGAGCCCGCCGCCCCGCTCGACCTCCTCCTGCGGGAACGATCCGATCAGCGGCACGAGCCGCTCGGGGATCCGCACGACCACCGCGTCCTCCGGCCCATCGCCGTCGCCGAACTCGGCGGGTACGGCGGTGTCGGCGTGGGTGATCGGGATGTCGGTGATCCGGGCGTCGCTGACCCGGTCGAGATGGAACGTGCGCATGGCGGTGCGCAGGTGACACCAGCCCTGCAGGTACCACTGGCCGTTGTCGATGCGGATCTGCGTCGGGTCGACCGTGCGGGTGGTGGGCTGCGCATCGGGCGCCTGGTAGCGGAACGACACGGCGACACCGTCGTGCAGCGCCTGCGAGACCACCCGCTGCACCTCGGTGACCGCAGCCGGTGCGACGACGAGGTCGGGCGGGGCATTTGCGGATCCCCGCGACAGTTTGGCCATCAGCCCGGTGACCAGGCCCGAATCCGCGACGGCCGGCACGGATGCCACCATCTGCAGCCCGGCGAGCAGCGCGGCCGCTTCGCGGGCGGTCAGGCGCGGCACCCGCCGCAGGGCGACGTCGTTGGTGATCTCGATGATGTCGTGCTCGTCGAGCAGCTCCCAGTCGATGTCGAACATCTCCTGCGGCAGCTGCCAGTAGCCGGAGTCTCCGGGCAGGCCGATGACCGTCAGCTTCTCGACCATCCCGCGCAGGGCCTCGCGGGTCACGCCGAAGTCGGCCGCTGCCTCGTCGAGCGTGACCTGTCCGCGCTCGAGCAGATACGGCACGAGCGTGAGGTAGAGCCGCACGCGGTCGGCGGCGAGAAGCGGTGCACCCGCGGTGCTCATGAGTCCTCCCGATCGACGTCGGCGTGGTCGGCCGCATGACGCTCGGCGATCGACCGAAGACGCTGGATGACGGCATGCCGGAGGTCGGCCGGGCTCACGACCCGCACTTCGGGTCCGTACGACGCCAGCTCGTCGGCGAAGATGTGCCGGTCGACGTACCCGACCGCGATGCCCTGCGCGCGCGGCGTCGCGCGCCGGCCGAGCCGCAGCGCGGCCTCTGTGCCGGGGGTGACCTCGAGCAGGGCGCTCTGCGCGGCCGCGAACTGCTCGAGACCCGCCAGTGCGCGAGCTGCGGCACCTTCGCGCAGGGCGACGTCGAACGACTGCGCCGTCACCTTGACGTCGCTGACGATGCGGCTGAGCAGGAATGTGCGCTCGGCGTCGGCGTCGATGTCGACCCCGAAGAGATGCCAGCGTGCCTCGTACTCCACCTGCGCGAGCGGACGCACGCGTCGTCGCGTGGGCGCCTTCTCGCCGGGCTTGAGGTACTCGAAGACGACGACCCGGTTGCGCTCGATCCCCTCCTGCAGCGCGGGGAACGCCGCATCCCGGGCTGCGATGCGCGGGGCGAAGCCGATGATCGGCTCGTCGCCGTCGATGCCGAGTGCGCGGATCTTGCGCACCCCCGAACGGGCATCCATCGACACCGATTCGGTGCTCCAGACGCTTCCCGCCAGGCGCAGCACCGCGAGTTCCGCCGGAGTGAACTCGATGTCGGCGGGCAGGTCGTACTCGGCCTGCGGGATGCGGTAACGGGCCTCGCGCAGGTCCTGCGGGTCGGCGGGGTCGCCGATCGTCTCGATCGGGACGCCGAGCGAGCGCAGCTCGTCCTTGTCGCGCTCGAACATCTTCTCCAGCGCATCGGTCTTGGCGCCCGCCTCGACGCGCTGCCGGTAGCCGGAGACGTTCTCGATGATCTGCTGCTTGGTGAGCCCGATCTCCGTGGCCATGAGCGCCACGACGAGATTCGTCAGGCGCTCCTCTGCGGGGATCCGGGCGGTCGTCACCGGGCCATCAGCTCCGCGGGGATGACACCGAGCACGTCGATCACGTACACGGTGGCGTCGTCGCCGGACTCAGCCGGCACGACGACCATCAGCTGCGATCCGACACGCGACGCGGAGACCGCCTCGGTCACCTCGGCAGGCAGCCCGTCGGTGCCGGTGAGGGTGCTGTCCCAGGTGGTCTGACCGACGCTGCGGCTCGTCCAGCCGACAGAGGTCGACCGGATGAGGGCGGTTCCCTTGCCGACCTTCTCGTGCTCGCCCTGCAGCAGCGTCTCGGTGATCGCCTTCTTCGGTGCGGCGGTGTCGGGGATGATCACCCCGGGGCGCCCGTCGGGTGCTCGGACCACCGAGGGAAGGCCGGCCGCGTCGTTGAACACGTCGGAGCCGTCGGCCTTGGCCAGAGCCGTGTAGCGGACGTCGTAGACGGCGACGAGGCTGTCCTTCGCATCGAGTCCGATCTGCTGCGCTGCCCCTTCGGGAAGCTCAGCGGCGGGGATCGACGCGACGATGCGGCTGCCTTCGGTCGCGCACCTCAGCGCCTCGTCGACTCCCGCGAGCTCGGCGCCGGCCGAGTCCGGGCTCCACAGCTTCAGCTGCGCGTCGAGGACCTGCCCGGTCGTGCCGTTCACCAGCACGCGGGCGAGGATCGCCTCCTGACGGCCGTCGGTGATCGCGCGGCCGTCGCCCGTGATGATGTCGGCGTATGCGGTCTTGCCGGTGTGCACGGGCAGCTCGATCTCGACCCGCGGTGAGCCGAAGTCGCCGCTCACCGTCACCGACCTCTCCAGCGCCGCCGAGCTGTCGCGCTCACACGCGGCTCCCTCGAATGTCGGCGCCGCAGCCGAGCATCCGGTCAGGACGATGGTCGAGAGGGCGAGGGCCGAGAGGGCAGCGGTCGTTTTACGCACGCGCCCCAGTCTATTCGGATGCCTGCTCGCCCTCGCGCGACGCCGCCGCGACCCGCGCGCCGCCCGCAGCCTTCTGGGCCTCGCGCACGCGCTTGCGGAGGTTCTTGTCGGTGATCTGCCGGTCGCCGACCGCACCGGGCGTCCACAGCTCGACGTCCTCGTCTCCGTAGCTGGACTTCGATGCGCGACGACGCACCTCGGGCGGCACGGCCCCCGGCGCCAGTCGGCGTGCGGTGAGCAGGAAGCCCGTGTGGGCGACCATGCGGTGGTCGGGGCGCACGGCGAGGCCTTCGACGTGCCAGCCGCGCACCATCGTCTCGGACGCGTCCGGATCGGTGAACAGACCGGTGCCTCGGATGTACTCGGCGACACGTGACAGTTGAGTGGCGGTCGCGATGTAGCAGATCACCACGCCACCCGGGGTGAGCGCCTCGGCGACGGCATCCATGCACTCCCACGGTGCGAGCATGTCGAGCACCACGCGATCCACGGTGCCCGCCTGGTGCCGGGCACCCAGCTCCTCGGCCAGGTCGCCGACCACGACATCCCACGTCTCGGGCGTCTCGCCGAAGAACGTCTCGACGTTCGCCTTCGCCACCTCGGCGAAGTCCTCGCGGCGCTCGAACGAGGTGAGGGTGCCCTCGGACCCGATCGCTCGCAGCAGGGCGAGCGACAGCGCACCCGAGCCGACCCCCGCCTCGACGACCACCGCGCCGGGGAAGATGTCGGCCTGCATGACGATCTGCGCGGCATCCTTCGGATAGACGATCGCCGCACCGCGCGGCATCGACATCGCGAAGTCGCGCAGCAGCGGACGCAGCGCCAGGTAGTCGTGGCCCGAGCTGTTCGTCGCGACCGACCCGTCGGGCTGGCCGATCAGGTCGGCGTGACGCAGCACACCATGATGGGTGTGCAGTTCGCCGTCGGCACGCAGGGTGATGGTGTGCAGCCGGCCCTTCGGGCCGGTGAGCTGAACGCGGTCTCCCTCGCGGAAGGGACCGCTGGGACGTGCGGCGCTCATCGGGCGCTCTCCTTCGCGAGGCGGGTGTGCAGGTCGGCGAGATCGGCCGTCGTGCGGCCCTCGAGGGTGGGCCACAGCTCGTCGGCGCCGCATCCGTCGAGGGGGATGAGGTGCGGCACGCCGAGGGTGACCGCACCGGATGCCGCGCCCGAGGCCACGCCCGTCGGCGAGTCCTCGATCACGACGGCGTCGACGATGTCGATGCCGAGCTGTGCGGCAGCGGCCAGGTACGGGTCGGGGAACGGCTTGGGTCGCTCGACTTCGTCGCCGGCGATCACCAGGTCGAACGCGGTGAAGTCGATCTGATCCACGACGTCGAGCGCCATGCGGCGCAGCGACATGGTGACGAGCGCCGTCGGGATGCCGTGCGCCCGAAGATCCGCGAGCAGCTCGCGCGCCCCCGGCCGGAACGGCACGCCCTGCGTGCGCAGTCGCTCGGCGACGCGATCGGTCAGCAGGTCGACGATCTGCTGGGGCTCGAGGTCGACACCCGCCTGCTGCAGCACGCGACCGCTCTCGAGCAGGCCGCTGCCGATCAGCTGCATGGCGTCGTCGTGCGTCCACGTGCCGCCATACGACTCGACCAGCTCGGTCTCGACGGACATCCAGTAGGGCTCGGTGTTGACGACGGTTCCGTCCATGTCCCACAGGACTGCGGCGGGCTTTCTGCTCATTGCACCCATGCTAGCCCGGGTCTCCGCCCCTCGCTTCGCGAGGCGGTCTAGCCTGGAGGGATCGACTCGGCTCCTGGAAGGAGAGGGATGGACGTCCTCGGTTCTCGCATCGTCGTCGCCGCGTTCGACGGCTGGAACGATGCCGGTGAGGCGGCGAGCGGTGCCATCGCCGCTCTGCGCGCGGCCGGCGACTACGAACAGGTGCACGCCGTCGATCCCGAGCTGTACTTCGACTACCAGTACACGCGTCCGTCGTCGCGCGTGGACGCCGACGGACGCCGAGAGCTGCACTGGCCGGAGGCCACGCTGTGGCGGCCCACCCGCCGCGTCGACGAGGGTCCGGAGCTGTGGCTGCTGACCGGGTCGGAGCCGGCGCGGGCATGGCAGGCGTTCGTGAACGAGTTCGTCGATGTCGCGCTCCGCGACGACGTCACCGGCCTGGTCACGATCGGGGCGATGCTCTCGGACGTGCCGCACACCCGCCCGATCTCGGTCTTCGCCTCGAGTCAGGATGAGCGGGTGCGTCGGGTGCACGGGCTGGAGAAGTCCAGCTACGAGGGGCCGGTCGGCATCCTCAGCGTGTTCGACCAGTTCTTCAGCCGGGCGGAGATCCCGTCGGCCAGCCTGTGGGCCAGCGTGCCGCACTACGTCGCCTCGGCATCTCCGTCTCCGAAGGCGACTCTGGCGCTGCTCGACCGCCTCGAGGAGCTGACGGGCGTGGGTCCTGAACGCGAGCACATGCGCACCGAGGCCGCGGCGTGGGAGGCGTCGATCGACGCGGCGGCCGCCGAGGACGAGGACATGGCCGAGTACATCCGGCAGCTCGAGCGCACCCGCGACACGTGGGACTCTCCGGATGCGTCGGGGGATGCCATCGCGCAGGCGTTCGAGCGCTACCTGCGTCGCCGCGGGGACGGTTTCGACAAGCGCTGAACGGTCAGGCCGCGATGACGCCGGTGGCGAGCAGCACGATGAGCGCGACGCCGAGCAGCACTCGGTAGATCACGAAGGGCAGGAAGCTGCGCTTCGAGATCCAGTTCATGAAGAACGCGATCACGCCGAGCGCGACGACGAACGCGATGCCGGTGGCGGCCAAGGTCTCGCCGAGCCCGAAGTGCTGATTCGGGTCTCCCCCGTGCTTGAACAGCTGATAGAAGCCGCTGCCGAAGACTGCGGGGATCGCGAGCAGGAACGCGTACCGTGCGGCGGCGGCGCGCTCGTAGCCGAGGAACAGCCCCATCGTGATCGTGCCGCCGGAGCGGGAGACGCCGGGGACGAGGGCGAGCGCCTGCGCGAATCCGAAGGCGGCGCCGTGGCCGTAGGTGAGCTGGTCGAGCTTGCGGCGCTTCGCGCCCACGTGGTCGGCGATGCCGAGCAGCACGCCGAAGACGATCAGCATGATCGCGACGATCCACAGTGACCGGAAGACCGTCTCGATGGAGTCCTGGAACAGCAGCCCCAGCACGACGATCGGGATGCTGCCGAGGATGATCAGCCAGCCCATGCGCGCGTCGGGATCGTCGCGCGGCGCCTTCCCGGTGAGAGAGCGGAACCACTGGCCGATGATGCGCACGATGTCGCGCCAGAAGAACACGACGACCGCAGCTTCGGTGCCGATCTGCGTGATCGCCGTGAACGCGGCGCCCGGGTCCTCCCCCGACGGCAGGAATGTGCCGACGATGCGCAGGTGCGCGCTGGAGGAGATGGGCAGGAACTCCGTGAGTCCCTGCACGATGCCGAGGATGAGCGCTTCGAGCAGGTTCATGCGTCGCTTTCTGACAGGGGCTTCGGGGGAGCCGGCGCGAGCGGGAGCTGATCAGCAGCTGCGCAGCAGATCGGCCAGCACGCGCTGGCCGAAGACAAGCGATTCTACGGGTACGCGCTCGTCGACTCCGTGGAACATCCCGGTGAAGTCCAGATCGGCGGGCAGGCGCAGCGGCGCGAACCCGTAGCCGGTGATGCCCAGCGACGCGAGAGCCTTGTTGTCGGTCCCCGCGCCCAGGAGGTACGGGATCACGGGCACACCGGGGTCGTGACGCCCGAGCGCGGCGACCATCGCATCGACGAGATCACCCTCGAAGGGGGTCTCCATCCCGATGTCCCGGACGACCGTCTGGATCTCGATGTCGTCGCCGACGATGCGCTGCAGCTCGGCGAGCACGTCGTCCTCTGTGCCGGGGATCACGCGGACGTCGATGAGCGCCTCGGCCGTCTCGGGGATCACGTTGTGCTTGTACCCTGCGGTCAGCGCCGTCGGGTTCGTCGTGGTGCGGAAGGTCGAGCGCAGGAACGCCTCGGCCGGACCGGCCGCCGCTGCCAGGGCATCCGGGTCGTCGGTCGGTCGGCCCGTGAGCTCGCTCAGCCCGTCGAGCAGCGCCCGGGTCGTCGGCGTGAGCCGGATCGGCCAGCGGGTGCGTCCGATCGCCGCCACCGCCTCGGCGAGGCGCGTCACCGCGTTGTCGTCGTGATAGCGGCTGCCGTGCCCGGCGCGGCCCTTCGCGACCAGACGAAGCCAGAGCAGAGCCTTCTCCCCCACCTGGAGCAGGTAGGCGCGACGGTCGTCGACCGTGATCGAGTAGCCGCCCACCTCGCTGATCGCCTCGGTGGCACCGGCGAACCAGTCGGGACGCTCGTTCACGACCAGGGCAGATCCCTCGACGCCGCCGTTCTCCTCGTCGGCGAAGAACACCAGGATCAGGTCGCGGTCGGGCCGCTCCCCCGCCCGCAGCATGTCGGCGACCGCGGTCAGGATCATCGCGTTCATGTTCTTCATGTCGACGGCGCCGCGCCCCCACAGCATGCCGTCGCGCAGCACGCCCTCGAACGGGTCGACGCTCCAGTCGGCGGCGACCGCCGGCACGACATCGAGATGACCGTGCACGACGAGAGCGGGGCGCTCGGGGTCGCGGCCGGGTACGCGCGCCATCACGTTGGTGCGGCGCTCGACGGGCTCGTAGTACTCCGGCTCGAGCCCGAGTGCCTGCAGGTACGCGCCGACGTACTCGGCCGCCTCCCGCTCGCCGTTGGCCCTGCCGCCACCGAAGTTCGACGTGTCGATGCGGATCAGGTCGCGGGCGATGCGGACAACCTCGGGCAGCTCAGTCTCGGGCATGTGCCCAGGCTACCCAACCGGGGTGGCGCGCCCGGGAGACGGGCTGGTTCGAACAGCCGCGCAGGGCGTGCTAGAGTCGATCTTCGTTCGGCAGCGAACATCTGCGCGGGTGGCGGAATAGGTAGACGCGCTAGCTTGAGGTGCTAGTGCCCGCATAGGGCGTGGGGGTTCAAGTCCCCCCTCGCGCACAGAACGACGAAGGCCCGGGTCCGGTGGACTCGGGCCTTCGTCGTCTCAGCTCCGCATCCGGAGGCGCCGCCAGCGGTAAGGCGGGAAGTCCTCGGGCCAGTGCAGCCGGACGGTGCGCGATCCCCGTCTCATGCGGCGGCCGAAGGCCCGCCCGGGCCACAGCGGGCGCATCGAGATGCCCATCCGCTGCCCCGCCATCCGGCCGATACCGCCTATCGAGCCGAGGTGGAACGACAGATCGAGGTCGTCGTGGATCTCGGCGTCGTGCCGATGCACGTGCTCGCGCACGGCGCGCCAGGCATCCGTCCTCATCGCCATGTTCGAGCCGAACAGAGGTCGATGCCCGAGCGCCGACCCTGCGGCGACCTCGTACGCACCCAGATAGATCCGGGCGGTCCAGCGCAACGCCCGGGGCCCGTCGATGAATCGCGCACCGCCCGTCGCTGCGACTCGCTCCGGGGAGCGGGCGAACGTCGCTTCGGCATCCCGCACCCATGTCGACGGCGGAACGCAGTCGGCGTCGAGCCGCAGGATGAGATCCCCGGCTGCCGCGTCGTACCCGGCTGCCGCGGCGGCAGGGATGCCGATCTCGGGGCAGAACACCACCCTCGCGCCCGCTGACGCGGCGATCGCCGCCGACGCATCCGAGGATGCGTTGTCGACGACGATCACCTCGTCGGCCTGTCGCGTCTGCTCGCGCAGTGCGGTGAGGCAGCGGGTCAGCAGCTCTGCGTCATCCCGTACCGGGATGACGACCGTCACACGCAACGATGCTCAGGCGTCGACGTCGCCGCGCCACGCGCCGGTCTCGCCGCCGCGGCCCTCGATGAACTTCTTGAAGTTGTCGAGATCCTTCTTGACGGCGTGCGATCCTGCACCGACCAGCGCACCGACCTTCTCGAGCAGACCCTGCGGGTCCCAGTCGATCTGCGCGGTGACACGCGTAGTGCTCTCATCGAGCTTGTGGAACGTGACGACTCCGGCATGTTCGGTGTCACCGCCTACGCTCCGCCATGCGACGCGCTCGTCGGGGTGCTGCTCGGTGATCTCTGCGTCGAACTCGCGCTCCGCTCCGGCGACCTTGACGACCCAGCGATTGTGCGTGTCGTCGATCTGCGTGATCGAGACGACCTCGTCGAGGAAGTGCGGGAAGCTCTCGAACTGCGTCCACTGGTTGTAGGCGACGGTGACGGGGACGTTCACGTCGACGGTCTCGATGATCTGGGGCATCTTCAGCTCCTCGCTCGGGGATGGAGTTCCAGTCAGCCGGACGAGCACGCATCGCGCGAGGGGGTTGACGGCGGAGGCGGCGACGGTCGATCAGACCGCGCCGACGCCGAATGCCAGGCCGAGCCCGTAGGTGATGGCCGCCGCGCCCACGCCGATCGCCAGCTGACGCAGCGCGCGCTTCAGGGGTGGCCCGCCGGAGAGGATGCCCACCATCGCGCCGGTGGAGAGCAGGGCGATCCCCACCAGCACCAGGGCGAGGACGATCGCCGTGGTGCCGCTGAGACCGAGGATCCAGGGAAGCACCGGGATGATCGCACCGGAGGAGAACAGCAGGAAGCTCGAGATCGCCGCCGCCCAGTCACTGCCGATCACCTCGTGGTCGGGGTGCGTGCCGATCGGCTCTGTCGTGTCGCGCCGGATGCCCGCCTGCGCCGCCGCGACGACGCGCTGCGCGCGGATCAGAGACTCGTGCTGAGCCATACCGCGCGCGCGGTAGACGAGGGCGAGTTCGTTGGCGTCGATGTCGAGGTCGCCCGCGGTGGCGTCTGCGTCGGTGCTCTCCTCGGTGGATGCCAGCAGCTCGCGCTGGGAGCGCACCGACACGAACTCCCCCGCCCCCATCGACAGCGCACCCGCCAACAGCCCTGCGATGCCGCTGAAGAGCACGAAGCCGGCGCTCACGCCGGTGGCGCCGATACCCAGCACGAGCGCGAGGTTCGAGACGAGGCCGTCGTTCATGCCGAACACGGCGGCGCGAAAGGAGCCGGACAGGCGGCGGCGTCCGCGCGCGGCGAGGCCGCGGACGACTTCGTGGTGCACCTTCTCGTCGGCGCGCATCGCCGCCGTCGCGAACTTCTCGGTGTCATAGGGCGATCGCGCCTCGGCGCTCTGTGCGAGGGCGAGCACGAAGATCGATCCGAAGCGGGAGGCCATCCAGCCGAGCATCCGCGAGCGCAGGCCCGCCTTCGGCAGCCGCTTCGGCTCTCCGCCGAGCAGGTCGAGCCAGTGCTGCTCGTGACGCCGTTCGGCGTCGGCGAGCGAGAGCAGGATCTCGCGCTCCTCCCCGTCGCGGCGTGCAGCGAGGTTGGCGTACACGGCACCTTCCGCGCGCTCCTCGACGAGATAGCGTGCCCACTGCCTACGATCGGCGGGGGTGGGCTGTGCGGGCGCGTTCATGCATCCTCCGTGCTGTGGGGAACAGTCAACGCTATCGACGGGAAGCCGCGCAGACCGGGTCAGGACGGCGATTGACAGGATTTCGGATGCCCGAAGCGGATGCTGCTCAGGTGCGCACGCGCTTGCGCAGCACGTCGATCCGCGACTGCAGCTGGGTGACGGTGGCCTGTGCGACGGCGGGGCCGCCGCACACCCGCCGCAGCTCGGCGTGCACGGCGCCGTGCGGCTCGCCGCTCTGCCGGGCGTACAGGCCCACCAGACTGTTGAGCAGCTGCCGCTGCTCGCGGAGGGTGCGGTGCAGCGGTGCGGGCAGGGTCGACTCCCGTTCGGGAGGAGTCGCGGCCTCGCGTGCCTGACGCAGTTTGCTCTGCCTGGCCTGGCGCTGCATGAGCAGGTCGTGCACGTGCTCGGGTTCGAGAAGTCCGGGAATTCCGATGAACTCCTCCTCCTCCGGCGTGCCGGGCTCGGCCAGCTGGCCGAAGTCCTTGCCGTCGAAGACGACCCGATCGAAGTGCGCGAGCGAGGAGATCGCCTGATAGCTGAACTCCTGTGTCAGGGCATCCGACGCATCGTCCTCGCGATTGGCGCTCTCCAGAAGCGAATCCTCGAGACCGTCGTCATCCTTGGTCTGACGGTCGAGCGCGTGGTCACGCTGCTTCTCCATCTCGTTCGCGAGCGTCATCAGCACGGGCACGTTGGGCAGGAAAACGCTCGCCGCCTCGCCGCGGCGCCGGGCGCGCACGAAGCGACCGATCGCCTGGGCGAAGAACAGCGGCGTCGAGGACGAGGTCGCGTACACGCCGACGGCGAGGCGCGGCACGTCG
>NZ_DAMDLU010000023.1:0-26538 GCF_032084865.1 Microbacterium sp.
TCTGCTTCCCAAGCAGACAGCGCGGGTTCGATTCCCGTCAGCCCCTCCATCTGTAGAGTCTTTCTGAATGAGCCACGGGCCGAGGGGAAAGATGAGCACGGCGGACGCGATCGCAGCGATCGACCTGGGCAAGACCCGATGCCGTCTTCTCATGAGCGATCCGTCAGGACCGATCACTCGCACCGGTGACGGAACCCCGGGCCTCGCAGCCCCGGGCGGAGTCCAGTCCGCCGCTGCCGCGATCCTCGCACTGCTCGAACCCGGGCCGATGCCGCGCGCCCTGGGCGTCGGGGCAGCCGGCGCGTGGACGGCTCGCAACGCCGCGCTCGAGCTGGCCGGGACGCTCGCCGCAGAGACCGGAGGGCAGGTCGCCGTCGCATCAGACGTCGTCACGGCGCACATCGGGGCGCTCGGCGGCGATCCGGGCGTGCTGCTGATCGCGGGGACGGGCGCCGTCGCCCTCGGTGTGGATGCCGACGGCATCCGCCTCGTGGACGGGTGGGGCCCCGATATCGGCGACTTCGGCAGCGGATCGTGGCTCGGGCGCGAAGCGGTCCGCGCGGTGCAGCGCGCCGCCGCAGGACTCGGCCCGGCGACCACCCTGGAACAAGCCGTCGCCGCGCACATCTCCCCTGCTTCGGATCCGCTGTCGTGGACTCTCGCCCAGCAGCCGCTCGCGCGAGCGCTCGGCACCCTGGCACCGCTGGTGCTCGACTGCGCCGAGCACGGTGACTCCGTCGCCCTCGAGATCGCGACCGAAGCCGTCCGGCTGCTCACGGCATCAGCCCTCTCCGCCTCCGCGTCGGCGCGCGAGGTGGCGCTGCACGGCGGGCTCACCGAGCACCTCTGGTTCCGCGCGAGACTCGAAGACTCCCTCTCGAACAGCGGGCGACGCGTCGCACCGACCGTCGGGGATGCCCTGACCGGCGCTCAGCTCATGATGAACCGCCGCGACCTCCCCCACGAAAGGTTCGTGCACCGTGCCGACTGACGACAGCTCCCTCGCCGCCCTACTCGGGGTGCTCTCGAGCCTCGACACCGAGGCCTCGACGCCCGAACGCGGCGACCTCGACACGCTCGGCACCGAAGAGCTGGTGCGCAGGATGAACGCCGAGGATCGTCTGGTGCCCGAGGCGGTCGCCGCGAAGACCGCCGAGATCACCGCAGCCGTCGACGGCATCGTCGATCGCTTCCGACGAGGCGGACGACTCATCTACATCGGCGCGGGCACCGCGGGGCGCATCGGCGTGCTCGACGCCAGCGAATGTCCGCCCACCTTCGGCACCGACCCGTCGATGGTCGTCGGACTGATCGCGGGAGGCGAGACGGCCATCCGCTCGGCTGTGGAGAACGCCGAAGACGACGATCGGGCCGCGGAGGCGTTGCTGCGCCAGCTCGGGCTCACGGCCGACGACACGGTCGTCGGCATCTCGGCATCCGGTCGCACACCCTACGTCGTCGGCGGCCTCACCTTCGCACGGAACCTGGGGGCGCTCACCGTCGCGATCGCGTCGAACGCCGGTTCGGCGATCGGCGCGGCGGCAGAGATCGCGATCGAGGTCGTCACGGGCCCGGAGTTCGTCTCGGGTTCCACCCGCCTGAAGGCAGGCACGGCGCAGAAGCTCGTGGTCAACATGCTCAGCACCCTCGCGATGATCAAACTCGGCAAGACCTACCGAGGTGTCATGGTCGACCTGCTCGCGACCAACGAGAAGCTGCGCGCCCGCTCGATCCGCACGGTCTCCCAGCTCGCCGGCGTCGACGTCGACGAGGCCGTGGCGGCACTCGACGCGGCCGACGGCTCGGTCAAGCTGGCACTGCTCATGCTCGCGACGGAGGCGTCGGCCGAGACTGCGGCCGACGCACTGCAGCGCACCGGCGGCATCCTTCGCGACGCCATCGCCGCGCTCAGCTGAGCAACCGGCTGAGCAATCAGCCGGGCGACCGGCCGAGACGCGTCACTCGCCGACGCGCAGCACGCTCAGTCGCATGTCGAGCTCTTCGATGCGATCCACGTCGTCGCGCTCCAGCGCGAGACGTCGCAGATGCTGAAGCTTCGCGATCTCGTCGGCTCGAGTCGCGGTGCCGTTGTGCAGCCGCTCGATGAGCGCCTCGTCGAGGCCGCTCAGGTCTTCCGCGCTGTGCTCGCTCATGTCCGCACTCTAGCGAGGACACCGGCCGAAGCCGAGGGTGGCCGGCACTCTTGTGCCAAAGGTCAAATTCCCGGAATCTTTAGCAACAGAATCACTGAAGATTCACTCTTTCCTCCGCATAGAGTCGCCTCATGGCCGAGACGACCGCCGCAGACACGACGACGCGCATGGTGCGCGCCGCCTACTTCGTGTCGGACAGCACCGGCATCACGGCCGAGACGCTCGGCAACGCCCTGCTGGCGAACTTCCCCGGCATGGTCTTCGTCAAGCACACGGTGCCGTTCGTCGACTCCGTCGACACCGCCACGACGGTCGCCGGCCAGATCGCGCGGGATGCCGCGAACGGTCTCGAGCCGCTCGTGTTCACCACGGCGAAGAACCCCGCTGTGCGCACCGTGCTCACCGACGTGCCCGCGACTCACGTCGACCTGCTCAGCGGCCATCTCAGCGAGCTCGCCGAGGCCCTCGGCACCCCGCCATCCGAGCAGCTCGGCCAGTTCCACACCCTCGGAGACGCGACCGAGTACTTCGCCCGCATGCGCGCCGTCGAGTATGCGATCGAGCACGACGACGGCCAGAGCAGTCGCGCGCTCGACCTGGCCGACGTGATCATCGTCGCACCGAGTCGCTGCGGCAAGACGCCGACGACGATGTACCTCGCCCTGCAGTACGGCCTGCTGGTCGCGAACTATCCGCTCACCGACGACGACTTCCCCACCGACGAGCTCCCGCCGCTGGTCAGGTCGTACGCCGCCCGCTGTTTCGGCCTCACCACCACGCCGCTGCGCCTCAGCCAGGTGCGGCACGAGCGTCGCCCCGACTCGCGCTACTCCAGCCTCGCGCAGTGCACCACCGAGCTGCGCCGCGCCGAGAGGCTCTACGCCCGCAACGGCATCCCGTTCCTCAACTCCTCGACCAAGAGCGTCGAGGAGATGTCCGCAGTGATCCTGCACACCCTCGGCCTTCGCCGCTGACCACCCCTCAGACGAAAGAGCTTCTCGTGACCGACATCCTCTGGTTCGATCAGATCGGAATGACCGACCTGCCGCAGGTCGGCGGCAAGAACGCCTCGCTCGGGGAGATGATCTCCCACCTCGCCGAGCTCGGCGTGCGGGTGCCGGGCGGCTTCGCGACGACAGCGGATGCCTACCGGCGCTTCCTCGCCCACGACGGGCTGCGCGAGCGCATCCGCGATGCGATCGCCGGGCTCGACACCGACGACGTCACCCGTCTCGCGCTCGTCGGCACGCAGATCCGGGGGTGGATCGTCGAGCACCCGCTGCCCGACGATCTCGAGCGCGACATCCGCGACGCCTACGACCAGCTCGTGGCGAACGATGCCGATCCCGACGGCGTCACCTGGGCGGTCCGCTCGTCTGCGACGGCAGAGGATCTTCCGGATGCCTCGTTCGCCGGTCAGCAGGAGACCTTCCTCAACATCGGCGGGATCGAGAACGTGCTGACCGCGATCCGCAGCGTGTACGCCTCGCTGTACAACGACCGGGCGATCGCCTACCGCGTGCACCACGGCTTCGACCACGACGAGGTCGCCCTCTCGGCGGGCGTGCAGCGCATGGTGCGCTCGGACCTCGGCGCGTCGGGCGTGATGTTCACGGTCGACACCGAGTCGGGGTTCGACGACGCCGTGTTCGTCACCAGTTCGTACGGGCTCGGCGAGGCCGTCGTGCAGGGCGCCGTGAACCCCGACGAGTTCTACGTGTCGAAGACGGCGCTGCGCGCCGGCCGCCCCGCGATCCTGAAGCGCTCGGTCGGCGAGAAGGCCATCGCCATGCGCTACACCGACAGCAGGGAGGCGGGCGCCAGCACCGCGTTCGTCGACGTGCCGCCCGAGCACCGCCCACTGTTCTCGATCACCGACGCCGAGCTCACCGAACTCGCCGAGCACGCGCTCGTGATCGAGGCGCACTACGGCCGCCCGATGGACATCGAGTGGGGCAAGGACGGCGTCGACGGCCGGCTGTACATCCTGCAGGCCCGCCCCGAGACGGTCGTGTCACGGGCGTCGTCCACCGTCATGCGCCGCTTCCGACTGCAGGAGAAGGGCCCGATCGCCGTCGAGGGTCGCGCGATCGGGCAGCGCATCGGCGCGGGTCCGGTGCGGGTGCTGCGGGATGCCACGCAGATGAGCGAGTTCCAGACCGGCGACGTGCTCGTGGCAGACATGACCGATCCCGACTGGGAGCCGATCATGAAGCGCGCGTCCGCCATCGTCACCAACCGCGGCGGCCGCACCTGCCACGCCGCGATCATCGCCCGCGAGCTCGGCATCCCCGCCGTCGTCGGCACCGGTCACGCGACCCGCGTGCTGACCGACCGCCAGGCCGTCACCGTCTCGTGCGCCGAGGGAGACACCGGTGTCGTCTACGAGGGCATCCTGGCCTTCGCCGAAGAGGAGACGGCGCTCGAGAGCATGCCGGAGCCGCCCGTCAAGATCATGATGAACGTCGGCACGCCCGATCAGGCGTTCTCGTTCTCCCGCCTGCCGCACCGCGGTGTCGGCCTCGCACGGCTGGAGTTCATCATCAACCGGCAGATCGGCATCCACCCCCGCGCCCTGCTCGAGCACGACACTCTGCCCGACAACCTGCGACGGCAGGTGGATGCCCGGATCGCCGCCTACCCGTCACCGCGCGAGTACTTCGTGCAGCGAGTCGCGGAGGGTGTCTCGATGCTCGCCGCCGCTTTCGCCCCCGAACCCGTGATCGTGCGGATGAGCGACTTCAAGTCGAACGAGTACGCGAACCTCCTCGGCGGCGAGCGCTACGAGCCGCACGAGGAGAACCCGATGATCGGGTACCGCGGCGCCTCCCGGTACATCTCACCCGACTTCCGCGAGTGCTTCGAGATGGAGTGCGAGGCGCTGACGTTCGTGCGCGACCAGATGGGCTTCACCAACGTGCAGGTGATGGTGCCGTTCGTGCGCACCGTCGCCGAGGGTCAGGCCGTCGTCGAGCTGCTCGCCGAGAACGGACTGCGCCGCGGAGAGAACGACCTCAAGGTCGTGATGATGTGCGAGGTGCCGACCAATGCGCTGCTCGCCGACGAGTACCTCGAGCACTTCGACGGCTTCTCGATCGGCTCGAACGACATGACCCAGCTGACGCTCGGCCTCGACCGCGACAGCGCACTCGTCGCCGACACCTTCGACGAGCGCGATCCCGCCGTGCTCAAACTGCTGTCGATGGCGATCGAGGCGTGCCGTCGACACGGCAAGTACGTCGGCATCTGCGGCCAGGGGCCGAGCGACCACCCCGAGCTCGCGGAGTGGCTGGTGGAGCAGGGCATCGAATCGATCTCGCTGAATCCGGACACGGTCATCGAGACGTGGCTGCGACTGGCGCGACGGGAACCCGCGACAGCGTGACTCCGCGGCTCGACCCGTGACACGAAGCGAAACAGGGATGCGCATCGTGTACCGCCGGGTGGCCTTCAGCCTCTGGCCCAGCGGGGTCGAGTAAGTTCGGAGGGAGCGCGTCTGCGCTCATCGAACGAATGCAGGTGCCTGAATGCCATACCGCGACCGAACTGCAGTGGAGAGCTGGGTCAACGAGTACACCCAGGCGCACAGCGAGGACTCGCTGGGCATCGCTGTGCTCGACAAGAACTTCGAGGCCGGTCCGAACTCGGGGATCGTGGTCGTCACGCTGCGCTCCGCCAGCACGATCACGTTCCTGCACCCCGAGATCCGTCGGGGACTGCCGACCTGGGTGGTCACGTTCGAGGGGCGCAATGAGACGCTCGACCTCGATCAAGAGGGGCTGCGCCAGCTGGCGGAGGATGTCGCCGCTCTGGCGGACCTGCGCTCTTTCCTGCAGGAGAAGACCGACGCGGTGCTTCTCGCGCACTGACCTCAGCGCGCTGACAGCGGACGTGCGTCAGGCGGGGAAGGTGGCGAGCAGCGCACCGAACGCGGCTGTCACGCCGGCCACCAGGCCCGCCGATACCGCGATCGGGTGCACGATCCGGCCCAGCCGGCGATCACGCATGCGCGCACGCTCGGGCTTCCACGACAGCACAGCCGCCTTCGCGCCGGGCAGGTCGGCGTAGCGCCCGATGGGCGCGCTGGTCGCATCGAAAGCCACGAAGTGACCGTCGGGAGTCGTGTCGACCGAACCGACGTACTCGCCCGCCTTCGAGGCGACGTAGAAGCCGGTGTCGACCTTGCTCCACGTCACCGCGCGCGGCACGATCGTGACGGGCGGGGCGACGCGGTCCGCGGAGACCGCCGCCCCGGGTGTGTACAGACGGCCTGCGGGGTGCTCTGCGATGGTCATGCGACACGCGCCAGTGCAGGAGTGCGGATGTCGAGCTCGGAGATCTCGCGCTCGGCGACCTGGTCGCTGAGATCGATGACCACACCGGCCGACGAGTTCGCCTGGTCGGCGAGCTGCTGCAGGTAACCGCGGTCGAGATGCTTGGCGGCCTCCGCGTCCATCTTGAACTGCATGGGGATCGAGCAGTGCAGCCAGATGGTGGATCGCTCGACGGCTCCGTCGACGAGGCGATCCCACGAAAGCGAGAAGCTCTCATTGCGACGCAGTTTGGTCGACACGAGAACCTTCAGGTGAGCGAGGATCCGGTCCGGCATCTCGATCGCTTCGCCGGTGGCTCCGTAGTGCAGCGTGCCCATTTCAACTCCTCAGGTCGGGGGATCCGATGTAAGGAAACTTACTCAGATCAAAAGTAGTTTGTCAAACTACATATTGGCCACACTTCATGTTGGGCTATGATCGGAGGCAAGGAGGTGGCCATGACCGTTGAGGTGGATACCGCGAACAAGATCATCGACGCCCTTCGGCGATATCAGGAGGCGGACGATGCGATGCATGCTCGCGCTCGCGATTCGTCGTCGATGTCCGACAACGAGATCAGGATCATCCAGTTCCTGCTGAACGCGGCCCGCTCCGACGACAGGGTCACCCCGACCACTCTTTCGAAGCACCTGGGCGTGACGTCGGCATCGATGACGGCTCTGCTCGACCGGCTCGAGCGAGCCGGCGCCATCGAGCGGGTGCGGCACCCCTCTGACCGGCGAAGCCTCGTCATCACCGCCACTCCGTTCGCCGAGCAGACCGTCGGCGCTCCCGTCATGGCCTTCCAGCAGGCCATCCGCCAGATCGCGGCCGATCTCACAGACGTCGAGCACGCGGCCGTCGTCCGCTTCCTCGACAGGCTCACCGGCGCCATGGACGACACCGGCCACCCCGCCCCTCGCTGAAGCCGTCCTATCGGAGGCTGACGGTCATGCCGTGAGCGCCCTCGAGATCCGCAGCACGGCCTCGCGGATGATCGGTCGCGGAGTGGCGAACACGAACCGCGTGCACCCGATCGCGGCCCGACCGCACAGCGCGCCGTCGGTCATCGACACGCCGGCGTTCTCGCGGAACCAGGTGCCGAGGTCGGCATCCGCACCGAGTTCGGCCGACAGCTGCGTGCCGCGGAAGTCGAGCAGAGCGATGTACGTGCCCTCCGGCACGGTGACCCGCACTCCGGGCAGGTGCTCGGCCACCAGCTCCGCGAGCAGCCGCCGGTTGCCGTCGAGGTACTCGGTGACCTCGGCCAGCCACTCAGCGCCGCCGGTGTAGGCCGCGAGCTGAGCGATCACGCCGATCGTCGCGGTGCCGTGACCGGCCCAGCCCCCGTCGGCATCCCACGCAGCGCGGGTCTCGTCGTTCGACAGCACCAGCTGCGCGCACTTGAAACCGGCGAGGTTCCACGCCTTCGACGCCGAGGTCGCGGTCAGCGTGTGCGCGGCCGCGGCATCCGACACCGACGCGTACGGGATGTGCCGGGCTGGCGCGTACACCAGCGGAGCGTGGATCTCGTCGGAGAAGACCCGGCCGCCGGCATCCGACACCGTCTGCGCGATCGCCAGCAGCTCTTCTCGAGTCGCGACCGTTCCCAGCGGGTTGTGCGGGTTGCAGAGCACGAGCAGCTCGCCGCCCTCGGCGAACGCGGCCGCCACCGCCTCGAGGTCCATCGTCCAGCGCCCGTCGACCTCTCGACTGGGCACCTCGATCACGCGCCGTCCGTGCCGCAGCGGCACGTCGAGGAACGGCATGTAAGCCGGCGTCGGGACGATGACCGCGGCGTCCGGCTTCGTGTACGTGGTGATCGCGAACTCGTAAGCGACGATCACGTCGGCGATCAGCCGCACGTCGCCGCTCGGCACGGTCCAGCCGTACCGGTCGGCGTGCCAGTCCGCCACCGCCTGCTGCAGCGCGTGGGCGATCGGCAGGGGCAGGTAGCCCGTGAGCCCGGTGCGCAGCGCCTCGGCGACGGCGTCCGAGATCGCCGGAGCCACGCCGAAGTCCATCTCGGCGACGAACGTGCCGATCGTGTCGGGGAAGCGCGTCCACTTCACGCTGCCGGCCCGCCGCAGGTCGGCTGCGGTGATCGCGTCGTACGGGTGCGGGGCGAGGTCGGCGAGGCTCATGCATCCATTCTGGTGTGCTCCCCGGCATCCGTGGCCGCCCGCGCCGCGCAGCGTCACATGCCGCTACAGCCAGCCCTTCCGCTTGAAGGCGAGGTAGAGGCCGCCGCCGAGCGCGACCATCGCCGCGATGGAGAGCGGATACCCGTACGGCCAGTTCAGCTCGGGCATGTCGTCGAAGTTCATCCCGTAGATCGACCCGATCAGGGTCGGCGCGAACAGGATGGCCGCCCATGCCGAGATCCGCTTCATCTGCTCTCCCTGGCGCATGCTCTCCTCGGTCATCCGCCGCATCGCCTCGTTCTGCCGGCGTGCGACGATCGTCGACTCGACGGTCAGCGCGTTCTCGAGCACCGCGCGGAAGGTGGCCGCCCGGTCGGCGACCCGGATGGCGTGGTCGTGCACGTCCCTCAGGCGACGCTGCAGCTCGGCATCCGCTCCCCGCCCCTCACCCTCGCGCAGCAGCCCGCCGACGATGTCGGTCAGCGGCTGCGCGGCGCGCTGGAACTCGAGCACCTCGCGCGAGAGCTCGTAGATGCGCTGCGTCGCGTCGACGTCGTCGACGAACAGCTGGTTCTCGATCTCGTCGATGTCGTTCTCGAGTCCGGCGAGAACCGGCGCGTACCTGTCGACCACCTCGTCGAGGATCGCGTACAGCACGGCCTCCGGGCCCTGGGCGAGCAGCTCACGGTCGGCCTCGAGGCGGCGACGCACATGCCCCAGGTCGGGCTCCTCGGCGTGGCGCACGGTGACGACGAAGTCGCGCCCGACGAACACGTGCACCTCGCCGAACTCCACCTCCTCCTCGACGTCGAGGTAGCGGGCCGGTCGCAGCACGACGAAGAGATGGTCCTCGTAGTGCTCGAGCTTGGGTCGCTGATGCCCGCGCAGGGCGTCTTCGACGGCGAGTGCGTGCAGCCTGAACTCAGCGGCCACCGCCTGCAGCTCCGCGGCATCAGGCCGATACAGGCCGATCCAGCCCATGCCGCCGCGCTCGCGCATCAGTTCGAACGTCTCGTCGATGCTGCGGGGGTTCGCCGTGCGCGCGCCGTCCACGTAGATGCCGTTGTCGACGATCGCCATGCCCTGCCTCCCGAACGCGCCGAATTCGCGCTGTCGCCGAACGTATCACCGCGAAAGGGCCCCGCCGTGGCACGGCGGGGCCCGTTCGACCAGATGATGTCAGCGCTTGCGGCGCGCGGCGATCACGATGGCCGTGACGATTCCGGCGAGCAGCACGACGCCGAGCCCGATCAGCAGCGGCCAGGGCGTCGAATCGGACTGCTCGTCCGGCTGCGCGGCATCGGAGGGCTGCTCGGTCGGCTCTGCCGCATCCGTCTCGGTCGGGGTGGGAGTCGCGGAGGCCTCGGACGCGGTCAGCGAGAACGCGTACTCCCCCGACGTCGGGTGGCCGTCGCTCGAGACGACCTGCCAGGTGACCGTGTAGGCCCCACCAGGCATCCCCTCGGCCAGCGGAACCGTGACCGTGTCGGCGGCGACCGTCGGCGACCCGGCGACCCAGTCCTTGCCGGACTCGTCGACGACGGTCAGGGCGGTGCCGCTGTTCTCGTCGAGCGAGAGCAGGGCGTTGGAGAAAGTGAGCATGACCTCGGTCGGCGCGGTGGTGAGCTGCGAATCGGCCGCCGGCGTGCTCGAGACGATCGTGTCGTGAGCCGACGCGGGTGCGGCGACGGCGAGCGTGGCGACGGCAGCCACGGCGAGCGCGGCGATGGTGGTGCGGATGCGGAACATGGAGACCTCTTTCTGGATGCCGCGAAGCGGCGAGTCATCTGGAAAGGCGCGCGAGCGCCCGGCGCAGCCTGTCGGCGGCGATGGATCAGACGACGCGAAGAGGCGGGCCGCGTCGGCGCAGCGGGCTCAGCTGCTGGTCGGTGCGTCGCGGTGCCGTGAGCGCCACCCAGCGCGGCCGGGTGGGGATGGCGGGAAGGGCCGGCGCGATGGCGACGGCGCGGGTCAGCCAGCGGACGACGGCGGATGCCAGAGCGATCAGCGTCTGGATCAGGCGCTCTCCGCGATGCAGGGCGATCACGGTGATCATGGCGGCCACGCCGTGCGCGACCCACATCCCCGCGTCCTCGGGGACGAGCACGGCGCTCCCGGCCGGGAGCGTGAGCGGCCCGTGGACGTGCGGTGCGATCCCCCCGCGCGGCGTGATCGCACCGAGCACGAACAGCACGTGGAACAGCGCCTGCGACACCATCACCGAGAACGTCAGCCGGATGGCCGAGAGGCGGATGCCCGAGAGCAGCGTGCACACCATGAACGACAGCAGCCACGGTACGGCGATGCCGAGCATCCCGGGCATCTGACCGCCGACCCCGACGTGCGAGGCGAGGGCGACGAAGGTCGAGACCGAGGCGCCCGCGAAGCCCCGGAGGAGCCGAGACCTACCAGACGAGCGCACCTTCCCATCCTTTCACGGAGTCACTCCGCTGCCGGTGGCGCGCAGATGGCCGCATCGGCGATGCTCTGCGCGTACTGCTCGGCCGTGAACGGCAGGCCGAACTCGGGAGCGGTCTGCCCCTCGGCCGCCGTGGCCTTCGACGCGATCGCCGCGAGCTCCCAGGCGAGGTACGCGGCCATCGAGCCGCCGGCGGACGAGCCGTTGAGCGTGACCGCCACGGTAAAGCCGGTGGCCGGGTCGGAGTAGGCCGCCGTCGCGTAGCCGGGCACCCAGCCGTGCTGTCCGATCATCGATCCCACGAGGTAGCCGCCGCCCGTCGCCTGGTACCAGCTCGGCGCATCGGCGCCGGCGGGGAGGGGAGCGCCGAAGCGCGCCGGCTCCGCATTCTTCTCGCGCAGCGCCTGGCGGGCCTCGGCCTGGGCGTAGCGGCCGAGGTCGGTGATGGTCGACACGACGCCCGAGTCGGTGAAGCCGATGCTCGAGGAGCTCTCGGTGATGTCGACGGGTGCGGCGCAGTCGTAGCCGCCGCCTTCGGCTGCGGGCAGGTACGTGCCCTTGAGCGCGGGCGCCGGTGCGGGCGCTGCCGACTCGCGCGGCGGAAGTGAGGTGGACGGCAGCTCGAGCGGCCCCGTGACGTACTTCGCGATCAGCTCGGACGCGCTGCGGCCGGAGATGCGCTCCAGCGCCATGCCGAGCATGAGGTACCCGGCATCCGACTCGCGGTACTCGGTGTGCGCGGGCGTGCGGCCGGTGCCCAGGCCGAAGCTCGCCAGCTGCATGGGGGCCCACTCGCGCGCCGGCGTGTTCAGCCAGTACGGCTTGACCACGCCCTCCGAGGAGCCGACGCCGCTCGTGCCGTTGCACAGGTCGAGCAGGGTGATGTCGGAGAGGTCGGCGACGCCGGAGACGTACTTGGGCACGGGAGCGTCGAGCTCGACCGTGCCGTCGTCGACCATGCCGTAGAGCACATCGCAGGTCATCAGCCGCGTCACGTCCGCGACGCGGAACGACATGTCGGCGGTGACCTCAGCACCATCCGGACCCTGCGTGCCGAGGCCCGTGACCCACTGGCCGCTCCAGGGCACCCAGACGCCGACGATCGCGCCCGACGAGCCGCTCGCGATGATCGCCTGCTCGACGGCCGCCTGCAGCTGCCCGGTCACGTCGTCGGGCAGCTTCGCGTCGACCTGCTTCGGGGGCGTGTAGCTGAACTCGGTATCCGACGCGGTGCAGCCGGTCAGTGCGAGAGCCAGTGCGAGCGCGCCGCCCACGGCTGCACGCACACGGCGCGACGAACGAAGATGCATAGGACACTCCCCCGGGATGGACTCTCCGAGTCTAGGGCGATGAGGCTGAGAGGCCGCCCGTGACGGCATCCGGCTCCTGCGTCTTCCGATCAGCGTCGGCGCTCGTGGCCTTCTCGGCCTTCTCGGCCTTCTCGGACTGGCGGGCTTCCCACGCCTCGCGCATGAATCGGCGCACGTCCTCGTCGACGCGGATGTCTCTCGGCCGCAGCGGGCGCGAGAGGTACAGTCCGTCGAGCGACGTGAGTCGCGACAGCGCGACATACGTCTGCCCGGGCGCGAAGGCGCCCGATCCGAGATCGACGACCGCGCGATCGTAGGTCTTCCCCTGCGACTTGTGGATGGTGACCGCCCAGGCCAGGCGCAGCGGGAACTGGGTGAACTCCGCGGCGACCTCGCGGGTGAGGGTCTTCGTGCCCGGGTTGTAGGCGTAGCGGAATCTCTCCCACACCGCCGGCTCGACATCGAACTCGTCGCCGTCGACATCGACGCGAACGGTGTCGCCGAGGATGCGCGTGACCGTGCCGATCGACCCGTTCACCCAGCGCGGGGGCTCGCCCTGCATCGCGATGTCGTTGCGCAGGAACATCACCTGTGCGCCCACTTTGAGCTTCAGCTCGGCGTCGGCGGGGTAGTTCGCCTCACCGCGGCCGAAGTCGCCCGAGACCTCGGCGTGCGCGGTCTGCTCGCGGCCGGGGAGTGCGGCGAGATGGCGCCGGTTGATGTTGTTCACGATGTCGTTGCGCGTCGCGAGCGTGATGATCGGCACCTCCCCCGGCTCGGGTTCGGGGGGTGTGCGTGCGCCCTTCTCGTTCAGCACCCCGGCGATGTCGGCGGTGACGCGTCCGTACCGCACGGCGTTGAGCATCGCCTTGAACCCGTCGTCGGACTGGCGGTGGATGTGCACCAGCTCGTGCACGTGCAGCGTCGCGCCGTAGGTGCCGATGTCCAGCATCGCCCCTTCGTCCTGCCCGCCGGTCCACACCTTGGCGTCGAAGAACCAGAACGAGCGGTAGTGATCCTGGATGTAGCGCAGCTCGTCGCCGCGAGGCGGCACCGGCGCGAGCTGGTACGGGTCGCCGAACATGACGATCTGCACCCCGCCGAACGGGATGCCTCTCTTGCCTCGTGCCTGCCGGAGAGAGCGGTCGATGGCATCCATCAGATCGGCGTTCACCATCGAGATCTCGTCGATGACGAGCGTCTCGATCGCGTTGAGGATGCGCCGGGTCGCATCCGACTGCTCGATCTCGCTCTCGGCGATGAGGCCGATCGGCAGCCGAAACAGCGAGTGGATCGTCTGCCCCTCCACGTTCAGCGCGGCGACGCCGGTGGGCGCGCAGATCGCGATCTGCTTCTTCGTGTTCCAGGCGAAGTGCTGCAGGAGGGTCGACTTTCCCGTACCGGCGCGACCGGTGATGAAGACGTGCTCGTCGGTGTCCTCGATGAGTCGGAACAGGGCGTGCTGTTCTTCGGAGAGGGCGACGGACACGCCCCTATGTTAAGTCTTCGCCGTGTGCGTTCGGCTCCGTCCCAGCGCCGACTCCTTAGACTTGCGCCATGATGCAGGGGCGGGTATCACCGGGGCGAGCGCGCCCGCGCAGACGCTCCAGCCTGCGATCCGACCTCACCCTGCTGGCCGTCATCGGCGTGCTGCTGCTCGCCGCCCTCGCCGCCGGCGGGATGTCGCTGTACCAGTCGTTCTACAGCCCTTCCGCCTTCGTGCAGCGATACGTCGACCTGCTCTCGAGCGGTAGCGCCGCGAAGGCGCTGCAGCTGCCCGGCGTCTCGCTCGACCTCGCCGTGCTGCAGGATGCCGGGATCGACGCGTCCGCCTCCGAGGCGCTGCTGCGGCGGGCCGCCCTCGCCCCGCTCACCGACGTGACGGTCACCGAGAAGGGCGCGAAGGACGGCGTTCACCAGATCGTCGTCGACTACCGCGCCGGCGGGGTGCGCGGCACGTCGACCTTCACCGTCGCACAGGACGGCTGGGTGGGAGTCACCCCGAACTGGCGCTTCACGGCCAGCCCGCTGGCCGAGATCGAGCTCACCGTGCGCGGCGCCGACGTCTTCGCCGTGAACGGATTCGCGATCGACCGGCGTCAGGTCTCTGTGGACGGCGCGGGCGCGGCGCCCCTCGACCCCCTTCATCTGCTGGTGTTCACCCCCGGCAGGTACTCGGTGACCGTCGACACCGCCATCTCGTCGACCCCCGGTGTGAGCGTGCTCGCCGACACGGCGCTCGCCCGCACACCGGTGGACGTGCAGGCTCAGCCCACCGAGAAGTTCATCGAGGTCGTGCAGCAGCAGGTCGAGCAGTTCCTCACCGACTGCGCGACGCAGGAGGTGCTGCAGCCCACCCGCTGCCCGTTCGGTCTGCAGCTGCACAACCGGCTCGCCCCCGACACCGTGCCGGAGTGGTCGATCATCGCGCAGCCAGTCGTCAGCCTCGTGCCCGACGGCGGCGGGTGGGCGCTGCCGCCCACCGACGCCATGGCGCACATCGAGGTGAGGATCCAGTCGCTCTTCGACGGCACCGTGCGCAAGGTGTCGCAGGACGTGCCGTTCCAGGTGAACGGCACCGCGACCGTCCTCCCGGACGGATCGGTGTCGATCCGGGTCGGCTCGCCCGACGGCGACCAGCCGACCCTCGAGGACTGACGGCTCAGCCCACCCGGTCGCGCTCGGCCATTCTCGCCAGGCGCGCGTTGTACTCCTCCAGCTCGGCATCCCCGGTGCGGTCGGCGTGCCGATCACGTCGACGCTGCACCTTGGCATCCGATCTCGACCACTGGATCGCGAGCGTCACCGCCAGGATCAGCGTCGGGATCTCGCCCACCGACCACGCGATGCCGCCGCCGATGTACTGGTCCTCCATCGGAGTCGGTCCCCACGTGCGGCCCATCGACCCGAACCAGTCGGCGACGAACAGGCCCTCCTGCATCATGATGGCCATGCCGAAGAACGCGTGCATGGCCATCACCGCGATCAGCGTGATCAGGCGGCCCGCGTACGGCAGGCGGTACGGGATCGGATCGACGCCGATCAGCGTCAGCACGAACAGGTAGCCCGAGATGAGGAAGTGGATGATCATCCACTCGTGCCCGAGGTGGTCGTACATCGCCCAGCGCACCAGATCGGTGAAGTAGAACGCCCACAACGACAGCACGAAGATGGCGGCGGCGACGAACGGGTGCGTGATGAAGCGCGAGTACGGCGAGTGCACGGCCCACATGATCCACTCGCGTCCGCCGCGGGTGCCGTCGTCGCGCTTGCGGATGGCGCGCAGCGCGAGCGTCACCGGTGCCCCCATCACCAGCAGCACCGGGATGCCCATGCCGAGCAGCATGTGGCCGAGCATGTGCACGCTGAACAGGTAGTCCTGGTACTCGTTGATCGGACCGCTGGTGACCCACAGCAGCAGCGCCAGGCCGCCCATCCAGAAGATCGTGCGGTGCGGCGGCCAGGCATCCCCCCGGCGGCGCAGCCGGACGATTCCCGCGATGTAGAGGAAGACCCCGAAGCCGACGGCCGCGATCCACAGCACGTCGAGGTCGAACGAGGTGAACCAGCGGCCGATGGTCAGCTCGGGCGGCAGTGGCGAGCGGGTGAGGCGCTCGGCCGAGGTCTGCACGGCGGGCGCCTGTTCGCCGAGCGGCGGGGGCGTGCGGGCGAGCGCGGCGGCGGCACCCGAGGCGATGCCCATCAGCGCGAGCTCGCCGAGGATCAGCGACCAGAACGCGCGCTTCTCGCGGGCGCCCTCGAGATGCGGGATGAGCCGGCGGCGGTACCACGCCCCGAACAGTCCGAGGCCGAGGAGGGCGACCGCCTTTCCGATGACGATGAGGCCGTAGGGCGAGAGCAGCTCACTCCACTCCCCCAGCGCCACCACGGTGCGTGCGACTCCCGAGAACGCGACGACCACGAACGCGGCGATCGCCAGCGACGAGTAGCGTGCGACGAGCACGGGCAGGTCGATCCGGGCATCCGGCTTCGCGTTCTTCGCCTTGCCCGCCCTGCCGGCCCTGCCCGCCTTGGCGTCGAGGTGGCGCAGGATGACCAGCAGCAGCACACCGCCGACCCATACGGCGGCCCCGATCGTGTGCATCAGGATCGCGTTGACGGCGACGGTGTGTCCGGCCACGTCGCCCGAGTGGCCCTGCGTGGCCATCGGCAGGAACGACGCCGCAGCCAGCACGGCGGTGAGCATGATGCCCGTCCAGCTGCGCCAGCCGAACAGCAGCAGCGTGATCACGGCACCCATCAGCGTGGTGATCAGCCACGCCTGGCCGAGCGGCAGTTCGAGCAGGTAGCGGCCGAACTGCTCGCCGAAGCCGCGGTCGGCGCTGAGCTTGGGGTTGAACGCCGCCATGAAGGTGAGGAAGGCGGTGGCTCCCGACCCGATGGTGAAGACGGCGGCGCCCACGGATGCCGTGTCGACCGCGAGCTCGAACGGCCGGGTCCCCGCGCGCAGGCCGAACAGCGCCAGCACGAGCGAGCCGAACATCGCGGCGGCGCCGAGGTTGGCGCCGAGTTTCACGGCCGGCAGACCCCACATGACGATGGGGCCGGGGTCGAGCAGCTTCGGGGGCACCGCACCGCCACCGACGATCAGGGCGGCGATGAGGCCCGCGACCCCGCTGACGACGAGGATCGCCAGGCCAGCGAGACGGTACGGATTCACTTCTCCAGCCTACGACCGATACGACGGAAGGCCGCCCCCGGAGGGACGGCCTTCGCGTACGGCGAGCGGTCTTACTTGACGGCTGCCTTCAGCTTGGAGCCAGCGGTGACCTTGACGCGCTTGCCGGCCGGGATCTTGATCTCGGCGCCGGTCTGCGGGTTGCGGCCCGTGCGGGCGGCCGTGTCGACCTGCTCGAACGAGATCCAGCCCGGGATGGAGACCTTGCTGCCCTTGGCGACGGCGTCGGAGACCGTGGCGAACAGCGAGTCGAGGACACCGGAGACGGTGGCCTGGCTCTGGCCGGTGGCGGAAGCGATGCTCGCGACGAGCTCGGTCTTGGTGATGGACTTGTCAGCCATGTCACTCCTCCAGCGACGACGGTCCGTCGCATCGTGTTGATTTCGAGGGAGAGACCCCCGTCGGTCGTTCGACCGCCTCGAATGTACCAACCACAGCACAGGAATCCGCGTCATTTCGCGGGTTTTGGCGCGATTTCCCGGCAAGTCGGGTCACTTTGGTCACTTCAGTCACAGATTCGGTCGGTGCGGGCGCTGGGCGGGGCCGGCGGCTCCGCGCGCGAAATGCAGGAGTTCTCCCGGAATGCAGGAGCGGATGCCCGCCCCGCTCCTGCGTTTCGCGTGCACTCCTGATATTCACGCGGTCATCGATCGGCGAGATGCAGACCCTGGGCGACGGCCTCGGTGATCACCGCCTGCACCTGCTCCCATTGATCCATCACCTGCTCGTAGCTGAATCGCAGCGCGTGGAAGCCGTGGAGCGCGAGCAGCGCGTCATGGGCGATGTCGCTCGTTCGCTGCGGGCCCGTATGCGTGGCGCCGTCCAACTGAATGACCAGGCGCTTCCCGATCAGCAGATCGACGCGGTGCCCGTACAGCCAAGCCTGAGCGAGCATCGGCAGCCGCAGCCACTGCAGCCGGTGAATGATGATCGTCTCGAGGCCGGAATCGGCAAAGGGACGAGCCCTGTCGAGCACTTCGCGGGCGGCAGCGGGAAGGTCGAGTCTGGCCATGGATGCCCGGTCGATGAGGTCCTTGTTCAGCGCCGATTCCCAGATGACCAACGCGGTCTCCAGCGGCTGGCAGCGCGCGACGAGCACCAGTGCGTTGCGCAGATCGTCTTCCACGGCATCCGGTTCCCGAGGTATCACCGGCTGTGCCCAGTGGACGACGGCATGCTCGGGCACCGAGAACCGGGACGAGTGCGGCGACGCCACGACGTGCCGTTGATGCCGCTCGGGAACCCAGAGCCCCCGACGCTCCGCGAGACTGACGCAGCTGATCACGAGACCCCGACGCACCACCGCCAACGCGAACCAGTCGGCATCCGGCAGCGCGACCCAGCCATTGCGCGGCTTGATGACGGCGCCCTCCGCTTTCGCCCGGCGGATGGTGTGCTCCGACACGCCGGCGTCACGCAGAGTACGCGTTCGGGTGATCCCGCCGCGCCGACGCAGCTCTTCGAACAGGTCCATCCGAAGAGCTTCCGCCGGCGCGGGGTTTCAAGCCGGGGCCGCACCCGGCAGATGGGGATAGAGCCTCGAAACTCAGGAATGTGCAGGGCATCCGGGATGCAGGATCCCTCGCGAAACTCAGGAGCGGATGCAGGAATGCATCCTGCGAATCAGGTGAAGTCCTGTGTTTCGGCAGGTGGCCCGAAGGGGAGATGCGTGCACTCCGGGCGGGGATGCGAAAGGGGCGAGGATCCGAAGATCCTCGCCCCTTCTGCGACTGGTGCTTACCAGCTCGACTTGGTGATGCCGGGCAGCTCGCCACGGTGGGCCATGTCACGGAAGCGGACACGCGAGATGCCGAACTTCGTGAGCATGCCACGGGGGCGGCCGTCGATGGCGTCACGCGAGCGCACGCGCACGGGCGACGCGTTGCGCGGGAGCTTCTGCAGGCCGATGCGGGCGGCCTCGCGGGCCTCATCGGTGGCGTTCGGGTCGACGAGCGTCTTCTTCAGCTCGGCGCGACGCTCTGCGTAGCGCTCGACGATGACCTTGCGCTGCTCGTTGCGAGCGATCTTGCTCTTCTTAGCCATGGATCAACGCTCCTCTCGGAATTCGACGTGCTTGCGGACCACCGGGTCGTACTTCTTGAGCACGAGGCGGTCGGGGGTGTTGCGACGGTTCTTCTTGGTCACGTACGTGTAACCGGTGCCCGCCGTCGAACGGAGCTTGATGATCGGACGAACGTCCTGAGCCTTCTTGGCCATTAGAGCTTCACACCCTTCGCCTTGAGGTCCGCGACGACCTTCTCGATACCACGAGCATCGATCACCTTGATGCCCTTGGCGGACACGTTCAGGGTGACCTTACGACCGAGCGACGGCACGTAGTAGGTCTTCTTCTGCACGTTCGGGTCGAAGCGGCGCTTCGTCCGGCGGTGCGAGTGCGAGATGTTGTGACCGAAGCCGGGAACAGCACCGGTCACCTGGCACACTGCTGCCATGTTGTGACTCCTTCATTACCGTGAGGCCGGACGGCCTCACCCAAGATCCCTTGTCTGCATCCCACCCGCAGGCACGACTCATGCTCCATGACAGAACACGAGACCGAGGAGAGGGAAGTGGGATACGAACTGCGCACAGGAGTGTGCGCAGACAAGGGGTCAGTCTAGCACGGCGTGGCCACCCAGCCGTGCTGCACGGCGATCGCATCAGAAACAGCGTGCAGATCATCTCGAATCGTGGTACTCTACCCGCGTAGATCACTGGGGACCGAGGGGTCTCGGAACCGTTCTGAGGGGCACGGTTCCGAGGCCCCTTCCCGTTGTTGACACCCGTTGACGGCGAATGGGAGACTGCGGCATATGGCGTTCACCATGGGGCTCGTCGGCGCGGGCCAGTTCGCAGGTCAGTTCGCCACCCTCTTTCATCATCATCCCGGCATCTCTGGCGTGCACGTCACGGACGTCGTGCCTTCGCGCGCGGCCGAGCTGGTGACATCCGCCGGCCTCGCCGGCACGTTCGACAGCTTCGCCGAGATGGTCGCCTCACCCGCGATCGACGCGATCGCGATCTTCACCCAGCGCTGGATGCACGGCCCGCTCGTCGTCGAGGCGCTGCGCGCCGGCAAGCACGTCTACTCCGCCGTTCCCATGGCGATGACCGTCGACGAGATCGGCGCGATCATCGACGCCGTGCGCGAGACCGGCCTCACCTACATGATGGGCGAGACGAGCTACTACAACCCGGCCACCGTCTACGCCCGGCAGAAGCTCGCCTCCGGCGAGTTCGGTCAGCTGTTCTACGGCGAAGGCGACTACATCCACGACATGGACCTCGGCTTCTACGAGGCCTACCAGTACTCGGGCGGCGCGGAGTGGAAGAGCACCGCCAGCTACCCGCCGCTGCTGTACCCCACGCACTCGATCGGCGGCGTGCTCGGCGCGTGGCCCACCCACGCCGTGGCGGTGTCGGCGATCGGCGTGACAGACCAGCGCGGAGACGGGGTCTTCGAGCGCGGCATCAGCCAGTTCGACAACGACTTCTCGAACTCCACCGCCCTGTTCGAGGTCGCGGGCGGTGGGTCCATGCGCATCAACGAGTTCCGCAGGGTGGGCTATCCCACCCACCTGCGGGAGTCGCGCTTCCGCTGGTTCGGCACGGAAGGGTCGTTCGAGCAGATCGCCCGCACCACGGTGTGGCAGACACGCCAGGGCCTCGAGGACATCTCGCATCTCATCGACACCGACCCCTCGGCATCCGCCGACGATCCCGCCCTGTCGAGGATCGCACCCGCGCTGCGCGACGCGTTCGTGTCGGGGTACGCGGCGATCCACGAGCAGGAGCGCGCGCGGATCCCGGTCGAGCTGCAGAAACTGCCCAACGGGCATGAGGGCAGCCACCACTTCCTCGTCGACGATTTCGTGCGCGCGGTGACCGATCAGACGCTGCCGCCGGTGAACGCCTGGCAGGCGGCGCGGTTCACGCTTCCTGGCGTGATGGCGCACGAGTCCGCACGTCGGGGCGGCGAGCGGCTTATGATTCCCGATATGGGACAACCGAATGCACGCTGACCGCCGACCGCGGTCTGTGACCCGGGCCGATGTCGCCCGCTACGCCGGCGTCAGCACGGCCGTCGTCAGCTATGTGCTCAACGATGGGCCGAAGGCCGTCGCGCCGCTCACCCGGGAACGGGTGCTCGACGCGGTGCGCGTGCTCGGCTACCGTCCGAACGCCGCCGCGCGGGCGCTGTCGATGGGCTCGGCCGACATGTTCGGCCTGCTCGTGCACGACAACCGCAGCCCGTTCTTCGCCGAGCTCTGCCACGCCCTCGATCAGGCCAGCGCCGACAACGCCCGCTCACTGCTGATCGTGAACTCCGACCGCGAGCAGGTGGCGACATCCGAGCAGATCCGCGATCTCGTCTCACGTCAGATCGGCGGTCTGATCATCGCCGACGTGCTGACCGCGCGCGAGCAGTCGCTGGTCGAGGCGCTCGGCATCCCCACCGTGGTGATCGGCCAGTTCGGTGAGACCGACGGTCTGCACAGCGTGGGTGTCGACTTCGCGGTCGGCGCGCGTGCCGCGACCGAGCACCTCATCGGTCACGGCTACCGCGACATCGGGTTCGCGGGAAGCGCCGCCCGGTACGACGAGCGTGAACGAGGCTGGCGCGATGCCCTGGCCGCCGCCGGGCTGCCGCTCGGACCGCTCGTGCACGTGCCGTTCACCCACCAGGGCGGGTACGACGCGGCGATGCAGCTGATGGCGGCTCCCCGCAGACCGCGAGCGGTGCTCGCGGCATCCGACCAGATCGCGATCGGCATGCTCGCCGCCTTCGGCCAGCACCGCGTGCGCGTGCCCGACGACATCGCCGTCGCGTCGTTCGACGGCACCGTCGCCGCCGACTTCGTGTGGCCGCGGTTGACGACAGCGGTGCAGCCGCTGAAGGAGATGGCGAGTGCCGCGGTGAGCATCCTGCTCAAGACGGGCGACCAGCGCCGACACCACGAGTTCGCCACCGAGCTGCGGGTGCGCGAGTCCTGCGGGTGCAGCCCCGCGAGCTGAGAGCCCGCAGACCCGCTGGCCGGCCGAGATCCCGACGCCGGAGAGGTCCGGCGCCGGCATCGGGTGGGAGGGCGCGACAGCCCTCCCACCCGATCGCCTCAGCCGCCGAGTCCGCCGGTCGTGGAGTGCACGGCGTCGAGACTCACCGACACCGGCCCCATCCCCTTCCCCTTGGCGGCGACCGCGATGGCGATCTCGTTGTCGCCGTGCATGTCGAGGAACCCGCTGGGCACCGTGAACTGCTTCTGCGGGCCGATGTCGCCGATGTAGACGCCGGTGTTCCAGCCGTTCACGAAGATCGTCGCCTGCGAGCCATCGGTGCGCCCCGCGTCGAACTTCGGGGAGTGCAGTGTCAGGCGGAACGCCGTGTCCTGGCCATCGGGCACGTCGAGCTCGAAGGCGGATCGGTACCACCGCACACCCGGCTCATCGGCGACGAGCGTCGCAGCGGCATCCCACTTTCGGTCGTCGAATCCGGGGAGGTGCCAGCCCTTGGCTTCACCGGACAGCCCGCCGTTGTTGTACAGCGTGCGCACCGGGTCGGCGTCGACGGCGGTGGCGCCGTCGATCTTCCAGGACACCGCCCCGTCGCCGTTGGTGAGCACGGCATCGTAGAGACCGCGGTTCTGCCGCGAGAGGCCGTCGTCCGACCAGTCGAGGTTCTGACCGAGGTTGTGCACCAGCACCGAGACCACGACCTTCTCGCCCGCCTTCGTCGCCCCGGCGGGAACGACGAGCTCCTGCCAGCCGCCCGCGGCGCGCGGTGACCCGGCGTAGACCCCGTTGACCCACACCTGCATGAATGCCGGCGCCTTGCCGTGGCCCGGCTGCCCGCTGCCGCCGTTCCCGCGGAGCTTCAGCGTGCCGCCGTCCGCTGCCGCCGTGTAGTGGGCCCGGTACCAGACCGATCCCTCGAAGAATCCATAGTGGTTCGAGTCGAGCACGACCTTCTGATTCTCACCGGGACCCTGCCAGCGGGTGGAGCCGGCCGTGTCGTCGGCGTCGGTCCAGGACGCGTCGTCGAAGCCGGGCTCGGCTTCGGCGTCGTCGGATGCCGTGACCCAGGACAGCTCGGGTGTCTGCACCGGCTTCGGTCCTGCGGCGTCCACTGTCGCGATGCCCTTGCGCGTCTTTGCCTTGGCCCCGTTCCAGCGGACCTGCTTGATCCCGTCCGGCGCGTCGATGCGCAGCGTTCCTGCCTCGGCCATCGACCCGGTCAGCACAGCGTTGGCGCCCCGGTACTCGACCGTGCGCGCCAGGTAGGCACCCTCGACCGCGATCGTGGGGCTGCTGTCGCCGTGAACAGCAGGCCCCTTGCCGCTGCCCTCGATGAACCAGACCTGCGCCGCGTGGTCGCGATCCATCACGCGCAGCGTGAGGGTCTGCGACCCGTCGTCGATGACGATGTCCGCCGGGTCGCCGTGGACGTAGTTCAGCCGCAGCTCGCCGCGTTCGGCATCCCACGTCTTCTCGACTCCGTCGGGGAGGGCGACCTTCGGCTCGCGGTCGTAGTGCAGCACCGTCTCTCCGTCGTCGCCGGGGTGACCGATCGCGTACTGCACGATCCCGCCACGACGATCAAGCGGAGCGCCGAACAGCTGGCTGGTCGTGTAGTACAGCGCGTGCTCGCCGATGCGGGTGTCGGCGGTGAGCATCACCGCGTCCCGCCCGTGCAGCGTGATGGCGGTGCCCGGCTTCTGCGGGACCCGTTCCCAGCCGACCTTGCCCTCGGGGATCACGGCTCCGGTGTCGGCGTCGCGGTAGACGTTCACCGCGTCGATCGAGTGGAACGTCCCTGTCGACCCCTCGAAGCTCTCGCCGGTGACGACCACCTTCACGGTGTGCTCGCCGTAGGCCAGATCGCGTGTCGAGAACAGCACCTTCTGCGGCTGCGCAGACGAGGAGACCTGCTCGAGCGTGCGCCCGGCCTTCTCTCCGTCGATGTACACCTCGGCAGGGCCGTGATTGCTCGAGTACGGTCCGATCAGCTCGAAGCCCGCGCCGGTGAAGGTGAACTCGTACGCGTCGCCCGCCGTCTGCGAGAACGTCTCGTCACCGCCGATGTCGCCCGCAGTCCAGCTCTTGCCCGACGCGTGCTCCCACGCCCCGGTGAACGTCATCGCGTCGTCGTCGTCGTTCCACTGCAGCTTCGAGTCGTCGGGCACCCGGAACGCGTCGATCGCGACGACCGTTCCGGTGCCGCCCGCGACCGGCTGCCCGAGGTTCTCGACCACGATGGTGTGCTGCCCCGGGGTGAGGCCGGTCGCCTCGAACGAGACCTGCTGCACGGGCTTGTTCTGGTCGGTGTCGACGTGCGAGGTGAAGGTGCCCTTGTCGACGCCGTCGATGGTGACCCGGGCGGTGCCGTGGTCGGTGCCGGTGGAGGTCACCAGCTGCAGCGAGGTGCCGCTGAAGGTGAACGAGGCTGTGGCGCCCGTTGCGGTCGAGGTGCTCAGCGTGCCGCCGTGCGCCCCGCCGTCGGCGACCTGCTGCCACGCGCCCGCGTAGACGACGCCGCCGTCACGGTCGTCGGTGGTGACGATGCCGGAGCTGCTCTCGTCATCGGGCTCGCCGATGATCAGCGGGAAGGTGAAGCGGGTCGTGGTGGTGTCGTTCGAATCGGCGAGCCGGAATCCGAGGAAGCGGGTGGCGCCGTCGCCCGTCGCCGATACGGCGTCCTCATCCGTGGCGATCCGCTGGTACGACTGCACGGCGCTGCCGGATTCGACCGCGGCGACGGGGCCGGTGAGTGGTCGCATCGCGGCGATGTCGGGCACCGCCTGCAGGTGGTAGCCGATCTCCTTCTGCGCCGCGAACTTGGGCGTGATGGTGCGGTCCTCGTCGAGCGCCGCACCGTAGTCGTAACTCGTGAAACCCGAGGAGGGCGATCCCGTCCAGCCCCAGTTGGTGCCGCCGTACGACATGTAAGAGTTGTAGGCCGTCACCCCGTTGCCGACGTTGCGCGTGCCCCACTGACGCGTGAAGCCCTCGTCGGTGAAGGTGTAGCACTGCTCGGTGTCGAAGGCGGCTCCCCACGGGGTGAACGCGCCGCCCTGCGACTCGGTGATGAACTGCGGCGTGTCGGGGGCGATCGCGCGGAATGCCGTCTCGGACTCGCCGATGCGGTTGCGCTGAGCACCGCAGTTGAAGCCCAGCGGGTAGTTGTCGTACGCGTAGAAGTCGAGTCCGTACGTCGCGACGTCGCGGAACCGACCACCCATGCCCCAGTCGTTGTGGAACACCGGGACGGTGATGCCGTCGGCCTTGACGCCGGCGGTGAGGTCGGTGAGGAATCGCTTGCGTGCCGGGCTGTCGTCGAGCAGCTCGTTCTCGACCTGGTACATCAGCACGGATCCGCCGCCGTCGGTGACCTGGTGCGTGCGGATGATCTCGTTGACCGCGCTCAGCCATGCCTTCGAGTCGGCCAGCACCTGCGGATCCTCGGAGCCGCGCAGCGGAGTGTCGACATTGCTCATGTAGGCGGGCAGGCCGCCCATCGAGATCTCGGCGTTGACGTACGGGCCGGGGCGGGCGATGACGTAGAGCCCTTCCTCCTCGGCCATCGTCAGCAGCAGATCCATGTCGCGGATGCCGGTGAAGTCGAACTCCCCGCCGCGCTCGGACTGGTGCAGACCCCAGAAGAAGTACAGCGAGACCGCGTTGAAGCCGGCGCCCTTGAGCTTCTGCATCAGATCGCGCCACTGCTCAGGAGCGGGCAGCCGCCAGTAGTGGAACTCACCCGACCAGATGTTCAGCCGCTCGCCGTCGACCGTGAACGAGTGCTTGTCCCAGCCCACCTCGTGGGGCTTGCCGTCGTTGCCGGCGAACACGACGGGTGCGGCCGCCCGCTCGCTCGCCGCACTCGAATCGTCTCTCGTCGCCGCGCTGGTCGCGGCCGTCGCTCCCATCGCACTGCCTGCCATCGTCATCGCCAGTGAACCTATCAATATGGTGCGGCAGAGCCGCCGCATCCTGGTCGCCCCGCTTCGTCGCATGTGCGCGCACCCTCCGTAGATGTCGACTGCGACGCGCTCTGCGGCATCGCAGTGGTATCGACACTAGGAGCGCGACATGTTTGCGTCAACAAGCGAGAGACGTCGATCTTTCATCGGACGGCATCGACGCAATGAGAGCGCGATCACGTCGCTCAGTCGCGCTGGCTCTCGAGAGTCCCTGCCGCCTCCCGCGCGCCGCGCCCCCACCGGAACGGCGATACGGTCGGGTCGCCGGTGATCCAGAAGCGCCAGGGGAAGGCATCCGTTCCGGCCGTTCCCGCGACACCCACGCGCGGGCCCGACGAGACGTCGGCCACCGGATCACCCCAGCTCAGCCAGGCGATCGCCCCGTTCTGCTCCTCGCCCGAGACGACGTCGATGCCGTCGTGCAGGGCGTGACGCAGACCGAGTGCCTGCCCGAGCCGGCCAGGCCCGCGTGCGAGGTCGCGCAGCGCGATGCGCGACAGCGGCGTCGCGCTGCCGCGACGG
>NZ_DAMDLU010000024.1:0-26106 GCF_032084865.1 Microbacterium sp.
CACGGCGGATGCCGACGACGCCCGCACCGTGCGTCTCGCCGCGCTCTGCGTGCTCGAGCTGCTCGCGGGCCTCGCCGCGCGCTGAGCACCGCCCGCCCCGGCGGCGAGAAACCACATTCTGCGTGACACACCACGCGCGCACGTGTTTCTCGTGCGCGACGTGGTTTCTCACGGGGCGGGGTCGCGGCGGCCTTGGGCGTGCGTCGACCGCGTAGCGTGGAGCCATGACTCGTATCGTGATCTTCGGCGGCCACGGCAAGGTCGCCCTGCTGCTCGCCCCTCTTCTCTCGGCCCGCGGTGACGAGGTGACCGCCGTGATCCGCAATCCCGACCATGCCGACGACGTGCGCGCGACCGGTGCGCAGCCGGTCGTGTTCGACATCGAGCACGAGGATCAGGCGGCGATCGCCGAGCTTCTCGCCGGGCACGACGCCGTGGTGTGGTCGGCGGGCGCCGGTGGCGGAGACGCCGCGCGCACCCGCGCGGTGGATCACGACGCGGCCGTTCGGTCGATGGACGCGGCGACGGATGCCGGGGTGCGCCGCTACGTGATGGTGTCGTACTTCGGCGCATCGCCCGACCACGGCATCCCGGCCGACAACCCGTTCCACACCTACGCGGAGGCGAAGGCGGCAGCCGACGAGCACCTGCGCTCCTCCGGACTCGACTGGACGATCCTCGGGCCGAGCAGCCTCACCCTCGGTGAGGCGACCGGCCGCATCGACGTCGCCGCCGACGAGTCGGGCGAGGTGTCGCGCGCAGACGTCGCGCAGGTCATCGCCGAGACGCTGCGTCAGGACTCGACCGTCGGACGCACCATCCGGTTCAACACCGGTGACCAGCCGATAGCCGACGCGCTCCGCGCCTGACCTCAGCCGAGTCCCACGGGGATCAGGGCGTGCGCGATCGCGTAGATCGCGAGCCCCGCGAGCGCACCCACGACCGTGCCGTTCAGCCGGATGTACTGCAGATCGCGCCCGACCATGAGCTCGATCTTCTCGGTCGTCTCGGCCGGGTCCCACTTCTCGACCGTGTCGGTGATGATCGACGCGATGTCGTGGCGGTACCGGTCGACGAGGAACACGGCGGCGTCCGTCACCCAGCCGTCGACGCGCGCCTGCAGCGCGGGGTCGGTGGCCAGCCGTTGCCCGATCTCGGCCACCGCGGCCGCTGCCCGACGGCGCAGCCCGCTCTCGGGGTCTGCCAATGCGGTGAGCAGGCCGGCTTTGGCGGTGTTCCAGGCCTGCGCCGCGAGCTCGCCCACGCGCGGGCTGTCGAAGAGCGTCGTCTTCGCGCTCTCCAGCCGGTCACGCATGGCGTCGTCGTGCTGCAGCCCGTCGGCGAGCCGGGCGAGATAGCCGTCGAGGGCGATGCGGGCCGGATGCCGGGGGTCGGCGTGCACGGCGCGAACGAACTTCAGCGCCTCGCTGTACGCCGTCTCGTCGACGAAGCGGTGCGCCAGACGGGGCACCCACGACGGCAGGCGGCGCGAGATGAGCCCCTGGAAGGCCGCGGCGTTGTTCTCGAGCCACGCGCCGAGACTGTCGACGGCGAGGTCGACGGCTCCGCGATGGGCGTCGGCGTCGACGATGCGCTGCAGCCAGGAGCCGGCCGACGGCGCCCAGTCCGGCTCGATGAGATGCTCTCGTGCGAGATCGGCGATCAGGCTCTGCACGTCGTCGTCGCTCAGGGCGCGCAGCACCGCGGATGCCGCCGTCGAGGCCTCGGATGCCACGCGCTCGGCGTGCGCCTCGTGGGTGAGCCACTCGCCGAGCCGCTGGGAGAGGGCTGTCGTCGACAGCTTCGCGCGCACGACGTCGCCGGCCAGGAAGTTGGTCTCCACGAACTCGCCGAGGGTGCGGCCGATCTCGTCCTTGCGGTGGGGGATGATCGCGGTGTGCGGGATCGGCAGCCCGAGTGGGCGGCGGAACAGCGCGGTCACCGCGAACCAGTCGGCCAGAGCGCCGACCATGCCGCCCTCCGCAGCGGCACGGACGTAGCCGAGCCACGGCTGCCGAGATTCGAGCCAGAAGGAGAAGACGAACACGACGGCCATGAAGATGAGCGCACCGAGGGCGACGGCCTTCATGCGTCGCAGGCCGCGCAGTCGCTCCTGATCGGCAGGCGAGAGCAGCGCCATCGGTGTTCGCGACATGCCGTCATCCTTTCACGGTGACTACGCTTGAAGGGTGATCGACGACATCAAGAAGCGCGCTCTGCACCGCACGAGCATCCTCGAGGGTCAGCTGCGCGGCATCGCGCGGATGATCGAGAACGAGGAGTACTGCATGGACATCATCACGCAGTCGCGAGCCGTGCAGCGTTCGCTGGAGTCGCTCAACCGCCTGCTGCTCGAGAACCACCTGCGCACGCATGTCACGCACATGTTCGAAGAGGGCGGCGACGAGCGCGAAACAGCGGTCGGTGAACTGCTGAAGGCGTTCGACTTCGACCGTAAGTAGACCATATCGGCAGAATCAGGTTCGCTTGACGACGGATATCGTCGCTGACCTCAACGCATTCTTCGTTTTTCGCTGTACCTCCCTGCGTGACTGTGCTTGACTGACGCTAGTCAGAACTCAACGTGGAGGTTCCATGGCACAGCCCGCACCCGCGGTTCCCGCCCCGACCGGCGACCTCGGAACCGGAGGCGTCGACATCGTCGGCGTCACGAAGCACTACGGTGATGCGACAGCAGTCGACGACCTGTCACTGTCGATCCGGCCGGGCGAGTTCCTCTCCCTGCTCGGGCCGTCGGGCTGCGGCAAGACCACGACCCTACGCATGATCGCCGGCTTCGAGCATCCGGACAGCGGCGATATCCGCATCTCGGGCCGCAGCGTTCTCGGCCTGCCACCGCACCGGCGGGAGGTGAACACCGTCTTCCAGGCGTACGCGCTCTTTCCGCACATGACCGTCGCAGAGAACGTCGCCTACGGCCTGCAGCAGCGACGGGTGCCGAAGGTCGAGCAGCGCGAGCGCGTCATCGCCGCGCTCGACATGGTGCAGCTGCGCCGGTTCGCCGACCGCAAGCCGACCATGCTCTCCGGCGGGCAGCAGCAGCGCATCGCCCTGTCGCGCGCGCTCATCAACCGGCCCAGCGTGCTGCTGCTCGACGAGCCGCTCGCCGCGCTCGACCGGCAGCTGCGCGAGGAGATGCAGGTCGAGCTGAAACTGCTGCAGGCGCGACTCGGCACGACATTCGTGTTCGTCACCCACGACCAGGGTGAGGCACTGTCGATGAGCGACCGGATCGCCGTGATGCGCGCCGGCCGCATCGAGCAGCTCGACGCTCCCGACCGCATCTACGCCGCTCCGGCGTCGGCGTACGTCGCCTCGTTCATCGGCCAGCAGAACTTCCTCAGCGGCACCGCCCGGGGCGACGCCGTCGACACGAGCGTGGGGCTGATCCACGGCAGGTGGGGAGCGGAGCAGGTCACTGCGGGGGAGGCCGCCGTCGCCGCCATCCGTCCGGAGTTCGTCCGTCTCGAGCGCCCTGACACCGTGGGCTTCGGCATCGACGGTCGCGTGCTCAGCGTGTCGTACCTCGGCGAGACCCTTCAGGTCGTGGTCGGCATCGACGGCGGGCAGACCCTGCTCGTGCGCTCCCCGGCGCCGACGGCACCTTCGGTGGCCGTCGACCAGGCGGTGCGCTGCACGTGGTCACCCGTCGACGTGCGGCTGTTCGCGGCAGAGGGCGCCCCCACCGCCGCCACCCATGTGATCGCCCTGCCCGACCGCGCCGCCCGCTGAGCGGCATCCACCCACCAGCACAGCACCCGCAGCACCGCACGAAGGAGTGCCCCTCATGAACGACAACAGCATCCGCATCCTCGCCGACAGCAGCATCGCACCCGTCGTGCGTCATCAGCTCACCCGGCGCGGCTTCATCGGCGTCGTCGCCGCACTGGGCGCAGCCGGCGTGCTCACCGCATGCTCACCGGGCGGCTCCGCGAAGCCCGGCCCCCAGGCCACCGGCGGTGCCGTCGAGGACAAGCTCTCGATCTACAGCTGGGGCGAGTACGACGCTCCCGAGGTGATCGAGTCGTTCACGAACGACGAGGGTGCGAAGGTCGTCATGGACACCTTCAACTCGAACGAGGAGATGATCGCCAAGCTCGTCGCAGCCAAGGGCACCAGCGGCTACGACCTGGTCGTGCCGACCGGTGTGTTCATCCCGCAGATGATCGAGAACGGGCTGCTCGCCAAGCTCAACCTCGACCTCATCCCCAACATGAAGCACATGGATCCCGCCTTCCTCGGGCGCGACTGGGATCCGAAGAACGAGTACTCCATCTGCAAGGCGTGGGGCACCACCGGTTTCGTCTACGACAAGACCGTGATCACCCGCGAGCTGAAGACGTGGAGCGACTTCATCGATGCGGCTCAGAACGAGGCATCCGGCAAGACCTCCGTGCTCGACGACCCGGCGCCGCTCGGCGGCATCTACTACTGGGCCAACGGCATCGACTGGAACACCACCGATCCCGCCGACCTCGACGCGTGCGAGAAGTTCCTCGTCGACGAGCTCGCCCCGCACATCTCGGCGTTCGACTCGTACCCGGGCGGTGCGGCGATCCCGCAGGCGTCGCACGTGCTCATGCAGTCGTGGAACGGCGACGCGCGCATCGGCATCCAGGAGTCGCCCGACCCCGACCGCTGGCAGTGGGTGCTCGGCGCGCCCGACACCGAGCTGTGGATGGACAACTGGGCGCTCGCCGAAGGCGCGCCCCACCCCGAGGCCGCCCACGCCTTCCTCAACTACATCCTCACCCCCGAGAATCAGCTCGCCCAGGTCGACTACATCGGCTACGACACGGGAGCGGCGGGCGTCAAGGAAGCGGCTGAGGAAGCCGGACTCGAGATGCTCGACATGGTCTTCTTCGACGAAGCGCAGGTGAACACCATGCACGAGGGCAAGGTCACCGAGGCGCAGGCGCGCATCGTCGAGATCTGGAACAAGACGAAGGCAGCCGCCGGTGCGTAGTCCCCGCTTCGGGCTGGCCGTGCCCGCATGGGTGTGGCTGGCGCTGTTCTTCATCGCGCCAATCGCCATGGTCGTGTGGTTCAGCTTCGGGTACAAGCCCGGCATCTTCGGCACACACGCCAACGACGTGCTGTCCTTCGACCGGTACGCCGAGGCCATGTCGCCGACGTTCTTCGCGACCTTCCAGAACACCCTCTGGGTGGGAATCCTCGGCACGCTGCTGTGCCTGCTGATCGGCGCACCGGTGGCGTACTGGATGGCGGTCAAGGCCCCGCCCGCCCGTCGGGGCCTGCTCATCGCGCTCGTCATGGTGCCGTTCTGGACGAACTTCCTCGTGCGCACCCTCGGCTGGCAGGTGATCCTCTCGCCCGAGGGGTGGCTGTCATCGCTGCTGCAGGGTGTGGGCTTGATCGACGGTCCGATCGACGTGCTCTACACCCGCACAGCCGTCCTCATAGGTGTCGTCTACAACTACCTGCCGCTGATGATCCTGCCGCTGTACGTCGCCTTCGACCGCGTCGGAACGCCGCTTCGCGAGGCCAGCAAGGACCTCGGAGCGAACGGCATGCGCACCTTCCTGCAGGTCACCGTGCCGCTGGCTCGGCCCGGCATCATCGCGGGCGTGCTGCTGGTGTTCATCCCGCTGATGGGCGACTACATCACCGCGACCGTGCTCGGCGGAGCGCAGGGCAACATGATCGGCCAGCTCGTCGCCAGCCAGTTCGGCACTGCGCAGAACTGGGCGCTGGGCTCGGCCATGGCGGTGCTGCTGATCCTCGTGATCATGCTGACGATCGGCGTGGCCGCGGGCATCCTGTGGCTGATCTCGCTGCCGTTCAGAAACCGCAGCAGACTCGTGCTCGGAGAGGCATCATGAGCGACATCCGCACCCGCCGCCGCAGCGTCGCCGTCGGCGACCGCATCCTCGGCATCTGGTCGATCGCGGTCTACGCGTTCCTGTTCCTGCCGATCGTCGTGATCATCATGGCCTCGTTCAACTCGGGTCGTCTGCTGGTGGCGTGGGACGGCTTCAGCCTCGCCCCGTTCGCGGCGCTGGTCGAGAAGCCGGTGATCCGCGACGCGGTGATGGTGTCGCTGCGCACCGGCGTGATCGCGGCGCTGTTCGCCGCGGTGCTCGGCACGCTGGCGGGCATCGCGATGGCACGCCGCCCCGGGAAGTGGGTCTGGTGGTTCCTCGGACTGCTGCTGCTCGTGTCGGTCACGCCCGAGATCGTCGACGCCGTCGCCCTGCTGCCGTGGCTCGTCTTCCTCGGGCAGGACCTCGGGCTGGGCATGTTCAACGACGGCACGGTGCGACTCGTGGTCGGCCACTCGCTGTTCTCGATCGCCATCGTGTCGTACATCGTCCGCGCCCGGCTGGTCGGTCTCGACGCGCGCCTGGAGGAGGCGTCGGCCGACCTGTACGCGCCGCCGGTGCGCACCTTCCTGCGCGTGACGCTGCCGCTGGCGATGCCGGCGGTGCTCGCCGGATTCCTGCTCTCGTTCACGCTCAGTCTCGACAACACGGTCGTGTCGGCGTTCGTGCAGGTGTCGGGAACCACGCCCTGGCCGGTCTACGTGCTGAGTTCGCTGCGCAGCGGTCTGCGGCCCGAGATCGCCGCCGTGTCGACGGTCATGCTGCTGCTGACGCTCGCATCGCTGGCGCTGGTCGCCTACGTGCTGAGGCGGGCGGGCGACTCGACCACCGAGATCGCCCGGACCATGGCGGGAGGCTGAGATGACCCACGCAGATCTCGTGTTCACCGGCGGCGCCTACGGCGGCCGGGTGTTCGTCTCCGATGCGTCGCGCTCGCGAGCCGACGCCGTCGCCGTGCGCGACGGGCGGATCGTCGCGCTCGACCGGGACGCGGTCGCCCTGATCGGCCCCGACACAGAGGTGGTCGATCTGGACGGCCGGATGCTGCTGCCGGGCTTCCAGGATGCCCATGTGCACCCGCTCTGGGGCGGGCTCGACATGCTGCGCTGCGACCTCGCCGACCTGTCGAGTCAGCAAGCGTATCTGCAGCGGATCGCGGAGTACGCGGCCGAGCATCCGGACCACGAATGGGTGCTGGGCGGCGGCTGGCAGATGTCGGCCTTCCCCGGCGGCACGCCGACCGCGGCGGCCCTCGACCGGGTCGTGCTCGACCGGCCTGCGTTCCTGCCCAACCGCGACGGGCACGGCGCGTGGGTGAACTCCCGTGCGCTGGCGCTGGCGGGCATCACCCGTGACACCGCCGACCCCGACGACGGGCGGATCGAGCGGGATGCCTCGGGCAGCCCGTCCGGCACGCTGCACGAGGGCGCGATGACGCTCGTCAACCGGCTGCTGCCGGCCGAACCGCATGAGCGGCTGCGGGAGGCGCTCGCCGTCGGTCAGCGGCACCTGCACTCCTTCGGGATCACGGCGTGGCAGGACGCCATCGTCGGCACGCAGTACAGCGATGCGGGAGACCCGCTGCCGGTGTACATCGCCGCCGATCGCGCCGGTGAGCTGACCGGTCGTGTCGTGGGGTCGCTGTGGTGGGACCGCACGCGCGGACTCGAGCAGATCGACGACCTCGTCGCGCTGCGCGAGAGCGCCGCCGGGGGACGCCGCTTCGCGGCGACGAGCATCAAGATCATGCAGGACGGCGTGGCCGAGAACTTCACCGCGTCGATGCTCGAACCGTACTGCGACGGCCACGGGCACCCCACCGAGAACGCCGGCATCTCGTTCGTCGACCCGGCGGTGCTGAACGAGGCGGCCGCACGGCTGGACGCGCTCGGCTTCACCCTGCACTTCCACGCGATCGGCGACCGGGCGGTGCGGGAGTGCCTCGACGCGGTCGAGACCGCGCTGCAGCGCAACAGCCCGCGCGGCAATCCGCACCACATCTCGCACATCCAGGTGGTGCATCCCGACGACGTGCCGAGGTTCCGCCGGCTCGGGGTGACCGCCAACATGCAGATGCTCTGGGCGACGCTCGAGCCGCAGATGGTCGACCTCACTCTGCCGTTCCTCGGCGAGCGGCGCTCGAGCTGGCAGTACCCGTTCGGCGATCTGCTGCGCTCGGGGGCCGCGCTCGCCGCGGGAAGTGACTGGTCGGTGTCGACGCCCGACCCGATGGCGGCGATCCACACTGCGGTCAATCGCCGCTCGGCCCCGTCGGAGTGGGAGGGCGACTACCCGCCGTTCCTGCCCGAGCAGGCCATCGACCTCGGCACGGCGCTGCAGGCGTACACCGCCGGTTCGGCGCGAGTGAACAGCCTGCCCGAGACGGGGGCGATCAGGGTCGGGATGCTGGCCGACCTGGCCCTGCTCGACCGCGACCCGTTCGAAGGCGTTCCGGAGCAGATCGGCGACACCCGGGTGCTCGGCACCTGGGTCGAAGGAGTGCGGGTGTTCGAGGCGTGATCCGTCTGGAGGGAGCGCTCAGTCCTCGAGGGGGCCCAGCCAGGCGGACGCCGCCGTCGAGTGAGCCGACTCCGGATCCGACGGGTGGAACATGCCGGCGAGCACATCCCGATACAGCCGGGAGAGCTCGTTCGACGAGAAGTACGATCCACCGCCGGCGACGAGCATCGCCTCGTCGATGACCTGCTTCGCCATCACGACGGCACGGTGCTTCAGGCCCGACAGCAGCGTGAACCAGCGCGGCCCGTGGTCGGCGAGCTCGTCGACGTCGCGCGCGAGGGCGGCGATCTGCGGCGGCAGGGCGTCGTACGCCAGCGCCATGTCGGCGATTCGCCACCGGATGTCGGGATCCTGGCTGTACGGCCGCTGAACCGGTCCCTGAGCCCGCCGAAGGGTGGAGGTGCGCTTCTGCGCCGTCGCGACGGCGAGGTCGAGACCGCGCCGCGCGATGCCGGTGTAGACCGATGCCAGGAGGACCTCGAAGACGCTGAAGATGCCGAACACGATCGGGTCGGGGTTCGGACCCGGATCGATCCGGCGCACGACGTGCTCGGGCGCGGCGATAGCGCCGTTCAGGCGGGTGGTGCGGCTCTGCGTGCCGCGCATGCCCAGGGTGTCCCAGTCGTCGCTGGTGGTCACCGCGTCGGTGCGTTCGATGAACGCGAACACGAGCTTCGGGGCATCCGGGCTCGTCGTGTCGAGGCCGTGCAGACCGAGCTTCGTCCACACCGGAGCCAGCGAGGTGAAGATCTTCGTGCCCGTGAACGCGTAGCCCCCGTCGGGTTGCGGCACGGCATCCGTATTGCTGCCGAACAGCACGAGATCGTTGCCGCCCTCGCTGACACCGAACGCGAACACCTCGCCCGCGACGGCGCCGTCCTGCACGAAATCCAGCCCCGGCACGCCGCGGTCGCTGAACACCTTCGCGACGCCCGTCCACACCAGGTGCATGTTGACCGCCAGCGCCGTGGCGGGGGCGGCCGAGGCGAGACGCTGCTGCAGCGTCGCAGCCTCGGCGAGGCCCAGCCCCGCGCCGCCGCGCTCGCGAGGGACGAGGATCGACAGGTAGCCGGCCTCGCGCAGCTCGTCGAGGTCGTGCTGCGGGAATGTGTTCTCGCGGTCGTGCACGGCGGCGCGTTCGCGGATGCGCTCGAGCAGGTCGTCGGGAAGGTGGCGGGCGGGGTCGAATGCGCTCATGACAGGGCCTCCAGGATCTGCCGGATCGTCTCGTCGGGGCGATCGCGGTGGGGTGAATGCCCGGCGTCGGGCACGACCGACATGGTGATGCGCGGGTTCTCGAGCACCGAGTCCGCCAGCTCGCCGGTGAACAGGCTGTAGACGTCGGGGTCGGCTCCGACGATGTGGGTCGGGATGCCGAGCTGCGCCGTCTGCGCGCGCACGTCCCACGGCACGTTCTGCACGCTGGTCTGCTCGACCGCCCACCGGCTGGCCCGCAGCACGGCGTCCACCTTCAGCTCCACGTCCTGCGGATGCCAGTCGGGATGCTCCGCCCGCACCGACTCGACGTCGGGGGAGGCGAAGGCGCGCTGCTGGCTGCGGCGGATGATCCCCTCGTCGCGTCCCGCGACGTGGATCGCCGGGTCGATCAGCACGAGACGGCGTGCCCATCCGGATGCCGTGGTCGCGGCGATCACGGTGCTCGCACCGCCCAGGGAGTGACCGATCACGGCATCCCATTCGCCGCCGTCATCCGGGCGGACGGCCGCCACGTCGGCACCGTAGGCCGCGACGGAGTAGTCGAGCGCGCGGGGCGCGTCGCCGTGACCGCGCAGGTCGACGGCGGTGGCCTGCCATCCGGCATCCGCCAGTGCGGTGCCGATCCTCCACATCAACGCGGCGGACGACCCGAGACCGTGGACGAGCAGGGCGCGGCGGGGGCCGTCGCCCCACGCCAGACGGGGGAGTGTGAGCGGTGCGGGCACGCCACCAGCCTAGATCCGGGCGGTCTGGATCGGCTCGGTGTCGGGGTAGGGAGACGGGTCGCGGTGACGCAGATCGGGGAACGAGCGGACGAACACGACCGAGACCCCGAAACCCACGAGGGCGAACAGCGCGGCCGCCAGGTACGCACCGGTCGGGCCGGACTGATCGATCAGGATGCCGGCCACGGCCGAGCCTGCGGCGGCGCCGATCAGCTGACCCGTACCCGCCCAGCCGAACGCCTCCGCCGTCTCGCTGAACTTCACGCTCGCGGTGGTGATCGCGAACAGCACGGCCAGGGCCGGCGCGATGCCGATGCCGGCCAGCACCAGCGTGCCGCCGAGCCAAAAGATGTTCAGCGACACCATCGTGAGACCCAGACCGACCGTCACGATGAGCAGGCGCCGGGCCATCGCCCACGGGCCGATCGGGATGTGCCCGAACGCGAGACCGCCGACCAGGCTGCCGACTGAGAAGACCGCGAGCACGAGGCCCGCCTCGAGTCCGCCATGCCCGAAGGTCGCCACGACGCCGACCTCGACCGCCGAGCAGGCGCCGATGAGCAGGAAGCCGATGACCGTGGCGAGCATGACCGGAGGCTTGAGCACCACGCGGCCGAACGCGCGACGGCTGCGCGGGATGCGCACGCGACCGACTTCGGGGGAGAGGATGAACCACGCGCCGCCCAGAACGAGGATCGCAGCGACCAGCAGCAGGCCCTGCACCGTGCCTACCTGCGTCGAGACGACGGTGATCACCACCGGCGCGACGATCCAGATGATCTCCTGCAGCGAGGCGTCGAGGGAGAAGAGCGGGGTGAGCTGACCGGCGTTGACGAGCTTGGGGTAGATGGTGCGCACGGCCGCCTGCACCGGGGGAGTCGACAGCCCGGCGAGCAGCGCGAAGACCATGTAGCCGGGGAGGCCGAGGGGGAGGAGCGCGAGACCCAGCACCGCCAGCACGCAGACGGCCAGGGTGAGCGTGAGCACCCGGCGCATGCCCCAGACGCCCATCCAGCGGCTGGTGACGGGGCCGGCGACGGCCTGACCCACGGAGGCGGCGGCGAGCACGATGCCGGCCGCGCCGTACGATCCGGTCTGCTGCTCGACATGCAGCAGGATCGCGAGACTGGTCATGCCGTTGGGGAAGCGAGCCACCAGCTGTGCGGCGATCATCCGCGCCACGCCGGGCGTGCGAAGAAGGTCCCGATATCCCGCCATCAGAAGAGATTATCGGGGGCGCGCGCCGCTGCGCGAGGCGGCCGGTGACGACACGCCGCGACACGCCGAGACCGCTTCTCCACAGGAAAACGGATGTCGGTGGCCCGGCGTACCGTCCTGCCTGTGGATGGATCCGGAAGGGGGTCACGAGAGCCGCGTGAATCCGCGGTCCGAGCGACCTGCAAGGCGGCTGCGGGCTGTGGAAGAAACGGTGGACAAGCTGTGTTGTATCTGGGGAGAGCAGTGGAAAACTACACGGATGTAACTACTACCCCTTGTGGTCGCTTCCAATGTCCGTCCCCATATGTAGTATTGAAGTCCCGGCGGGGGTCTGCCGGGAAAACCACCTGGAACAGAGGGGAATCAGACATCACCATGTCGATCACGGTCTACACCAAGCCTTCCTGCGTGCAGTGCAACGCGACCTACCGCGCCCTCGACGCCAAGGGCATCGAATACCAGATCACCGACCTCTCCGAAGACGCATCGGCGCTCGAGCAGGTCAAAGCGCTCGGCTACATGTCGGCACCCGTCGTCGTCACCGACGACGGACACTGGTCGGGCTTCCGTCCCGACAAGATCGACGAGCTCGCAGCCCGTCTCGCCTAGGGGCCGGGCATGAGCGCTGTCGCGACCGCGGTGCCGCTCCTGGTCTACTTCTCGAGCGCGTCGGGCAACACCGCACGATTCATCGAGAAGCTCGGTCTTCCCGCCCGCCGCATCCCTCTGCACCGCGCCGAGGAGCCGCTCGTCATCGACGAGCCGTTCGTGCTCGTCACTCCGACGTACGGGGGCGGGCAGGGGCGCGGTGAAGAGAAGGGCGCCGTGCCCAAGCAGGTCATCCGGTTCCTCAACGACGAGCGCAACCGGCGCCACATCCGCGGGGTCATCTCCGCGGGCAACACGAATTTCGGTGAGTCGTTCTGCCTCGCCGGAGAGATCATCAGCCGCAAGTGCGATGTGCCCCACTTGTATCGCTTCGAGGTATTCGGCACACAGGACGACGTGGATCGCGTGAGCGACGGATTGGAACGATGGTGGAAGCGACAGTGACAGACGCAGTCGAGTTCAAGATGAACCCTGCGTACGAGGGGCTCGACTATCACGCCCTCAACGCGATGCTCAACCTGTACGACGCGGACGGCAAGATCCAGTTCGACGCCGACAAGCGCGCCGCACGCGAGTACTTCCTGCAGCACGTCAACCAGAACACGGTGTTCTTCCACTCCCTCAAGGAGCGCCTCGACTACCTCGTCGAGAAGCAGTACTACGAGGGCGCCGTCATCGACCAGTACTCGTTCGACTTCGTCCAGAAGCTCAACGACCTCGCGTACTCGAAGAAGTTCCGCTTCGAGACCTTCCTCGGCGCGTTCAAGTACTACACGAGCTACACGCTGAAGACCTTCGACGGCAAGCGCTACCTCGAGCGGTTCGAGGACCGCGTCGTGATGACCGCGCTCGCGCTCGCCGAGGGCGACGAGCAGGTCGCCATCGACCTCGTCGAGGAGATCATCTCAGGCCGCTTCCAGCCCGCCACCCCCACGTTCCTCAACGCCGGCAAGGCGCAGCGCGGCGAGCTCGTCAGCTGCTTCCTGCTGCGTATCGAAGACAACATGGAGTCGATCGCCCGCGGCATCAACTCGTCGCTGCAGCTGTCGAAGCGCGGCGGCGGCGTCGCCCTGCTGCTGTCGAACATCCGCGAGTCCGGTGCGCCGATCAAGCAGATCGAGAACCAGTCATCCGGCATCATCCCCGTGATGAAGCTGCTCGAAGACAGCTTCAGCTACGCCAACCAGCTCGGAGCCCGTCAGGGCGCGGGTGCGGTGTACCTCAACGCGCACCACCCCGACATCATGCGCTTCCTCGACACCAAGCGTGAGAACGCCGACGAGAAGATCCGCATCAAGACGCTCTCGCTGGGTGTCGTCGTGCCCGACATCACGTTCGACCTCGCCAAGAAGGGCGAGGACATGTACCTGTTCTCGCCGTACGACGTCGAGCGCGTCTACGGCGTGCCGTTCGGCGACATCTCGGTGACCGAGAAGTACCACGAGATGGTCGACGACTCGCGCATCAAGAAGACGAAGATCAACGCGCGCGAGTTCTTCCAGACCCTCGCCGAGATCCAGTTCGAGTCGGGCTACCCGTACATCATGTTCGAGGACACGGTGAACAAGGCGAACCCGATCAAGGGTCGCATCAACATGTCGAACCTGTGCAGCGAGATCCTGCAGGTGAACACGCCGACCACGTACAACGACGACCTCTCGTACGATCAGATCGGCAAGGACATCTCGTGCAACCTCGGCTCGATGAACATCGCTCTGGCGATGGATGCCGATGACCTGGGCAAGACCGTCGAGACCGCGATCCGCGCGCTGACCGCCGTCAGTACGCAGAGCCACATCAACTCGGTGCGCTCGATCGAGGACGGCAACGACCGCTCGCACGCCATCGGCCTCGGCCAGATGAACCTGCACGGCTACCTCGCCCACGAGCGCGTCTTCTACGGTTCGGAAGAGGGCATCGACTTCACGAACATCTACTTCTACACCGTGCTGTTCCACGCGCTGAAGGCGTCGAACACGCTCGCCATCGAGCGCGGGCAGACCTTCGACGGCTTCGAGGACTCCACCTACGCGTCGGGTGAGTTCTTCGACAAGTACATCGAGCAGGCCTGGGCGCCCGCGACCGAGAAGGTCAAGGAGCTCTTCGCCGGCCACCACATCCCCACGCAGCAGGACTGGGTGGCGCTGAAGGACAGCATCCAGCAGCACGGCATCTTCAACCAGAACCTGCAGGCTGTGCCGCCGACCGGCTCGATCTCGTACATCAACAACTCGACGTCGTCGATCCACCCGATCGCGTCGAAGGTCGAGATCCGCAAGGAGGGCAAGCTCGGCCGCGTGTACTACCCGGCGCCGTTCATGACGAACGACAACCTGGAGTACTACCAGGACGCGTACGAGATCGGCTACGAGAAGGTCATCGACACGTACGCCGCGGCCACGCAGCACGTCGACCAGGGTCTGTCGCTGACGCTGTTCTTCAAGGACACCGCCACCACGCGCGACATCAACAAGGCCCAGATCTACGCATGGCGCAAGGGCATCAAGACGATCTACTACATCCGTCTGCGTCAGCTCGCCCTCGAGGGGACCGACATGTCCGAGTGCGTCAGCTGTATGTTGTAATTGCCTTCTGATCAGGCTTTTTTCTAGAACAGGATTGGTGGAATGACTCCGTCTCCCAAGCTCACGCTGATCGACCACGTGCAGGCGATCAACTGGAACCGCATCGAGGACGAGAAGGACCTCGAGGTGTGGAACCGCCTCGTGAACAACTTCTGGCTTCCCGAGAAGGTGCCGCTGTCGAACGACGTGCAGTCGTGGAATACGCTCACCCCCGACGAACAGCTGCTCACGATGCGTGTCTTCACGGGGCTCACCCTGCTCGACACGATTCAGGGCACCGTCGGCGCCGTGTCGCTGATCCCTGATGCGATCACTCCGCACGAAGAGGCGGTGTACACCAACATCGCGTTCATGGAGTCGGTGCACGCGAAGAGCTACTCTTCGATCTTCTCGACCCTGTGCTCGACGAAGGAGATCGACGAGGCATTCCGCTGGTCGGTTGAGAACCAGAACCTGCAGAAGAAGGCGCAGATCATCGTCGACTACTACCGTGGCGACGACCCGCTCAAGCGCAAGGTGGCCTCCACGCTGCTGGAGTCCTTCCTGTTCTACTCGGGCTTCTACCTGCCGATCTACTGGTCGTCGAAGGCGAAGCTGACGAACACGGCCGACCTCATCCGCCTCATCATCCGCGACGAGGCCGTGCACGGGTACTACATCGGCTACAAGTTCCAGCGCGGACTCGAGACGGCCGACCAGGCGCGCAAGGACGAGCTCAAGGACTACACGTTCTCCCTGCTCTACGAGCTCTACGACAACGAGGTGCAGTACACGCAGGACCTCTACGACGGCGTCGGCCTGACCGAGGACGTCAAGAAGTTCCTGCACTACAACGCCAACAAGGCCCTGATGAACCTCGGCTACGAGCCGATGTTCCCCTCGACGGTCACCAACGTGAACCCGGCGATCCTGTCTGCTCTCTCGCCGAACGCCGACGAGAACCACGACTTCTTCAGTGGGTCGGGCTCGTCGTACGTGATCGGCAAGGCCGAGGCCACCGAAGACGACGACTGGGACTTCTGACCCCGGGTGTCTGGAAGATGTGAAGAGGGCGGATGCTGTTCAGCATCCGCCCTCTTCACATCGCAGCTTGTGCTTTCGCTCTGAGGCCGCAACCTCCGCCGGGGCGCAGCGCTTGCGCAGGTCGTGGGCCATCAAGTGCGCCGAGATCTCGGACTCTGGGGAGGTGGGTGTTCCCTCGACTTAGATGTCTTTTGTGACCCCGAGTTTTCCTAGCAAAGCCGTAGTACGGTTATTCATCGAGTGCGCGCAATCACGCAGCAGCTTCACGCAATCGTCAGCGTCGCGCAGAGACAATGGCTCAAGATCCTTTTCGTTTCCATGTACAGCGTTGTCGCGGATCCGCTTCAGATTATTCAGACGGGTCCCGAAAACCGACATGGGGCCGGTGTTCAGGTCTTCGTCGCCGAGTGATCGGAATAGCACATTGATCTTTTGGGGTTCGATGCTCGTGACAGCACGCTTAACCTCTTCCCTGGGGATCATCGCTTCGCTCACTGAGCTGCCCGTATTGAGCTGCACTCCAAACTCGATTAGCGCGGTAAGGGCACTCCATTGCGCCGACGGGTCCTCACTCTGTCGAAGTGTGTGTACGTGGCTACCGATGGCGTGCCCCCTCAAGTGCGTACTGAGACGGTCGCACGCGATCTTGGAAGCCAGAATGGCATCGAATGCTTCATCTGAGAGGTCTTTCAAGAACCCCTCAAAGTACGACACACTCAGGACAAGGCACGAACGCGCGAATGTTGAGTCGCTGAAGGGCCGTCGATCAGCGCCGACCTCCACATCGGGTTCAACCTCCGGAGCCACGTGGCGGAGCAGCACGCCGACCTCATTCAGCCTGTCGAGGTGATCGCTAAGGGCGCTCATTTGTCCGCGGGTGCTCGCCCGACAACATCCAACGCTCCAACGTCAATGCCGAGCGCTTCGAATGCCAGACCGACAACCCGGATCCTGGCGAAGACACGCTTTCTGTCAGCGGTCGCTCTTCCGAGAGTGTCTCGTAGTTCGCCGTGTGCGATCAAATCGCTAATCAGAGCATCGATACCGTCTAGACACGCAACCGCAGTACGATCACACGTCGCGAGACAGATCATGACTGCATCGAAGAGCGCTTTATGAACGGTGTTGTGCATTACGCCGTTCCGGTCGGGTACCTGGAATGCCTTCGGGCCGAAGCGCGAGACGGCCGTGTCCACACAACTCTTGAACAGCGCGATCTCGTCTACGCTCAGGGGCCGGTGTCGGCGTTCACGCATGTACCGGTTTACGAATTGACTCAGCGGCGGACGGTATGAATCCAGCCCATCGAGCAGCGAGAAGAACCGGAGTACCAACTCTGCGGGCACCATGCGGCGCCTACCACTTGAACCAACTAAGTCGTTAAGCGGGCCGTACTCGCCGAGGCGTTTCAGAGACTCGTTGAAGTCGCCACGATAGACACAGTTGCGGATCTCTTGAGCTGTCAGTACGGCCACATTGGTATTAAGCCGTTCAAAGACGTCGAACTTGATGTCTGGGTGCGAGTCCATCGTGATGGCGATGCACCGAATCGTTCTGTTGGACAACCGACGCTGGTCCCTCGGCGCCAGCTCGGAGTATCGCTTCCCGCGGATCTCTTCGAGCACTGTTACGCCGGTTAGCGCGAATTCATCGGCCAGATATCTGCGAAGGGTGGTGAGCCGTTGCAAGCCATCGATGACTTCAAAGCTGAAATCTTCGTCCTCAGCGACGTACACGACAGGAATTGGCACGTTGAGGAGCAGGCTCTCGATCAAACGCGACGCCTTACCGTCGTCCCAGACATACTTGCGCTGGTATTCGACATCGAGGCGTATGCCCCCGCTCTCGATCTCCCCGACAAGTTGCCTAATCGAGTAATCGTACGGCTGCGTCACGAGCTTCCGTTCGCCTTCCAGATCGAGCGGCACTGACGCTTCCGCTTTCTCTAGGTCGTCGTAGTACTGATCACCGCCGACTTCCTCGGCAAGTGAGCTTTCGTCAGACTGCACAGGGTTCATCGTCGCCCTCCAGGTGATGCGGTAAGCCCACGGTGAGCAGGCCAGCGTGAGACTCAATCTAGGGTCGTGCGCTCTGATGTTGATCCAGGCGCGCGCGGGCCGAGGCGCTGGACCTGGCGGCGCGCGACAATTGGAGTCGTTGCCCGCCGACCTACGCTGGCGTGCGTCGGCTTTCATGCTTCGCGCGACAAAGTGAGCTCCGACGACGAACGGTTCGCCCTGACACTCGAATTCTCCGGGTCGGGCTCGTCGTACATCATCGGCAAGGCCGAAGCCACGGAAGACGACGACTGGGACTTCTGACACCGGGTGTCTGGAAGATGTGAAGAGGGCGGATGCTGTTCAGCATCCGCCCTCTCCACGTCCGGGTGCTAGTTCGCTCAGCCCTGCGCGCGGTAGTCCGGCAGCTGCTGCAGCGTCCACGTGTTGCCGTCGGGGTCGTCGAACGTGACGAATCGTCCCAGGCGAGATCGGCGACGCCGTGCGCCTCGACGCCGGCCGACTGCAGGTGCGCCAGCGCCTCATCGGTATCCGGCACCACGACCTGGATGGTGTTCTGACTGCCTGGAGCCAGGTCGCTGCCGAGGCCGGTGCCGAACGCGATCGAGCACGCTGATCCGGGCGGGGTCATCTGCACGAAACGCAGCTCGTCGTTCACCTGCTGATCGTGATCGGCGTTGAACCCGATCCTCAGATAGAAGTCCTTCGCCCGGTCGACATCGGTGACGGGCACGAAGATCAGCTCGATCTTCCAGTCCATGCTCTTGCGCCCTTTCTCGATGATCAGGGAGCGAGCGCTCCCGGCGTCGCAGTACGCCGAGCCACCGACGTCTGAAGCGACGCCGACACATGCCTTCCGCCGTATATCGACGCGCGTAGCGTGGGCACCAGCGATCGGCATCCGCCCTTGGCTGACATCGCTCAAGGGCATCCGATCGGCAGGAGAGCATCATGACTTCCACGCACATCGACACCGACGTCGACACCGGCACAGCAACTCTCGGGCGGGTCCGTCAGACCTACTCGGGCACAGCTGAGTTCCCTCCGATGGCGCACGCCTACAAGCAGGTATCGCAGGTCGTTCGTGAGACAGGTCTCCTGCGGCGTGCGACCTGGTTCTACATCGCGGTGGCGGCCGGCATCGTGCTCGCTCTCGGGGGAGCCATCACCGGATTCATCCTGCTCGGCGACAGCTGGTTCCAGCTGCTGATCGCCGCAGCGCTGGGCATCATCTTCACGCAGATCGCCTTCCTCTCGCATGAGGCGGCGCACCGGCAGATCCTGACCTCGGGGCCGGCGAACTTCAGGCTCGCGCGCATTCTCGCCGGCAGTATCGGCATGAGCTACTCGTGGTGGGATTCGAAGCACACCAAGCACCACGGCAACCCGAACCAGGTCGGCAAGGACCCCGACATCGAGGTCGACACCATCTCCTTCCTCGACGAGGACGCCGCGAAGTCGCGGGGCCTTGTCCGGCTGATCACCCGCAAGCAGGGGTGGCTGTTCTTCCCCCTTCTCACCCTCGAGGGTCTGAACCTGCACTACATCGGGCTGAAGCACCTCTTCACGAAGAAGAAGGTCAAGGGCCGCTGGACCGAGCTCGGCATCATCGCCGTCCGCTTCGCGATCATCCTGATCCCCGTCTTCATGATGCTGCCGCTGGGCATGGCGTTCGCGTTCATGGGCGTGCAGCTGGCCGTGTTCGGCGTCTACATGGGCGCGTCGTTCGCACCCAACCACAAGGGGATGCCGATCATCGACCCGAACGCGCGGCTGGACTTCTTCTCGAAGCAGGTGCGCACCTCGCGCAACATCCGCGGCGGCTGGTGGGCCACGGCGCTCATGGGCGGCCTCAACTATCAGGTCGAGCACCACCTGTTCCCGAGCATGCCGCGTCCGCACCTGTCGAAGGCGCGCGAGATCGTGCGCGACTACTGCGCGTCGAACAACGTGCCGTACACCGAGACCAGCCTCGGTCGTTCCTACGCGATCGTCATCGAGTACCTGAACCGGGTCGGCCTGGCTGCCGGTGCCGATCCGTTCGACTGCCCCGCGGCCACGAGCTTCCGCCGCGCCTGACCCGTCGTCGCGCTTCGCGGCTTCGCGGCCACGGACGTGTGACGAATCGGGAGCCGACACTCCAGATGTCGGACGCTTCTCCACGATGCGTCCGACATCTGGCGTGTCGGCCCCCGGAACGTACCGCGTACCGCGTACCGCATACCGCGTACCGCGCGGGCCGGCCGGCGGCTCGCGCTCAGGCCGCCGGGTACGCCGCCGTCTTCAGGGCGCGAGCCAGGTGGGCGGCGTTCGCTGCGGCCGTCGTGATCGTCTGCGCGACCTTCTCGGGCGTCTCGTCGAGGTCCTTGTAGTCGGTCGATCCCATCGCCTCGCCGTTCCAGTAGATCGAGCCCTGTGCGGGGATCGTGTACCCGACGTCGTTGAGCGACTGGAAGACGATGGCAGCGATGTGGTGCGCGCCGTCTTCGTTGCCGACCACGACCGCGAGTGCGACCTTGTCGAAGAGGATCGGCCGGCCCTTCTCATCGGTCTCGCTCAGCTCAGCATCCAGCCGTTCGAGCACCCGCTGCGCGACGCTGGAGTGCTGACCCATCCAGGTCGGCGTGGCGAACACGAGGATGTCGGCGGCGAGCACCCGCTCGCGCAGCGACGGCCACTCGTCGCCGTCGCCCATGTCGGTCTGCACGCCAGGGCGGATGTCGTGATCGACGGCACGGATGCTGTCGCACGAGACCCCCTGTTCGGCCAGGGCGTCGAGCACCTGTCCGCCGAGCACGTCCGTGCTCGATTCTGCGGGGGAGGGCTTGAGGGTGCAGTTGATGAGAAGAGCCTTGATCTTGTCGTCCATGAGGGGCACGAAACCATCGATCCGCACGCGGCGGGAGGGGCTTTCGTGTCCGACGGCTGTCGGCTAGATGCTTTGCGAGGCATCGGCGCCGGGAGCCGCGGAGACATCCGCCCCAGCATTCGTGCCGGCATCCGCCTCGGCATCGAAATCGTCGTCGCGCCGTCTGCCGGACCCCAGGCGCAGGGTGGCGATGAGGCCCAGGGCGAGAAAGCCCGCGGCGGCGAACGCGGACGCCCGGGTGCCGTCGCTGAACGCCTCACGAGCGGCCGCGCCCACGGCCGCGTCCCGGTCTGCGAGAGCAGGGATCGCGCCGCCGGCGCTGACCACCACGGCGTCGACGATCTGCGATCGGGCGGCGGCCGGGACGGCCGGCATGTCAGCGAGACGTGCGTCGAGCGCGGCTCCGGTCGCGGTGAACAGCACGGTTCCGAGCACGGCGATGCCGAGCGCCGAGCCGATCTGCCTCGCGGTGCTCTGCGTCCCTGACCCCTGACCGCTCAGACCCACCGGCACGTCCTTCAGCACCACACCGGTCAGCTGCGCGGTGGCCAGCCCCAGCCCGATGCCGTAGAGGAAGAGGAAGGGCACCACGTTCAACCACGATGCCGTCGCGGTGATCGCCCAGCCGAGTCCGGCGACGCCGACGATCTCGGCGGCGATGCCGATGCGCACGAGCATGATCGGGGTCGTCCGGGATCCGACTGCCCCGGAGAAGCCGCTCGCCGCGAACGAGCCGCCGGCGAGCGCGAGCAGCACGAAACCGGTCTGCAGGGCGTCGTAGCCCACGACGTTCTGCAGCCACAGCGGCAGCGACAGCACGATGCCGAACTCTCCGAGCGAGACGATGAGCGCCGCGATGTTGCCGTTGCGGAACGACGGGATCGCGAACAGCGACAGCGCCAGCAGCGTCGACTGCCCTCGTCTGGTGCGCCGGATGCCCCACCAGACGAACAGCGCGGTTGAGAGCGCGGCGACGGCGAACGACACCGGAACGGGGGAGAGGGCGAACGGCCAGGTCCACTCTCCGATCGTCAGCCGGCGCGTGCCGTCGCTGAGCCACCAGCCGTAGGTGCGGCCCTCGATCAGGCCGAACACCAGCCCGGCGCTGGCGAGCACCGACAGCACGGCGCCGAGCACGTCGATGTGTCGGCCGTCGGGAGCATCACGCGATTCCGTGACGGTGACGAGCACGCCGATCGCGACGATCAGTCCGAGCGGGATGTTGATCCCGAATGCCCAGCGCCACGAGAAGTACGTGGTCAACCAGCCGCCCAGCAGCGGCCCGAGAGCGACCATGCCGCCGATCGTCGAACCCCAGATCGCGAAGGCGATACCGCGTTCGCGCCCGCGGGAGCCCGCGTTGATGAGCGACAGGGTCGTCGGCAGCACCATGGCGCCGCCGACTCCCTGGATCACCCGCGCGCCGATCAGCAGATCACCGGTGGGGGCCAGGGCGACGAGCACCGAGGCGATGATGAAGACGGCGATGCCGACCACGAGCATGAGCCGCCGGCCGTAGCGGTCGGAGAGCGTGCCGAAGACCAGCAGCAGCGCGGCGAAGACGAGGGTGTAGCTCTCCTGCACCCACTGCACCTGCGTCGAGCTGATCCCGAGGTCGTCGACGATTGAGGGGATGGCCACGTTGACGATCGTGGAATCCACGATGATGAGCGACACGGCCACGCTGATGAAGACGAGGCTGAGCCACCTTCTTGTCGTCGGTGTGATGTTCACCGTTCAAGAATCGCACGATATAGCTAGCCAGGCAAGCAAAGAGCCTGGCTCCGCGAAGGGCCCGGCGATATGCTGTGCGCTATGACCACGCGCAGAGAAGGTGCTGCCTCGCGCGGCCGCGCCATGATCGATCCGCGCGTGATCGACCCCGGCCAGCAGCTGGTCAGCTTCGGCGGCATGGCCGATGCCGAGATCGACGAGGTGGTGCGCGTGCTGGGCGCCCTGCGCGCCTGGCGTGAGACCGAGCAGCGCATCAGCTGGCAGTCGCGCACCGAGATGAAGCTCAACGAGACCGACATGGAGGCGCTGCGCTTCCTCGTCGCGTCGCTGGGCAACGGCATCGTCGTCACCGCCGGCATGCTCGCCGATCACCTCGGCATCTCGACGAGCTCGACGACGAAGATGCTCGACCGCCTCGCCAAAGCCGGCCACATCTCCCGCACCCCGCACCCGACGGACCGCCGAGCGGTGATGGTGAGCATCACCCCCCACACGCACGAGCAGGTGCGTGACAGCGTCGGCCGAGTGCACGCCGAACGCTTCGCCGCGATCGCCGCGCTGACGTCGGCTGAGCGCGACGTCGTGGCCCGCTTCCTCGAGCGACTCGCTCGAGGCGGTGCCGAGGGCGGCTGAGGCTCAGTACGTCCGGTTGGCCTCGTAGTACGCGAGCAGCGCCTTCGTCGACGGATCCTGCGCGGCGAGCGCATCCGCATCTCCCTCCAGCGCAGGAGCGATCTGCAGCGCGAGCTGCTTGCCCAGCTCGACGCCCCACTGATCGAAGGAGTTGATGCCCCAGATCACGCCCTGCGTGAAGGTGATGTGCTCGTACAGGGCGATGAGCTGACCGAGCACCGCGGGCGTCAGCGACGGCGCGAAGATCGAGGTCGTCGGACGGTTGCCGGGGAACGTACGCGCGGCGACGAGGGTGCCGCTGGTGCCCTCCTCCTCGACCTCTTCCGCGGTCTTGCCGAACGCGAGCGCCTTGGTCTGCGCGAGGAAGTTCGCGAGGAACAGCCCGTGCACGTCCCGGCCGTCGTCCGAGAGCGGATAGGCCGGATTGACGAAGGCGATGAAGTCAGCGGGGATCAGCCGGGTGCCCTGATGGATCAGCTGGTAGAACGCGTGCTGTCCGTTGGTGCCCGGCTCGCCCCAGAACACCTCGCCGGTGTCGGTCGTGACCGGCGTGCCGTCCCACCGCACGGACTTGCCGTTGGACTCCATGGTGAGCTGCTGCAGATACGCCGGGAAGCGGTTCAGCTGCTGCGCGTACGGCAGCACCGCATGCGTCTGCGCGTCGAGGAAGTTCGTGTACCAGACGTTGAAGAGTCCCATCAGCACGGGCACGTTCTGCGGGAGCGGCGTCGTGCGCACGTGCTCGTCGACCGCGTGGAAGCCCGCGAGCAGCTCACGGAACACGGGCGGGCCGAACACGACGGCGAGCGAGAGCCCGATCGCCGAGTCGACCGAGTAGCGACCGCCCACCCAGTCCCAGAATCCGAAGGCGTTCTTCGGGTCGATGCCGAACGCCTCGACCTTGTCGAGTGCGGTCGAGACGGCCACGAAGTGGTGCGCGACGGCGTTCTTGCGGCTCGCGTCGTCGTCTTCCATCACGCCGGATGCCTGGAGACCCGACCATAGCCACTCGCGCGCGAGGCGCGCATTCGTGAGCGTCTCGAGTGTGGTGAACGTCTTCGAGGCGACGATGAACAGCGTCGTCTCGGGGTCGAGATCGGCGGTCTTCTGCGCGATGTCGGTCGGGTCGATGTTCGACACGAAGCGCGCCTCGATCCCGGCATCGGCGTAGGGCTTGAGGGCCTCGTAGACCATCACCGGCCCGAGGTCCGACCCGCCGATGCCGATGTTCACCACGTGCGTCACCTTCTTGCCGGTGATGCCGAGCCAGTCGCCTGAGCGCACCCGATCGGCGAACGCCGACAGCGACGACAGCACCTCCTGCACATCGGCATCCACGTCCTGTCCGTCGACGACCAGTGCCGGCGACACGCTCTCCGGGCGACGCAGCGCCGTGTGCAGCACAGCGCGGTCCTCGGTGGTGTTGATGTGCTGACCCTCGAGCATCGCGGCGTAGCGCTCGGCGACCCCGGTCTGCTCGGCCAGACGCACCAGCGCGGCCACGATCTCGTCGGTCACGAGATTCTTCGACAGGTCTACGTGCAGGTCTGCGAGCGGCAGCGACAGGCGCTCGACCCGCGTCGCGTCGTCGGCGAACCAGCCGCGCAAGTCGGGCGAGAACGAGTCCCGGATGGCCGACAGCTCAGCCCAGGCGGACGTGGAGGTGGGGTCGATCGGTGCGCTCATGCAAGCAACGTTAGCGCCGCGACCGCATCTCGGCGCGGCCGATGACGCCACTGCCGCAGGCCGGTAGCGTGGTCAGCGACCTCAGGAGGAACGATGAAGACGATCCCATTCGGCAGCCGCACCGCACCCGCCGTGATCGCGGGAATGATGCGCATCACCGACAAGACGGATGCCGAGGTGCGCGAGCTGTACGACACCGCCCGCGGTGCGGGGATCGACTTCTTCGACCACGCCGACATCTACGGCGGCGCCATGCACGTCTGCGAAGACCGCTTCGCGGCCGCCCTGCAGCTCTCGTCTGCCGAGCGCGAGGAGATCGTGCTGCAGACCAAATGCGGCATCGTGCCGTCGAAGCAGATGTTCGATTTCTCGTACGAGCACATCATGGCCCAGGTCGAGGGGTCGCTGAAGGCGCTGCAAACCTCCTACATCGACGTATTGCTGCTGCACCGCCCGGATGCGCTGGTCGAGCCCGACGAGGTCGCCCGAGCATTCGACGAGCTGGAAGCCGCCGGGAAGGTGCGCGCGTTCGGCGTCTCGAACCACACGCCCCGCCAGATCGACGTGCTGCGCACCGCGGTGACCCAGCCGCTCGTCGCGAACCAGCTGCAGCTGTCGATCACGCACTCGCCGATCATCGCGCAGGGAATCGCGGCGAACATGATGGGGGAGCAGCAGAGTGTCGTCCTCGACGGCGGCGGCATCGTCGACTACTGCCGCATCAACGGCATCGCGGTGCAGGCCTGGTCGCCCTATCAGGCCGGGTTCTTCGACGGCGTCTTCCTCGGCAATCCGCGCTACGCCGAGCTCAACGCGGTCATCGACCGGCTCGCGGCGACGTACGACGTCACCCCGACGGCGATCGCCACGGCGTGGATCACCCGTCACCCGGCGCGGATGCAGGTCGTGCTCGGCACGACCACGCCGCAGCGGGTCGCGGATGCCGCGTCCGGTGCCGACATCGAGCTCACCCGCGCCGAGTGGTACGAGCTGTTCCGCGTCGGTGGCCACATCGTCCCCTGACAGGAGGAGAACGCCATGCATCCGCTCATCTCCGCCACCGAGCTGCGCGAACAGCTCGCCCGGACTCACGTGCTCGACGTCCGCTGGGCGCTCGGGCGCTCCGACGGTCACGAGCAGTACCTTGCCGGACACATCCCCGGTGCGGTGTTCATCGACGTCCAACGCGACCTGACCCGACACGGCGAACCGCACGAGGGCAGGCACCCGCTGCCAGCCGACGCGGCGCTCGCCGCGGCCGCACGCCGATGGGGAGTCCGCCGGGGCGTGCCCGTGGTGGTCTACGACGACGACCGGATGCTGCCGGCGTCACGCGCCTGGTGGGCACTGCGACGTGCCGGCCTCGACGTGCGCGTGCTCGACGGAGGCTGGCAGGCGTGGCTC